>NZ_JBIATN010000033.1:0-116431 GCF_042891825.1 Streptomyces sp. NPDC001852
CGACATCTCGAAGCGTGGAGAACGGCCGCCTCCGCTGTCCCGGCAAGAACCGCAGATCAGCAGGTCGGGTGACCTGCGAGGTTAAACGCCAAGCTCAGGACCGGCTGCAGAGCCAGGCCGGCCGTCGCGGCCCCAGACGCGGCGCCGACTTCACCGTCCACGTCGCCCTTTTCGACGTCCTCGCCGTCGGCAACACCGACTGGCGGCCTCGCCCATATACCGAGCGCCGCACCGAGCTTCTGCGCCTGCTCGAGGCCGCCCCGGCCACTCTGCGCGCGGTTCCTGCCACCGAGGATCGCGGGCAAGCCCTCTAGTGGGTGGGAGCGTTTGCGGGTGTGGAGGGCCTGGTGGGCAAGCGGACCGACGTTCCGTACGCTGCCGGCTTGGCCTCGGGCTGGGCGAAGTGGGGCGAGGGCCACTCCATCGAGGCCGTGATCATCGCGGTGACCGGCAGGGCACCGGCGGCGCAGGCCCTCGTGCTGGGCGGGCCAACGGGCGGCCAGATGCGGGCGGTTGGCGTGAGTCTGCCGCTCGCTCAACAGGTCCGCCTGGCCGTGGCGCCGCTCTTGCACGCGGTCGGCGAAGAGATGCGCGAGCTGCCGGGCACGGTGGCCGGGCTGCCCGGTGCGGATCCGGTGCGTTTCCTGCCGGTCAGGCCTGAGGTCTTGGTGGAGTTCGAGGTTGACCAGCCGCCGCTGGAGTTCGGCCGCTATTGCCACCGTCCGCGTGTTCGGCGCGGCGACCTGACGCCCGAGATGCTCGACGAGGGGCAACCGGGGGTCTCGTGTGGCGCCGGCGCGAGCGCGGCGTCGGTTCGCACGGTCCCCGTCGAACCACACGCAGGCCCGGTCGGTGGTTTCGGGATGATCCGGCCACGTTGCGGCTCCGATCGTGTCGCCGACGGCACGGGGTGCGGGCCAAAGCGCGCGACATCGTTATCGGCGCCCGGTCGGCTCTCCGGGCCACCTGCCGCCGTGCGGCCTACGCACCGGCCTCGCGGCGGGCCGACGGCATCGAGACGTCGAACTCGGGCATCGGCTCGCTCGGTCTCGGGACGGGCCGGGGCGGGTGGTTCGGGCGGTCGGGTACGCGCATCCGGCTGCCGAGGGCCACCCCCAACTGGAAGCGGTTGTCGACCCCCAGTCTGTCCATGAGCGAGCGGAGGATGTTCGTCACCGTGCGGGGGCTGACGCCGAGCCGGCCGGCCGCGCTCGCGTCCGTGTGCCCGGCGAGCAGCAGTGCCACCAGCTTGCGCTGGCGCTCGTCGAGGGGCATGACGGCGCCGAGCCTCTCCTCCACGGTCGGCCGTAGCGGGACGGCCCGCTGTTCGCCGCCGGGTATCCGGAGGCTGCTGCGGCGCACAGGTGTGGGGTTCGTTGAGCTACGCACGGGGCTCCCTTGGTCGGTGTGGTCGGTTGTGGTGCGGCGGCGGGGCGCACCCGCGCGGGCGGGGCGCCCGGAAGCGTGCGTCCCGTCGTTTTGGTCGCCGTTTCGGGGGGCGGAAGCTGACTGAGAAGGTGACCGGAGGACTGACTGCTGTCAATAATCGGCTCGGATACTCGGGGACGGCTCATGGTGATGGCGTTCACCTGGGAAGACGATGGTGACGGCGGTCGGCGATGGGACCGGGAGGGGTGGTCGCGGGCTGAGTTCTGGCTCAAACGGATTGGTTCCCCGGCGGCCAGCGGTTTGCGCTAAACTTGACTGATTGGTAATGCCCGTCAATGTGGCCGAGGAGCAGGTGTGAAGATCTCGGGGGAAGTCGGTGCACGCATCCGACGCCTGCGTCGGGCGGCCGGAATGTCCCAGGCCAATCTCGCCGGCGACGACCTGTCCGCCAGCTATATTTCGCTGCTGGAGGCGGGCAAGCGGGCGCCGTCGGCTGACGTGCTCGCACAACTGGCCAGGCGGCTGGGCTGCGACCCATCCGACCTGACCGGCGTCCCCGCGGAGATCTCGGTCAACGAGTTCCAGGTAGAGCTGAACTACGCCGAGATGGCCCTGAACAACGGGGACCCGGAGGCTTCGCTCGAGGCGTACCGCACGCTTCAGGAGAAGGTGAGCCTCGCAGACCGGCCCGAGGTCTGGTACAAGGCGGAGTGCGGCATAGCCCGGTCGCTGGAGCACGGTGGCCGGCTGGAGGAAGCGGTCGCCCGGTTCGAATCCCTGCACGCGGCCTCCCTGGACCGTCCCGACCTGGTGCCGCGTCTCCCCACCGTGATCGCGCTGTGCCGGTGCTATCGGGAGCTGGGCGACCTGTCCCACGCCATCGAGGTGGCGGAGGCCACCCTGACCGAGTTGGAGAAGCTCCAGCTCGGGCCGACCGTCATCGGCATCGAGCTGCTCTCCACTCTGGTGGGTGTGTACATGGAGCGCGGCGACATGCACCGGGCGGCGTACCTCGCCACCCAGGCGATCGAACAGGCAGGGACGGTCACGGACTCCCGGGCGCTCGGCGCCGCGTACTGGAACGCCAGCGTGGTCATGTACCGCAACGGCAACACCGCGGACGCCCTCACGCTGATCGAGAAGGCGTTGGCCATCTACGCGGAGGGCGAGGACCAGCGAGCTCTGGCGCGGCTGCGGAACGCCTACGCCATGCTGCTCCTCCAGTCGGAGACGGCGCAGCCGGAGGCCGCCCGTGACGTGCTCGACCAGAGTCTCACGAGTCTGCGCGAGGTCGGCAGCAGCGTGGACGTCGCCTACTGCCTCTCCGCCCTGGCGCAGGTCGAACTGCGCCTCGGGAACGCCGAGGCCGCGATCGGTCACGCCGAACGGGCCTTGGAACTGCTCGGCCCCGACCACCGGTTGCAGAGCGCCCGCAACCATCTGGTGCTGGCCGCGGCCCGGTTGGCGCTCGGGGACCGGGAGGCCGCCCAGGACGCCTACGAGCGGGGTGCCCTGATGCTGGAGGCGTCGGAGGCCAACCGCCAGGCGGCGTTCGCCTGGGCCGAGTTGGCCGAGATCCTGAGGCTCTGCGGTGAGGACGAGCGCGCGGTGTGGGCGTACCGGCAGAGCATGCGGTGCATGGGGCACCGGGAGACCTTCCTGACGGGCCAGAAGCTGACGTCGCGCACGTAGGAACGGCGCGGAAGGGAATGTGACAGCCATGAAGGCGGCAGAGGAAGGAACGCCTCTGCCGCCTTCACGCGTTGAGGACACGCTGTCAGCAGCAGAGCGGGATGTCCTTGTCGATCGGGAACCCGTCGGGTGCGGGCGCGGCGATCCCGGTGGTGGTCCCGGCCGGCGATCCGGGCTTGGCCGACTGCCCGCCGTGTGCGGCGGACGCCACCGGGGTGGCGAAACACAGCAGGAGTGCGACGGCTGCCGACAGGCGTCTTAAGCGATTCATCTTTAGTCCTCACTTCCTACTGGCAGTGATAAGTGACTCGTGTTGTGACTTATTTGACTGCCTTGGGTCCAGATGCTGGCACGGCATGACTCGATGGTCAACACCGGAATTAAGTGAGACGAGAAAGGCGTGTCGCACCCTTTTGGTAAGTTTTAAGGCCATATGGGGATGGGCGTAAACAGTAATAGACCTCGCATAATGGCTACGTCGACAAGAGGGGATGCAGCTCTGCCGAGCTATGACTAGGATTTTGTGACAGCTAGTCAAGGTTCGCCTTTGTGAACTGAAACGGGGAGTGGTGTGTGTGCGAGAGAGCGTGCCGCAGGGGGGAGCGGCTGGGGCGTCCCGGGCCGTGTCGACGTTCGCGGAACGTCTGGTACGGCTCGGTTACCGCCGACTCCCACCTGGGCCCCTGCTCGCGGGGGACGACGGCGCCACCCTCTTCACCTCGGTGGCGGATCCGGCCTGGCGCAGGTTCCTGACCGGTCATCCGCGGCCCGAACCCGGCGGTGCCGTGGTCCTGCAATGGGTGCTGAACACCAGTCGGCTGGCCCACCTGCCCCCCGCCTCTCCGCCGAGCGTCCAGCGCGCCGTCGGAGCCGTCTGGACCGGCAGGCGCCCCTACCAGGAGACGCTGGGCGATGTCCTGGACGCACTGCGGGAGGCCGGCACCCCACCCGGTGAACTGACGTTCCTGCTCCGGGCGGAGCCACAGGACGGACCGCCCGTGACGGCCGCCCTGCGCAGACTCGGCGTCCGGCCCGGGAGTATCGTGCGCGGTACCCGACTGCCGGACGCGCCGGTGCGCATGGAGCCCGAGCTTGGGCCGTGCCTCACGGTGCGCCGCCGGTCTCGGGGCGTCGTGTTCGCGCACTGCGACGGGCAGTGCCCCTGCGGATGCCATCTCTCGGTCGCGCACATCCAGTTCGCCGAGCGTCGACGGACGGCGGGCCGCGTGACGCCCCTGCGCCGGCCGCTGTTCGAGGTGATCGTCTCCGAACACGCGCTGACGCAACCCGTCGTCCCCGGTGGATCGCCGGTGCCGGGCGGCCGGAGAACCACGGTGCCGCCCCTGCTCGGCCGGCTGACCGCGGGCATCGCCGAACTGCTGGCCGTGGCCGGCGGAGCGGCGGGCCCGAGCCCCGTCTTCCTCGCGGACGTGTCCAGCGCCGTCTCCCTGCTGCTCGGCGAGGGAATGGCACCCGGGCCTCGCGGTGGTCCGTACGTTCTGCGCCGGCTGATCCGTCTGATCGGTACCGAACTGGCGGTGCACGGCCTCCCGCCCGCTTTACTGACCTCGGTCATTGCCACCGCGGAGTTCGCCTACCGTGCGCCCCTCGGCTTCCCCGAGCTGTCGGCGCGCTCCTGGGTGCACATGGCCGAAGAGCGGGACGCCTTCCTGAGGGTGCTGGTGCGCGGACGCAACCTGCTGCTGCGACCCGGCGCCCTCTCGGACCGGCCGGGTGAGGCCGCGCGGCAGCTGACGCGGCTGTGGTCGGAACGGGGTGTGCCGCTCGCGCTGTCGCTGCGCTGGTGCCGCGAGGCGGGCATGGAGCCGTCGCTCGTGCACCTGGCACTCGCGGATATCCCGGACGAGGCACGTCACCGCCGGGAACCCGTGGGGAGCGCGCGGCCCGCGAGGGCCGCATTGGCCGGGCCGGCACCCGGTCTCCGGACATGACGCCTGGCCGGGGGCTGCGATCCGGCGGCCCCCGGCCAGGCGCGGCCGCAGGGACCCTCCCGGTGTCGGCGGTGCCCCCGGCCGCGGGAGGCGGCCGGAGGCACCGAAGAGCCGGGACGGTGGCCGTTCAGGACACGGCGGCCGGACTGCTCGTGAGGGCCGGGTCGGTCAGCGCCACCGGTGCCAGGACGGCGTCCACCGCGGCCTTGAGATCCTCGTCGAGGACGATGTCGCACGCCGCGGCGTTGGCGGTGATCTGCTCGGGCCTGCTGGCCCCGATCACCGCGCCCGCCACGTTCGGCTCACGCAGGACCCAGGCCAGGGCCAGGACCGGCAGGGGCATCCCCGCCTCCTCCGCCAGCGGCAGCAGTCGGTGCACGCGGCCGAGGATGTCCTCGCGCAGCACCTTCTCGATGAAGTGTCCCCCGAACCCCTTGGTGTCGGTCGCGCGCGACGCGGGCGGCGGCGGCCGGCCGGGCAGGTACTTCCCGGTGAGGACACCCTGCGCCAGCGGGGAGAAGGCGAGCTGACCGAGACCCAGCTCCCGGCAGACGGGGATCACCTCGGCCTCGATCACACGGTGCAGGGCCGAATAGCGTGCCTGGTTGGACACCAGCGGCACCCGCAGCTCGCGGGCGAGGCCCTGCGCGGCGCGGATCTCCTCCGCCCGCCACTCCGACACCCCGATATAGAGGGCCTTGCCTGCGCGGACCACGTCGGCGAAGGCCGTCATGGTCTCCTCCAGCGGGGACCCGTGGTCGAAGCGGTGGGCCTGGTAGAGGTCGACGTGGTCGGTGCCGAGCCGTCGCAGCGAGACGTCGATCGTCTCCATGATGTGCTTGCGGGACAGCCCGCGCTCGTTCGGCCCGGGGCCGACCGGCCAGTACACCTTGGTGAAGATCTCGACCCCGGACCGGCGCTCGCCCGCCAGCGCGCGGCCGAGGATCTCCTCGCCCATGCCGAACGCGTAACCGTCGGCCGTGTCGAAACTGGTCACACCGCAGTCCAGCGCCGCCCTGACGCACGCGCGGGCGCGGTCCTCGTCGATCTGGCCGCCGTGGGTGATCCAGTTCCCGTACACCAACTCGCTGACGTGCAGGCCGCTTTGGCCCAGCCGGCGGTGCCTCACCTCGCATCCCCGCTCACGCCGCGCCGTCCGCCGCCGGATCGGTCCAGAAGTGCACGGTCACGGTCCTGCGCAGGACCGGTGCCGGGGCCCGCAGCGCGGACACGCCGTGCAGCGACCGGGCCGTCGTCTCGATGAGGACGCTACGGTTGAAGGAGGGCATGATCCGGGCCGGGGACTCGCCGTCGACCGGTTCGCCCAGTTCGAGCCAGCCGCCGTCCTCCGGTCGCCAGCCCTCGGTGAGGTAGGTGAACAGCGAGTACCGGCGCAGCCGCCCGGTCTCCGGGTGCCGGTTGGAGCCGACGTGCGCGTGATGGACGGCGCCATGGCCGGCGAGCCGGTAGCTGCCCCAGTCCCCGTCCGGTTCCGTACGCAGCCCTGCCACGCCCGTCACCTTGCCGAGGAAGGCGGCGAGGTCGTCGCCGAGCAGGGCCTCGCACAGGTCCCGCAGGGCCGGCCCGGCCAGCTGCCGGTCCTGGGAGTGCCAGCGGGGAATGCCCGGCTTCGCCGTCATCACGGCGGTGTCCGGGAAGGCGTCGGCGGCGGCGCGCAGGGTGTCGGCGGGAAGGATGCCGTCCCACACGTAGTGCGGGAAGGGGTCGGCGCGGAAGCAGGGCTCGTGCGCCGCGTTCAGCTGCCGTTCCATGGCCGCGTAGTCGATCACTGGCGTTCCTGCCTTTCTCGGGGACGCAGCGGGGCGTCCGTCGGGGTGTCCGGATCCGCCGCCAGGCCGGCCGGCGAGACGCCGAGTTGTGCCCGGCCGTTGGCGCAGGCGCCGTCCGGCAGGGCGAAGCGCCAGCCGTGCTGAGGGCAGACCACCGCGTCCAGTTCCGGGTCGTAGTCCTGCGGGCCGAGCCGCGCGGCCAGGTGGGGACAGGTGTCGGACACCCGGTACGTCCCCCTCGGCGTCTCCAGCATGAACGTGCCGGCCGGGCGCTCGCCGCCCTGTGCCGTCCGCCGCAGGTATTCGGCGAGGTCGTCGGGATCGCTGCACCGCAGCACCGACATGAGTTCCTCGTTGTACGCGCCGATGGCGGGACGCCAGGCGCTGAAGCGGAACGAGAAGAAGAACTCCTCCCAGCTCGTCCCGCCCTCCAGGATCTCCGGCAGGTACCGCGACGACAGGGTGAAGCGGTAGTCGTGCGCGTCGGTCTCCGGCCCGGTGCCCTCGCGCACCTCAAGAGAGCGGAAGTCGACGAGCCAGAAGCCGCCCCCGGCGCCGCGCACGTCGAAGGCGGCGACGGCGTCGACGGCCCGGCACAGGCTCTCCCCGGCCGCGAACAGCGCCTTGAATTGGGCGGCGAAGCCGTCGTAGAGGCCGTGCCGCGGTTCCGGGTGCTTGGCGACCACCGCGGCGATGGCGGGGGCCCGTCTGCGGGCGTAGTCCGCGATGTAGGGCGCGAGGTTGTTCTCCCAGTCGAACTCCTGCCGGATCCTCGGGTCGGCGGTCAACCGGCCCGTGGCCACGTCGAGTTCGTCGCCCGGCAGCGGTGCCACGGTGCGCTCCGCCAGGTCCGGGTGCTCGTGGCGCAGCCATGCGAGCAGTTCGGGCGGCGTGGTGAACACCGAGGACTCCGCGAAGAAGTGCGGGGCCAGCTCCGGGTCGAGCAGGGCCGGCGGCCCGGCGAACGCGACCGCGCTGCGCGGGGCCAGGGCCTGCATGTAACGGGTCCACCGGCGCATGGAGTTGACTCTCTTGCGCTGGGCCGCCTCCGTCTGTTCCGCGGCGGGGAAGGAGTAGGCGAACGGGAACCAGGTGGCGCCGGAGAACTGGGCCAGCACGACGTCGATGCGTGGATGGAGCCGGCGGATGGTCCGCAACTGGTCGCGGTCCACCTGGCAGTCGTTCAGGTTGACGACGACCTGGCCGGTGACGGTGTCCTCGATGACGAGGGCCGAGTCCTGGTGCCTGGGCGTGGGGGAGTGGATCAGGCGCAGTCGGAGCGGGCCGGCTCGGAAGACCTCCTGGTCGCCGAGCAGGACGGGGGCCGGGCCGCGCAGCGTGCGGATCAGCCGCTTCCAGGTCGGCAGGGGGTAGTCGGGCATCAGCAGCGTGACCGACGGGTCGAGCGCGTTGAGCACGTCGGAGTCGAAGTGGTCCTGGTGGTCGTGCGACACGTACACATGGGTCGCCTCGTGCACGAGTGGAGCGCAGGAGCTGTTGTCGGGCAGCTGGTGCCATCCCGACAGGAAGGCCCCGCCCTCGGAGAACCACGGATCGCAGACGAGCTTCACGCCGTCGGCCTCCACGAGGGCACCGGCGTGCCCGAGAAACGTGATCTTCATGGCTGCCTCCACGGAAGGGTGCGGTGGGTGGTGCGCTGCTTGCGCGCCGCGACGAGGTGCCGCGCGAGATTGGGGTCGTCGGAGCCGGCGAAGGGGCGTCCTCGCACGCACACCTCGAGTCCGGCGGCCGTGAGAGCGGCGGTGAGCTGCGCGGCGGTCGGGACGTGCAGCACGGAGTGGAAGACCTCGGGCGGTCGGCCGCCGGGGCCGTCGTCCACCGCGACGATGCGGTGACCGAGCAGGGCGCCGTCCGCGGCGGTGAACCCCTCGCTGAGCAGCAGGTGCGGGCCGTCCCGGAACACCGAGCCGGTCCGGCGCCGGTGCACGCGCCGTCCTTCGTCGAACCCCGCGGTGCCGTCCTCGGCGAGTCGCAGGTCGAGGACGGCGGTGCCGCCCGGGCGCAGCCCCCGCACCAGAGAGCCGAGAAGCGCCCGAAGGGCATGCGGCGCGAAGAAGTTGGCGGCGTCGTAGGTGAGCAGCAGCGTGTCGCAGGCGGGCTCCTCCGGCGGGGCGGCGGTCTCCGTCGCGTCGCCGAGCACGAACCGGATGTGGTCCTGCCCGGCGAAGCGACGGCGGGCGTGTTCGACCACCGCGGGGCCCGCGTCGACGCCGACGTACGCGGTCAGACCGTGACCGCCCAGCGCGGCCGCGTAGTTGCCGGGACCGCACAGCGGATGGTGCACGCGGCCGGCTCGCCATCCCGGCAACGTGGTGCACAACCAGGCGAGTTGTTGCTCCACCGCTGCCGGGGGGCGGGAGGAGTCCGTCGTCGTGGTGTCGGTCTGCTCCCGAAGCAGCCGGGCGCTGAACGCCGGGTCGCCGTACGGCAGGGGAGGCAGTGCGGCGATGCGGTCCGGCGGCAGGCCGGTGAGGTCGGGCAGCTCCGGCCAGAGGAACGGAGCGCCGTGCTCAAGGAATTCCCGGGCTATTTCCCGCACACCGTGGTGCGCCGCTGTGTCGACCAATTCCATACCGACTCCGTAGCCTGCGGAACGTGCCCGCCCTGCACTCCATTTGAGCTTCAGGTTCCGTGGCGGGATCCGCGTGGTCAACTTTTTTGCGGATACCCGCTAATTCTTGGACTCCGTCGACCGGCCCGGGCATGATGCGCGCTATGTTCGCGAATTCATGCACCATTGTGTTGGATCTGGTTCCGCACTGTGCCTCGTCGCCGCGTGCGGAGTGGAGCGGGGACGACGATCTGCGTCCGCTGAGTGCTGAGGGAACGCGGCAGGCGGAAGTCCTCGGCGAGGTGTTCGACGAGGGGGTCGACGCCGTCTACAGCAGCCCTTCACTGCGCTGCCGGCAATCCGTCGCCCCGCTGGCCGCCGTCGCCGGGGTCCCCGTGGTGGCCGACGACCGGCTGCGGGAGGCGCGCGGGTTCGCCGAGCCGTCGGCCTGGACCGAAGGGGTCTTCGCTCCCATCGGCCCGTCGCTGGGCGGCGCGTGGGCGGCCGGCCGGGCCCTTGGCGCGCTGGTGGAGATCGCCGCCCGTCACGACGGCGGCCACGCGGTGGCCTGTTCGCACGGCGACGCCATCCCCGCCACGCTGGCGCACCTGTCGGCGGCCCACGGCTGCGCACTGCCGCGGATCGTGGGCCGGGGGAGCTGGTACCGGCTGCGCCTGGAGCGCGGTCGGCTCACCATGACCGGCATGCGGCCGTCGGGCCCGGCCTGACGGCCGCAAGCCGGAGGGCTCTCGCCCAGCAGCCGGAGGACTTGCGTCCGACGTGCGGAAGGTCTCTGCCCGGCGTGCGGAGGGCTTCGGCCGGCGAGCCCGCCCTCATCGGGCCGCCGTACTCACAGGTCCCGCTGCGCCTGTTCCATCAGGGCCGTCATCACGGCCACCCGCCGCCGCGTAACGGGATCGTCGGCCGCCTCGGCACGGGACGCGGCGTCCCGCGCGAGCAGCCGGTCGGCGATCCGCACCACGGGCAGTCCGAAGTGGTAGGCGGCCACGAGGCGGTAGGCGAGGGCCACGTCCTCCGGGTCGCACGGGCCCCCTTGTTCCGCCATCCCCGTGGCGTGGCGCGCGGCGGCCGCGCACCCGAGGGCGAGCGTGGCGGCGGGGTCCAGATCTGCGGCCGCCGCCGACGACAGGACGAGGGTGGCCAGGTCCTCGCCGGCCGGCCCCAGCCCCGCCTGGCCCCAGTCGATCGCTACCGTGCTCCGCGCCGTCCGGAACAGGTTGCGCGGCGTCAGATCCCGGTGCACCAGCCCGGCAGGCAGGGACCGCATCGTCCGGACGGCCTCGGCGTGCCGGCGTGCCAACGACCGCAACGCCGTGGCGGTCCCCGGCCGGAACAGGCCGCGCAGCGCCGGATCCGCACTCGTCTCCGCGTCGGCGACCCGGTCGATCAGAGCGAACCGCTCGCGCAGCGCGGCCTGTTCCAGGAACGGCCTGCACCACCACTCCCGGGACGGCGGCGGCTGCCGCAGCGAGCGGGCGTGGAATCCGCCGAGGTACTCGGCGGTGTCGAGCAATTCAAGGGCCGTCCAGGCCTCGCCGGGCGTTCCGCCGGCCCGCTCCAGCCAGAGCCGGAGCCGGTCACCGGGCAGCGGCACGAGCCCCAGACAGCGGACGGCGGCGAACCGGCCGGCGACGGCATACGGGAGCAGCGAGCCCAGCACCAGCGCCTCGCGCCGCCAGTAGGCCCAGTCCGCCGGCCCGTCGCCGCCGTCGTCGATCTGACGGGCCAGATCCCGCGGGCCGGGCCGCCAGGGGCGGTGCCGTACCTGCTTCAGCACCATCTCCCACGCGCGGTCGCCGCCGTCGCACGAGGCCGTGCCCCGCACCACGTACAGCCCGTCGCTTGCCCTGCTCCAGCTCTCGTAACCGATCGGCTCACCCGTCCAGCCGCTCACCTCGGCCGTGGGATCGGTCAGCAGCGTTCGTACGGGCTCGCGCAGGTCCTCGGCGGTGAGGACGGGCAACGGGCCCAGGCGACGGTAGGGTGGACCCGGCACCGGTGCCGCCGTCAGCCCGCGCGCCGCGCGTCGGCGACGGCGGCCCGCAGGTACGTGCGCAGCGGTTCGCTGGGTACCTGGTCGAAGCAGGTGAGGGCCGACGCGTGGCCGACCTCCAGCGACTCCAATTCCACCTCAAGGCGCCGCCGCAGCACGGCGGCGAGCTGCGAGTCGTCGTCCCGCGCCGGCTGGATGCGCGAGAGGTACTGGATGACGTTCGCGAAGGCGAGGGCCGCGTGCACGATCCCGAACACCGGACGGTCCTCGTTCTTCCACGGGGAGTGGAAGCGGGGGCCGTCGTCGGCGAAGGACACGCCCTCGGCGTCGAAGGACTCGTTCAGCCAGGAGTGCGTGGCCTCGTGCACGAGGGTCTCGCCCAGGCGCAGCGGTTCGTCGGTCCAGTTCAGGACGACGGTGCCGGGCAGGAAGTCGAACGTGTAGCTGCGGCAGGTCGCCCCGAGCGGTACAGCCTCGGTCCAGATGACGACGGCGGTGGAGGAGCGCAGCACCTCGCCGCCGACAGCGAGTGCGGCGTCGACGGCCTCGTTCAGGGTCCGTGCGATGCGCGCCCGCTCCGCCGCGTCCTGCTCGGGCGACCTGCCGAGCAAGTACATCCTGCTGCCGAGGCGGTCGTCGTCTACGGCGTCGCAGTCCGTCGCGCGCAGCACCATGACCGGACCGACGGCCGTCTGCACGGCCTCGGCCCGCAGCGCCGCCCGGGTCTGCCACAGGCGCACGGCCCGCCGGGCCCGGTCCGCGTCGCGGGTCCGCGCGGCGAGGCGCGCCTGCTGGAAGGCGTGGTGGAGGACGGCGTTGTCGAAGGCGTCCGGCGCCCCGTCCGGGCCATCGAGCTGCGTGCCCGGCACGAGACTGCGCAGGCTGGCCAGCAGCGTGCGCGCCCGCTCGGCACGGTGTTCCACCAGCCGCGCGGTCAGATCGGCCTGGAACGACGTGACGGACGCGGCCGCCTCGATGGTATCGGCTTCGGTCATGATGGTCTCCGGTCCTTTCGGGGCGGCGGTCAGCGTACGGCGCTCGGGGCGGCCCACCGGTCGAGGTGTTCCGCCTTCTCGGCGTCCGTCAACGGCCGGATCTCGCGGATGTAGTCGAAGGGGGACTTGACGGCGAACTGCCGCCGGTTCCAGCAGGGGTAGGTGGTGCCGATCAGCTCGGCGACGATGCCCATGCCGACCGTCTCGCCGACCCGGCCCGGCAGTCCGGCACGCAGCGCGCGAAGCCCGTGGAGGATCTCCCGCCGGCGGCGCGCGACGGGCTCCGGGGTGTCCTCGGACCGGCGGGCGGCGAGCCGGTCGTACAGCTGGAAGGCGAGGGAGTCGGCGAAGACACCGGTCAGCCAGGCACGGTCGGTCCCGGACAGCGGACCGCTGCGGGCGCCGACGGCCTCCTCGGTGCGCAGCCACTGGTCCATCCAGGACCTGGCGCCCTCGCGCAGCAGCGCCTCGGCGCGGGACAGCGCGTCGGACTCGCCCGGGGAGAGCCGGGCCACGTCGCACACGTCGGCCGGCACCGCGTCGCCGAGGACCACCGCGCCCACGGCGAGGTCGACGACGTACCGCAGGCCGACGCCGTCCAGCACCCGCACGGCGTCGCCGACCGCCGCCCGGTCCCGCGCGGCGGCCGGGGCCAGCCGCAGCCGGCCGCCGTCCTCGCGCAGGCCGTGGAGGACGGCGAGACGCGGACCGGCCCGCAGCGGAAGCAGGGAGGTGCTCACCTCGGCGGGGTCGACGGCGATGTCCGGGTCGTCGGCGAGGCCGGCGAGGGCGCGGGTGAGCGCGTCGGGCACCTCCGTGGGGTCCGGCGCCCCGGCAGCGGCCGCCTCGGCGGCACGGCGGGCCCGGGCGGTGCTGTGCGGCTCGACCCACAGCAGGAACGAGTGGATGGCCCGGCCGTCGAGCGAGGCGTTCCAGTAGCGGTTCTGTGTCTCGTCGTCGTCGATGACGGGGAGGAGGAACATTGCGGTTTCCCTTTCAGGCCGCTGCCGGGAGGGCCGCGGCCACGTGGTCGATGACCTTGCGCCGGTAGTCGCAGTACTCCTCCTCGAACCCGGTCCCCTCGAAGCGGAGCCGGTCGGGAAGGGCGCCGCCGCGGCACGAGGCCTCGTGCGAGCAGCCCGCGCACTTGTCGAGCAGCGCGGACAGGTCGCGGCGCAGTCCCGGGTTGCTGTCCAGGGTGAGCAGCTCGTCCATCCCGGTCGCCGTGTCGACGGAACCCAGCAGCGCGCCGGGCATGCTCAGTTCGTCCGAGCTGCCGATGCGCCCGTCGGGGTAGAGCGTCACGACGAAGGGTTCCTTGCGGTCGCTGAAGCTCGTGTAGCTCGTGGGCAGTCCGGACAGCGACCGGATGATGCTGAAGAACGGCTCCAGCACGTACGCGCCGTAGGAGCGGGTCGCCGACCAGTGCTCGAACGCCTCGATCAGGAAGTCGGCGTACTCGTCGGGCGTCGTCGCCCATCCGGGCATGCCGACTCCGTCGGGGTTGAGGATCTGAAGCGACCGGCGGTTCGGTGTCCGGTAGTCCTTGGTCTTCACGTTGAAGTCGAGGCACCCGGAGAGCTTGACGACCTTCACGGCCTCGAACTTGCTCAGCGAGTCCAGCACGTCCGTGGCCCGGCCGAGGATGCGGCGGGTGACGACGACGATGACGCCGACGTTGCGGCCCCGGGCCGCCATCACGTCGAGCGCCTTGGTGACCTTGCGGTAGGTGGGGCGGTCCCGGAAGTCGACGCGGTGCGCGTTGCCCTGCTCGTCCCCGTCCAGGCTGATGCCGATCTCGATGTCTGACCATTCACGGTCGAAGAAATCGAGCCACGCCTCGTTCAGGAGGATCCCGTTGGTCTGCATCGAGACCGTCACCGGACCCTCGTAGCGCCGCAGTTCGCCGAACAGGTCGGCCATCTTGCGGCGGCCGACGAGCAGCGGCTCACCACCGTGCAGTTCGACCGCCAGTGGCCGCCCGCCGCACAGGGCGAGGAACTTGCGTAGCACCTCCGGCTTCAGCATGAGGGCGTTGGGGTACGGTTTGCGCCGCTCGTAGCAGTAATGGCAGTTGATATTGCACATTTCTCCGGGGAGTTTGAGCATCGCCAATATGGTTTCCCCGGGAGCCGGCAGCTGAAGTTTCATGGTGCAGCTCCTCCGTGCTGAATGTCTGGGAAAAGGTTCTCGTGGCCGCGGAAACGCGTCAACGAAATGCCGTTCTTCTTGCGTGAACCCGCACGCGGCGAACCCGTCACCGGGCGGCGGTGAGCACGTGGGCCCGCCGTGCCTGTGCCGTCTTGCGCACCAGTGCCGCGGCGGACAGCCAGTCGGTCTCGCCGACGGCCGCGGTCAGCCGGTCCAGGCAGGGCACACGGCCGGTCACGTCGGTGCGGCCGGGGAAGACCGACTCGTACGGCACGTGGACGAAGCCCGCCGTGCTGCCGGTGGCGTCGAGGACCAGGCGGGCCAGGCCGGCGATGGTCGTCTCGGTGCGGGAGCCGATGTTGAACACGTTGGCGCCGGGCCGCCACGCGGCCTCGGTGGCCGTGAGGTCGAGCAGGCGGCGGGTGAACTGGTCGATGTCGGTGAAGCAGCGGCGCTGGCTGCCGTCGCCGTGCACGGTCAGCGGCTCCCCGGACTCGGCCTGCCGGAAGAAGGTCGGCAGCACCATGCCGTAGCGCCCCAGTTGGCCGGGGCCGACGACGTTGAAGGGCCGCACCGTGAGCACGGGCCGGTGCCGGGCGGCCGCGCGCCCCAGCCGTTCCATCTCCCACTTGCCGGTGGAGTAGCCCGGGGCGCCGCCGTCGTACGCCAGCGGGACGGCCCGGTCCACGGTCGTCTCCTCGCGCAGCTCCGCGGTGCTGTCGCTGAGCCCGTAGACGGCGGAACTGGACACGAGTACGACGGGCGTGTCCCCGGTGTGCGCCAGGACGTTCGCCGTCCCCTGGTGGCCCACGGCGTAGGCGAGTCCGGCCTGTTGTGCCGCGAGACGCATGCCTACGACGCCCGCGAGGTGCAGCACCAGCCCCGTCCCGCGCGCGGCCTCGGCCACCGCGTCCGCGTCCAGCACACTGCCGCGAACCAGGGTGGCCCCCGGGACCGCCTCGACGGACTCGGGCCGGCCCGTCGTGAGGTCGTCCAGGACCCGGACAGGGTGGCCCGACGCGGCCAGGGAACGGACGAGGCGGCTGCCGATGAAGCCGGCACCGCCGGTGACGAGGACGGGTGTCGAGGGGGTGGACCACATGTCGGTGTCTCCTTCGTGCGGGAAGCGGGGACGGCCGCCACGGGGCGGGCGGGGGCCGGGTCGGCGGAAGGGCGCATGGGCGGGGGCGCGCGGGGCGTATTCAAGGGAGGCAGGCGTGCCCTCGGCTCCGCCCGGCCGTGTCCGTGGTCCGCAGCAGTCCCCGCGCCCACCCCAGCAGCCGTGGCGCCCAGCCCGGCCGCTCGTGCGGTTCCGCCGTGTCGATGAAGTGCGTGTAGGTGACCAGCTGGTTGAACGCGGCGACCGGTTCGGCGAGCCGCCACACCTCCCGGCACTCGGCGGCCGACATCAGCGGCGACCAGCTCGCGAAGTACCGGTCGAGGGCCCGGGCTCGGACCCCGGCGTCCGGACAGCTTCTGAGAGCCGCCGCGACGTCCAGGAACGGGTGGCCGACGGAGGCCTCCGCCCAGTCCAGGAACACGGTCCGGCCGGTCGCGGGGGTCACGCCCCAGTTGCCCGGGTGCAGGTCGCCGTGGACGAGGCTCTCGCCGGGCGGCGCCGCGACCAGTGCCGCGCACAGCTCGGGCAGCCGGGCGCAGGCCGCGGCCAGCCGGGCGGACTCCGGTGCGCTCAGCGCGTCCGGCAGCCCCGAGTCCGGCCCGAACAGATCGCTGCGCCCCCCCAACGCCACCAGGCCGGCCAGCGCCCGCGGAGTGCGCACCCAGCAGCCGGCGACGGTGAGTTCGGCGGTTCGGCCCAGCCAGTCGCGCTGCACCGTGCCGAGGACGGCCAGGGCCCGGCCCCGTTCGTCGTCGGGTAGTTCCGTGCCCGGCCGCAGAGGGACCTCCCGGGTGCACCAGCCCTCGCGCGGCGGCCCGGGTGCGAGGACCTCGGGCACCAGACCGGGGTGGCGGTCGGCCAGCAGGGCCAGCACCCGGCCCTCGTGTGCCAGGGACGGCAGCGACTGCTTGTAGAACACCGCGCCTCCGCTGGTCGGGCAGCGCAGCACGGCCGACAGCTCCCAGCGCTTGACATCTTCGACGGGCCCGGTGCGCCGCAGGCCCGCCGCGGCCAGCCGGGCGTCGATGACGGCCACGGCGCGCCGGCGCCAGTCGGGCAGCCGCCAGGGCCGTGCGAGGGGGCCGGTGTCAGTGCCGGAAGAAGCGCTCACCGGTCACGATCCAGCTCATGCCATGGGCGTCACAGGCGTCCCGCAGCGCGTCCGCCGCGGTCGAGCCGGCGGGCGTGACCAGCTGGCCGACCCCCAGGCGGGCCGCGATCTCGACAACCTCGACGAACGGGAAGTGGTTGTCGGCCGCCAGGGTCACCCCGGACAGCGGTGGCGTCGCGTTCCAGTCCGGTTCCCGGTCGGCGTCCCGAGGGTCCGCCAGCACCCCGGCGAACTCGTCGCGGACCGAGGGGGTCAGGTCGCCCTCGGCGAGCCGCGCCCGCCACACCGCGCGTTCCGCGGGCCCCACGCCCGCCCGGAACCCGAGGCCCAGGACGTCCGGATGCCGCCGGCGCTGCCAGGTCCGGGCGCGGGCCGCGGCCAGGCGGGTGCAGTCCAGGCGGTTCTGCTGCCCCATGCCGATGCCGATCGTGGCGCCGTCCACGACGAAGGCCATGGCGTTCGACTGGGCGTGTCGGACGGCCTCGACGGCGACGGCCAGGTCGTCCGCGCTGCCGGGTGTGCCGCACTCCGAGCGCGTCCCGCCCGCGAACCCCTGCAGCGGTGCGGCCGAGCGCGTCAGCCGGAGCCCCGCCGTCTCGACGGACTCCCGCGCGCTCACGCTGCGCCCGGCCCGCTCCTCGGTCCCGTGGGCGCGCAGCAGGATGAACCGGCCGTGGTGGAAGCGGGAGAGTTCCGCGAGCGCCTCGGGGGTGAAGTCCGGGGCGATCACGCCGATGGCGTTCGCGAACAGCGGCACCTGTGCCGCAATGACCGGCTCCGACACCGCGACGAAGTCCCCGTAGGAGCACTTGGGCGAGGTGTTCCGGGCCCGTACGACGGCCCGGCCGAGGGCGTCGTACGGCAGCAGCCCCCGGTCGTGGAAGTCCTCGTCCCCCGGCGCGAAGGGGCCGCCGAGCGCGATGCCCGCGGGGGAGGTGTGCTTGAACGAGGCGCAGGCGGCCACGCCGGTCCGGTTGCGCAGGGCCCGGACCGCTTCCTGGGCGCCGAGCGCGTCGAGCACGTTGATGTACGAGGGGCTGCCGTGCAGGAGGGTGAACGGGGGCCGGTCCGGGACGACCGGCTCCGCCCAGGCGGTCTCGTGCGGGTTCAGCCCCCGGGACAGGGTGATCATGACGTCTCCGGCGCGGTGAGGGGGGACGGGATGCGCAGCTCGGACCTGAGGGCGTCCAGGACGCCCGTCTGCCAGCCGAGTTCCCACACCAGGGCGGACAGGGCGGCCGGGGCTCCCGCGCGTGCGGCCGTGACCGGCAGGTGCAGCCAGTCCGCCAGGTGGCCGCGCCAGGTCACGGGGTCGGTGCCGTGCGCGGCGAACTTCCGGCGCAGGGCCACGATGTCGTGCCCCTGGAACCGGCCCCGGCGGAACCTGCCGCGGTGCGTGGCACGGATGCCGACCGACACGACGGTGTCCGCCACGCCGATGGTGCGGCCCGCCAACTGCGCCCGCCAGGACAGGTCGACGTCGGCGAGCGCGGGCAACCGCTCGTCGAAGCCGTCCAGTTCCTCGAACAGACCTCGGGAGATCCCCATCAGCCCGCCCAACACGTGCGGTTTGAACAGGCTCGCGGTCAGGATGTCGGGGAGCTGGTCGGGCGGTGTGCGGCGCAGCACCTCGGGCGGGTTGAGCCGCCGGTAGTCGATGCCGGCCGTGGCCAGTTCGGCCCGGTCGAGGGCCGCCGCCATCGCCGCGATGTGGTCGTCGGCGATCTCGTCGTCGGCGTCCAGGAACAGCAGACGGTCGCCGCGGGCCGCGCGCGCGCCCGTGTTGCGGGCGGCCCCGGTGCCCCCGCGCACGGGGCGGGTCACGATTCGGGTGTCCGGTGGCAGGTGGCGACGGTGGTCGTCGACGGCGGCCGCGAGGGCGTCGGTCGAGCCGTCGTCGACGATCACCAGACCCCAGTCGGCGTCGGTGCGCTGCCGGCCGAGCGCCGCGAGCTGCCGGCCCACGCAGTGCGCGCCGTTGTGGCACGGGATGACGACGTCCAGGCGGCTCACGAGGTCTCCAGCATGTCGCGTCCGAGCGCGGCCACGGCGTCCACGGCACGGAACAGGGCGCGCATCCGGCTGTCCTCGTGCGCACCGGTGGTGTTGCGGAACACGTGCACCGGCGGGAGGTAGGGCGGCGGGTCGTCGAGGAGCAGCGCACGGTACACCGTGCTGACCTTGTCGAGGGTGTAGCTGTTCTCGTAGTGCCGCATGCTCTTGCCGCGGGCGACGACGCGGTCCGTGGCCAGTGCGACGGGAACGTCGAGGTAGACGATCAGGTCGGGCAGCAGTGTGCCGTGCGCGTGGTGGCGGTCCAGCGTCTCGCGGGCGGGGATGCCGTAGAGGACCTCCAGGTAGGCCGCGTCGCTGAAGATGTAGCGGTCCGACAGCACGGTGCGGTCACGCAGCAGGTCACCGATCGCGCCGGCCTGCAACTGCTTGTCGCGGAAGTAGGCCTCGGTGATCCGCCGGTGGCTGTGCCGGTGCGGCCGGTCCTCGCGGACGTCGATGATGACGCGCGCCGCCTGCGGATCGAGCCACGAGTGCTGGCCGATGCGGGACAGGGGCCGTCCCTGCGCACGTACGTGTTCGGCGATGAGCCGTGCGGTCGTCGTCTTCCCGGATCCGTCGACGCCCTCCAGCGCGAGGAATCCGTGGTTCGTGGTGCTGGGCAAGGGGATCTCCCTGTCTGCTGTCCGGGTCATGTCGTCGCCGGGGCCGAACGCCGCGCCGCCCAGTTGAAGGCCTCCTCCATGACCTGGGACATGGAGGAGTAGGTCCAGGTGCCGTAGCGGCCGAGCGGGGTGATGCCGAGGGAGGCGAGGTAGCGGGTGGCCTCGTCGGCGGTCTTCCGGGCCTCGTCGGTGAAGACGACGTAGCCGGGGTCGCTCGTGAACACCCGGGACCCGACGACCCGGCTGCCGGGGCCGAGCAGTCCGACCGTCCCGACCCCGCGCAGTACGTCGGCCACCAGCGCGTCGTCGGCCGCGCGCGGCCCCTCGGACGGTTCGAGCACCTCGGCGAGCACGCCCCAGCCGTCTTCGGGTGCCATGTCCGGGTCGAACTCCGTCATGAAGACGAGGCGGGTGAACGGCACGTCCTCACGCGTGTAGTACCGCCAGTGCCCGGTGTCGCGCGGGCGCGGACCCTGGACGGCGAGGGCCACCGACCGTACGCGGTTTCGGGGCAGCGCACGGCAGCGCCCGACGAGCGCCTCGGGCGCCCGGTGGCACAGCTCGACGGTGGCGGGCAGGGGGAGCGTGGAGACGCAGTCGTGCGTGTAGCGGAAGTCGGTGACGCCCTCGGGTGAACGGGTGCGCACCGTACGGGACTCGGGATCGACGGCGGTGACGGTGTGCCGCAGCCGCAGGTCCGGGATCCGGCTGGCCAGCGCCTGGGAGAGCACCTCCATGCCGCGCCGGCGGCCGCGTGCGGGCCGCGGGTACCAGCCCCGCGCGTTGTAACCGTCCGCCGGGCGTGGCGAGTTCGCGCCGCGCTCGATCTCCGCGACGCTGGGCCGGGTCAGGTTCCAGTGGAAGCCGGACGCCGACAGTGTGCCGAGCGGACGCCGCCACAGCTTGCGGTTGTACGGGAAGAAGAACAGTTCGCACAGGGTGCGGCCGAAGGCGCTCAGCAGCAGTTCCTCGTAGTCGCCGGGTGGCGTGCTCCGCGCGTGCGCGGCCCGCAGGTCCGCCAGGCACGCGGCGCGCACCTCGGCGGGCAGGCCGTGCAGGTTCAGCTGGACGGGGAAGCGGGTGGTGCCCCGGGCCGTCTCGACCCGGGCGTCCGGGGGGCACGGGCGCAGGACGTCACCGAGCAGCGCGCGGACGCGGGCCTCGACGTCGGGATGGCTGAAGTAGAGCAGATGGATGACGTGGTCGAACCAGTAGTTCCCGATGCGTTCGGTGCGCACCAGGCCACCGGGCCGGTCCGCGCCCTCCACCACGACCGCGCGGTCGCCGAGCACGGATCCGGCGGCCAGTCCGGCCAGTCCGCCGCCGAGGATCAGCACCTCGGTCTCCACTTCGCGGTCCGCAGGGTCCGCCCACGGGGACGGGTCGAGCATGTGAGCCACCTCGCAGTGCTGGCGGGGACGGGCGCCGGGCCGCTGGCGCGCGGCGGGCGCGGGGGTCACGGCGGACGGCTGCGGACAGCCGCCCGCCGGTCTGGCGCAGCAGATCAGACGGCGTCCGAGGTCTGCTCGGTGACGTGCTCCCAGGGCTTCACCGAGACCGCCGACGAGTGGGCGGTGTCCTTGGCGCTGACGGACTCCAGGTCGTACGACTTGACGGCGTCGACGAACGCGTCGAAGGAGATCTCGTTCTTCTCGGACATGATGTACCTCTTTCTTTTGCGTCGAGGAATCCGTTGATTCCCTGGAATGAAATTAGCAGCGCCCGGGCGGCCGGATCAATGAATTGCAGGAGCGATGATTTCCGATATTCGCATCGCTGTATTCCGGGAATGCCGACGGCCCGGCCGGCGTCCTTTTCGGCAGGATGCCGGCCGGGTGGTCGTGCGGCCGCGTCAGAGATGCGCCACGCGCGCGCCGACGGTGCGGCCGGTGGTGTCGAACAGCAGGGGCGCGGTGTCCGCGAGGGCGGCCAGGTCGTAGTCCAGGTGCGCTTGCAGCAGGACGACGAGGTCGGCTTCGGCCACCGCCTCGTCCAGCGACTCGGCCCCGGCGACGCTCCGCCCGTGCAGCCGCAGGGTGCGCAGATAGGGGTCGTGGAAGCGCACGAGGGCGCCCCGGTCCAGCAGGAGTTCGGCCACGGGCACCGCCGGTGAGCCGCGGCCGTCGGCGATGTCCGGTTTGTAGGTCGCCCCGAGCAGCAGCACACGGGTGCCGCGGACGCTGCGCCGCCGGTCGTTGAGGAGCCGGACGATACGGTCGACGACGTACGCCGGCATCCGGTCGTTCACCTCCTGCGCCAGCTCCGGCAGCCGTAGCGGATGCCCCGAGGCCCGGCCGCTGAAGGCCAGGTAGCCGGGGTCCACCGGGATGCAGTGACCGCCCACCCCCGGACCCGGCCGGAACGGCTGGAAGCCGAAGGGCTTGGTGGCCGCGGCGGCCACCACCTCCCACACGTCCACGCCGAGTCCGTCGCAGTACACGGCGAGCTCGTTGACGAGCGCGATGTTGACCTGCCGGTAGGTGTTCTCCAGCAGCTTGGTGAGTTCCGCCGCCGCCGGCGTGCTCACCGTCACCACCTTCTGCACCATGCGCTCGTACAGCGCGGTGGCGGCCTCGGTGCAGCGGGCCGTGACGCCTCCGACGACCTTCGGGGTGTTGTGCAGCCCGAACGCCGGGTTGCCGGGATCGATCCGCTCGGGGGAGAAGGCCAGCAGGAAGTCCTCACCGACCGTCCGCGAGCCCTGCGCGAGGAGGGGTAGCACGACGTCGGTGGTGGTCCCCGGGTAGGTGGTCGACTCCAGCACCACCAGCGCCCCCCGGCGCAGGCGGGGCGCCACCAGGCGCGCGGCGTCCAGGATCGCGCTCAGGTTGGGCACGGAGTCCCGCAGAGGCGTCGGCACGCAGATGGTGACGGCACCCGCCGATGCGATGACCTCCGGATCCGACGACGGGGTGAACCCCGAGGCCAGCGCCTCGGCGATCTCCTGGTCGGAGATGTCGTCCACGTAGCTGGTCCCGCCGGCCAGGGCGGCGACGCGGCCGGCGTCGACGTCGAAGCCGGCGACCCGCATGCCGTTGCGGGCAGCCGCGACGACCAGCGGAAGCCCGGCGTAACCGAGTCCGACGACGGCCAGGTCGTACTTTTCAGCCACGGCCCCGACTCCTTCCAGTACGGCGGAAGAGGATTCTGTGATCCGCCGTGGACGGCGGCACGTTCCAGCAGGATGACGGAGACGCCCGGCTCGCGGCCAAGGAATTGCGGAAATGCGAACGGAAGAGGGCGGCGACCGTGTGGGGGCTCTGCGTGAATGCGCATTCTCCGGCCTTCCGTGAGAAGCGCCGGACCGTTTCGTGGTCTTTCTCGTTAGGATCGCCGGACAGCATCCTGAATCCGTGGACCATAAACTGGGAGGGAATTGTGACAGGCCTCGAAGAGGGGATGACGACGGCAGCGGGCGGGGGCTGCCGCACGCTCACGCACCGCCCCCGGTTCCCGAACGTCATGCCCGACGTCGACGAGTTCCTCGGCCGCTGGAACGCGCCCGGCGCGCCCCGCCGCTCCGCCCGGCTGCTCAGGAGCGCGGACGGCAACATCAACACGGTCGGACTCCCGGGCATCCACGAGGCGGACGACGTCGACCCCGGGCATCCCCAGTGGCGCGCCGCCATCGAGGACGGTGTCTGGCCCCTGGTGGACGCACTCACCGCGGGCGCCTGGCGGCTCACCACGTACGACAGCTGCGAGGGCCACGCCTACCGCTCCCTGTCCCTCGCGCCCGGCCGGCGCCGCGTCGGCGTGCTGCCGCGCTCCCCGGAGGAGTTCGCGCGGGCGGCGGCAGCCCTGTGCCGCGGTGTGCGTGCGGCCGCCCCGGACGTCCCGGCGCCGGTCCGGATCACGCTCAGCACGTGCGACCTGAACTGCGGACGTAGCGGGCGTTCCCATCCCGTGCTCGACCTGGGGCTGGAACCTGCTGCGGGCGCCGGCGACGATGCCTACTTCGCGGCGCTCGGCACGGCCACCGAGGCGCTCGCTGCCGCCCTGCTCGCGCAGCGGCCGGCGGCGGACGAGCCGTGCGGCTGCGCGGTCACGGGCGGTCGTCAGTAGGACAGGTCCAGGGTGCCCGCTCGCCGGGCGGGCACCGCGACCAGCCAGCGGAAGGTGACGCCCGCCGCGACCAGCCAGCAGCCGGCCGCCAGCACCGCCGGCGCCACCGGGCCGAACACCTCGGCCGCCGGACGGTTGTCGCTCACCGCCCGCAGCGCCCGCAGCGTATGGGTCAGGGGCACCGCCTGGACCACCGCCCCGACCCCCCGGGGCCAGAAGTCCACCGGCACCTGAACTCCGCAGAACGCCATCATCGCCAGATAGGCGCAGTTGGACACCACGTTGCGCAACCGCGGCACGTTGAGCACCAGCACGGCCAGGAACAGCCCGACGCAGTAGGTGCCCAGCGCGGTGAGCGCGATCAGCAGCAGGACCGGCGGAACCTGCCCCGTGGTCCAGGTGACCCCGAAGAACGGGCCGAGGCCGAACAGGGCTACCGATGCTGTGGCGAACCCGCTGACGGGCCAGTGCAGACTGCGCCCGGCGAACACCCACATCGGGTCCGCCGGGCTCGCCACCAGCAGCGACAGCGTGCCGGCCCGTCGCTCCCCGCTCGTCGTCGCCACCACGGCCATGGTGTCCACGACACAGGTCATCAGCGCGTTGCCGAGCGCCAGGTAGCGCACGGCACCAGGCTGGTCCAGAACCCGGCCGAGCCCGGTGAAGAACAGCACCTGGGCGAGCATCCGGCCGAGCCAGCCGAACGACCAACTGCGCCAGGTGTAGGTGGCCTTGAAGTCGGCCACGGCGTTGAGGAAGCCGTAGCGCACGAGATGGAACGCGGATGGGTACACGTCTGCCCTTAGGTGTGCGTGAGGGTGCCGAGCCTGCGGACCCGGCGCAGTACGCGGGCCAGCAGGAGCGCCCCGATGAGGTATCCGGACAGCCCGAGGAGGGCGACGACGGCGATCCGCGTCACCGGCCGGGAGACCGCCGCCCCGTCCAGGGCGGCCCGGAACAGGTCGGCGCTCCAGCTCAGGAACACGGCGCGGCCCAGCGGCCTGAGCCAGGCTGGCAGCGTCGACAGCGGCACCAGGACGCCGCTGAGCAGATACAGCGGATAGTTGAGCGTGTTCTGCACGATCCGCGCCGACGGCATCAGGACGAACAGGGACGACAGGATGCTCGCGGTCCCGGCCATGGCGGCCGCGTTCGCCAGCAGCGCGGCGGCCAGCACGCCGGGGTGCGGTACGGCGATCCAGCGGCCGAAGCCGAGCCCCGCGACCAGCCACGCCTCCGCCATGGCGGTGACGCCGAGCAGGCTGACAGCGAGGATCCGGCCGACGACGACCACCGAGAGTCTGCACGGGGTCGCGATCACCGCCTCCAGGGTGCCCTGGCTGCGCTCCTCCGTGATGAGTTCGCCCGCGATGCCGAGGGCCAGCGCCCACTGACCCATGAGCGTCGGGGCGACGATGGAGAACGACGTGAGATCGGTGCGGTGCGCGTGCTCGGCGATCGACAGGAACACCGCCGTGAACAGCGGCGCCGTGGCCCACACCTGCAAGGTGCCGGGGGAGCGCGGCGCGAGGCGCAACTGGAAGCGCAGGGCGGCCAGGAAGAGGGACATCAGGTCACCGCCATGCCTCGCCGGCCCACCAGGTGCAGGTACACCTCGGCCAGGTCCGGCCGT
This sequence comes from Streptomyces sp. NPDC001852, assembly GCF_042891825.1. Classification (NCBI taxonomy): domain Bacteria; kingdom Bacillati; phylum Actinomycetota; class Actinomycetes; order Kitasatosporales; family Streptomycetaceae; genus Streptomyces; species Streptomyces sp. NPDC001852. Next base: position 25,163 of record NZ_JBIATN010000033.1, read on the forward strand.
GCCGTGCTGACCCGGTGGACCCCCGCCCCCGCGAGGACGGCGAGGACCGAGGCGGTGGCGGACGGCTGCTCCGTCTCGGCCTCCAGCCGGTCCGCCTCGTGCCGCACGGCGACGACGCCCGCCAGTGCCTCTACCCGCAGTGCCAGACCGGCGGACACACCGTGGGCGACCACCCGCTCGTAGCCGGAGAGCAGCCGGCCGACGGCGTCCGTGTCCTCCGTCATGATCAGCCGGCCCCGGTCGATCAGCGACACCCGGTCGCAGACGGCCGCCGCCTCCGCCATGTCGTGCGTGGTCAGCAGGACCGTGCGCCCCTCCTCCCGCAGCTCCGCGACGAGCGCCCGGAAGTCCAGCGCGGCCACCGGGTCCATGCCCATCGTGGGTTCGTCGAGGATCAGCACGCGAGGGTCCCCGACCAGACCGCGCGCCAGGTGCAGCCGCTGTTTCATCCCGCGCGAAAACGTGTCGACCCGCACGTCGGCCCGGTCCAGCAGCCCCACCCGCTCCAGCAACAGCTCCGCCCGGGAACGCAGTTCGGAGCGCCGCAGCCCGTACATGGCCCCCCAGAACCACAGGTTCTCGCGGGCGCTGAGCCGTCCGTACAGTCCCCGGTCGCCGCCGAAGACCAGGCCGATCGACCGCCGCACGGCCCGCGACTGCCGGGTCACGTCCAGGCCGAGCACACGCGCCGAACCCGTCGTCGGCTCCAGGGTCGTCGTCAGGATCTTGCACAGCGTCGTCTTGCCCGCGCCGTTCGGGCCGAGCAGGCCGTGCACCTCGCCGGGCGCCACCCGCAGGCTGATCCCGCTCAGCGCGGTCACCCCACCGGCCGCCCGGCCACGCCGGTCGGCAAAGGTGCGCCCGACGTCGTCGACGACGATGGCGTCCGCCGCCGCGCCCCCGTCCACGGCGCGCTCCGACGCCCCCCGGCGCGCCGGGCCGTGCTCCTCGATGTTCACCACGGGCTCTCCCAGAAACAGTGGTCGACCGACCAGTCGCCCGCCACGAGGGCGCGCAGCACACCGTCCGCGCCGCGCGCCGCTTCGGGCTCGTAGGGGTGCACGACATGGCCGCACAGCGGACGCCCCTCGGTGGCCCGTACGGCAGCGGCCACCAGCGCGGCCACGGCGGCCCGCCGGACGCCCGCGTCGTCCACCAGCGTGTCCACCAGCTCGGCGAACTCCTCGCCCGTGACGCTGTCCTGCTCACGGACGAGTACGGTCGCGTGCCCGACCGGCTCGCCGTGGAACTCGGCGATGAAGGACAGCCGGTCCGGCGCGTCCACGACGTCGGCGACACCGGGGTGACTGGGGTCGACCTCTTGCCCCGGGTAGGCGTTCCGGAACGCCTGCGCGAGCCAGTGACGTACGCGCGGATCGTCGGCGGGGGTCGCCGGCCGCACGGTGAGTCCGTCAGGGGACGGGATGCCGGATCCCGACGGGCGGGGCGTGCGGTCGTGCCGTACGTACGTCAACCGCGGCCGCCACGGGGCGGGCAGCCGCACATTGCCGACGACGCGCAGCAGCACCGCGTCGGCCTCCTCGCCACCGGCGCGCAGGGTGCGGCGCAGGGCCGCCAGCGCGTCGGGGGAGGCGGGCAGCCGCGGGTCGCAGTACTCGACCAGCACCTGCCGGCGCCCCGTGAACGGGTCGTCGCAGCGGTCGGCGACGAAGCCGAACCCGCCCGCCTCGCGCAGGAGCCCGGCCGCCGCGGCCCGACCGAGGTACTCCTGGGCGGCCGTCACCGTGCCTCCGGTCGGACCACGGCCCGCCAGCCGCTGAGCACGTGTGCGGCGGCCGCACGGAGCTCCTCGGGGCCGACCGCGGCGAGGTTCGCCACCTCGGCTGCAGGCGACCAGTCGGCGGGGCCGCCGCTGCGCAGCGCGAGGAAACGCGCACACTCCAGCGGAGTGTCGACGGAGGTGTGGATCCGCATCTGCGCCTGGCGCCGGGCGGATTCCAGGTCGTCCGGCTTCGGGCCGTCCGCCGCGATCTCCTCCAGCACCCCCCGGATCACGGCGAGCGCCGCGTCGCCGTTGCCGGAATCGACGCCGACCAGGACCCGCCACGCGCCCGTCTCCCCGTAGCCGCGGTTCCACGACTGGAACGCGTACGCGAGACCCGCCTCTCCGCGCAGCCGACGGTACAGCACCGACGAGGGGCTCGAACCGAGCAGCTGGGCCAGGACGTTGAAGTGCGGACGGCGCGGATCATGGTTGCCGACCGAGCGCGCGCCCGCGCAGACCCAGGCGAACTCGTCCGGCCACGGCACCGACCCGTCGGGCCCGGGCGCGGGCAGCGCGGACAGGTCGCGCTCGGCCGTGCCCACCCGCGCCAGCGCCTCCGCCGGGACACCCGCCACCAGCGGGTCCGCCGTCACGGGGACCGACGGTCCGACCACGATCAGCGACAGCGGGGCGGCCAGCAGCCGGTCGTGGTGTCCCGCCGCCATCGCGGTGACGTCGAAGGCCTCAACGGTCTCCCGGGTGCCGCCCACGGGACGGCCCAGCGGGTGGCCGGGGAACATGTGCTCCAGGAAGGCGTCCTGCACCACGTCGCTCGGGTCCGCGGCGGCCGCCGCCAGCTCCTGGAAGACCGCAGCCTTCTCCCGGGGCAGCGTCCTCTCGTTCCACCGGGGCCGTAGCACCGCCTGCTGCAGTAGTCCGGTGATCTCCTCGGCGTCGTCCGCGTGCACCTGCGCGTAGAACAGCATGCGGTCCAGGCCGGTCTCCGCGTTGGCGTGTCCGCCCAGCCGCTCGACGTACTCGCTGAACGACGGCACCGACCCCACCGGCGCGGACATCAGCACGTGTTCCAGCACATGAGCGAGACCGCACTCCCGCGCCGGATCGTCCCGTGAACCGTACTTCGAGGCCAGACAGACCGTGGTCGTGCTCAGCCGTTCGTCGATGACTGCCATGACCGGAAGCGGCCCGTCGAGGTTCCGGAATTCGTACAAGTAAAGCACTCTCCCTCACTGGTCCGTATAAGCGAATGCCGCCCCCCGAAGGTGGCGGCATTCCACTTCAGGTGGTGATTCAGCGGCTCTGCGGCTTCACCTTGTCGAGACGCGGGCGCAGGATGGAAGCGTGCTTCATCATGTGATGCTCCTTCGTTGGGAGTTGATCGAACGAAAAGGACTGTAGGCGGGACCGGATCGGCCGGGCAACGGCTGCTTCCGTAATCCGCACCCCGCCGTCCCCGCACCCGCCGGAAACTCGTGAAGCGGCCCTGAACTCGTGTTTTCCGGAATGCGCATATCTCGGCTCCGACGGTCGTCCGCCAGGCTACGCTGCTCGGAATTCTGTCCCTGGAGGTGCATCGTGGAACTGTCGCTGAGGACCGTGCGGGAGGTCATGGGCCTCGCCCCGGACATCCGGCTGGGCCTGGTCCTGGAGCGGGCCACGCGACGGGACCACCGCCTCGGCGGCACCGTGTGCTCGCTCGCCGCGGCCGAGGGCCACCGGATGGGAGCGCTCGGCACGGCGCTGCTCGACGTGGAGCGCGCACGACGCGACGAGCACGAGCGCCTCATCGAACTCGTACGGAAGGCGGGCCGCGCTGACGTCCTCAAGGGAGCGGCGCTCCAGGGTTACTATCCGCCGGGCGTGCTGCGCACCAGCCGGGACGTGGACCTGCTGATGCCCGACGAGGGCGAACTGTGGGCGGCTGTGGCCGCCGTGGCCCGTGCGCGGCCGGTGGACGAGGCCCGGGTGAGCATGCTGGAGAGCGACGGCTGCCGCCACTGGGCCGTGGCCCTGAACTGGCCTTCCCCGGAGTCGGACCTTGACCACGTGTACGCGGCGGAGTTCCTCTCGGCGCCCTTCGTCGGGAACTCCACGACGGTTCCCCTGCGCACGGAGTGGCCCGCCAACCCGACGGTGGCCAGTCTGCTGCTCATCGCCGAGGAGTTGTTCCAGCAGCCACTGCGGGGGCGGGACGTGGTCGACGTCGCGGTCCTGGTCGACGCGATGACGGAGCGGGACGTGACGGATCTGCACCATGCCGCCGAACACTGGATGCTGGCGCCGGAGGTGCGGGAGGCGCTCGTCAGGGTGAACGCCGTACCCGGCCTGGCGACCGGGACCTCACACGCGCTGGCGCGGGACCTGCGCGCCGCCGCCGAACGGGAGCTGGCACGACGGGCCGCCGCGGCCGGCCCCGACGACGACACCGCGGCAGTACTGCACTACGGCTTCTCCCTCGGCCCCGCGCTGAGCAGTCCCACCGTGGTCGTCGAGCAGGACGCCGACATGACGGTCGTCCGCTGTCCGGTGGGCGGATACCTGATGGTCGACACGCTCTCCGTGCCCGTCGAACTGGCACTGGCGGCACTGGACCGCTATCCCGGGGCCGTCCTGCCCGACTGACCGTGCGCGACGCACACGGCCGAGGCCGAGCGAATCGGAGAGGCCGAGCACATCACCGATGACAAGAGCCTTTCCGAAGTGGAGAGAGCTTCCCCGAAGAAGGGACGACGCCCATGCACGCGCCGACGCTCGCCCAATGGGTGGGAAATCCCGCTGAATTCCTCACCACTTACTGGAACAAGCGCCCGGGCGTCTTCCACCCGGACGGCGGCGGCCACAGCTCTTTCACCCTGGCGGATCTGGATGCCGCGCTGTCCACGGGATTCTTCCGGGAGCCGTACGTGGAGATGTGGGACGGCGACAAACTGCCCGCGAGGAAATTCACCACCACCCGGGCCGTCGCCCGCAGCACACCGGCCGGATTCGCCGACGCCTGCAGAATCCGGGAACTCCTGGACAAGGGCGCCACCCTGCTCCTGCGCTGCGTCGACCAGTGGCATGCCCCCACCCGGACCCTGCTCGCGTCCCTCGCGACGGAACTCGGCCGGCAGGTCGAGGCGTTCTTCTTCGTCACCCCGGCGGGCCGCCAGGGGCTGCCCCTGCACCGTGACGACGCCGACGTCTTGGTCGTCCAGGTAGCCGGCAGCAAGGCCTGGCACATTCACGAGGGCCCGACGGACGGGAACTGGCACGCGGGCCGGGTCACCGACCAGGACGGACCCTGGCCGGCCGAGATCCTGCGGACCACCCTGCGCCCCGGCGACGTCCTGTACGTCCCGCGCGGCTTCGCCCACCTGGCCGCCGGAGACCAAGGACTCTCCGCTCACCTCTCCCTGACCGTCCGTGAGGTCGGCTCCGACGATCTGGCCGATACACTGTGGTCCCTCCTCACCGAGGAACTGGCTCTGGCCGAGCGCCCGTTGGGCGAGGAGGGGTTGGTCTCCACCGCGACTCGGCTGCTCGCCCACACCGCCGAACGCCTGGCCGCTCTGACCGCAGCGGACCTGCTGAACCGGGCCAGGGCACACGGCCGGGCCACCATGTCGCCGGCGCCCGACACCGCCTCCTTCACGGAACTGGCGGCTCACTGGCCGGCATCACCGGACACCGAGTCCCCGACCGGGCACCGACAGCTCACCGGCACACCCTGACCGGCTTCGCCTGCCCGCCGGCCGAGTCGCCGAGTCATCCAGGGACCCGAGCCGATGCCGCGCGCTCGTGCTCGTCGCGGTGCTGGAGCTGAGCGATGTCGGCAGGGTCGAGGAGCAGGGTCGATGGGTTCTCAGGCTTCAAGATCGAGTAGTTGGAGGGCGTGGTCGGTTCGTGACCGGTAGTGGTCGGTGGCGGCGATGTTCGTCCAGTCGGCCTGGCCGGCGCCAGCACCGTCAACATGCTGTCAGTGGCCGATATCGAGGGCAGTCCCGCCGCCTATGTCGCCGTGGAGCGGTTCACGGGCGAACTCAACGGGCGCAAGGGCTCCTTCGTCCTCCAGCACAGCCCGCCCGGTAGCCATGGTGAGCAGATCGCGATCCGCGCGGTTCAGGGAACGGGCTCCGGTGACCTCGCGGGGATCACGGGTGCCTTCGAGATCATCCAGTCCGAGGACGGCTGCCACTCCTACGTTTTGGGGTACACGCTCGGCTGACACATGCCCGCCTCGCCGTCTGGACCATCAGGGGGTCGTTGACATACTCGTCAACGACCCTCTGTCGGCGATCGGTGCTATGGCTGCTCGGCTTCGTCATGCGCTCCACGAGCGCGGGTGGCGGCCGCGGTCGCTGGTACCGGTGGTGAGCTGACCCGTACTCACCCCTTCGTGGGGGGGGGGGGGGGGCGCGCCCGCCCCCCCCCCCGGGGGGGGCGCGGGGGGGGGGGGGGGGGGGGCGGGGGGCCGGGGGGGGGGCCCCCCCCGCCCCCCCCGGGGGGGGGGCGGGGCGGGCCCCGCCCCGCCCCCACTTGTGTCGCCTTCGCTTGTGCGGGCGGTTGGAAGCATGCGGTGACGTCTTTGCCGCGGGGGCAACGGCGGACCTGCCAGTCGTCGGCGAGGGCGTCGACCAGGAGCAGCCCGCGTCCCCCGAGGGCGGCGTCATCCGAGTGGCGCTGCTCGGGCAGTTGCGGTGAGGCGTCATGCACCGTCACGTGCAGGCACTGCTCGTCCCAGGTGAGGATGAGCTGCTCTCCGCTCCCATCCGAGCGCGTTCATGTGGGTACGCGTCCAGTCCCTGGCCTCCCTCACTCCAGTACTGAGCGGCAACGAGCGAGCCCACCCGACAGCCCTCAGGGATGAGTCCTGCGCCATCGTTTCTCCTTCAGCCGACTCACGGATCCCTGCCCCGTCTGCCCGGCACACAGCAGGTCCAAGAGTGCCACGCCACCGCGGTTACCTTTGGCCCTGGAGGCGACGGAGCCGTTAAGGGGTGTGACGAGAGACCGCACCAGGAGCTGCAGCGACGATTGTGCCGCCGCGTGTGCTGCAGTCAGCTGCCGGTGCACGACCGGGTTCGCGTGCAGGTCCGCCGGGTCTCACGCCGTCACGGCTGGCGGCCGGCGGGGTCTCCGCCGGGATCGTCGGCCAGCACGATTGCCGTGGTGATCCGTTTGCCCACCGGTTCGCGGTGGATGGCGAAGCTCTGGCCGACGGCCATCACGATCTCAAGCCCGTGCTGGCCGATCCGGGTCGGATCGGGCGCCAGGATCGCGGGCGGGGTCGGGTTGCTGTCCCATACGGTCACTTCGACCGCGCCGCCGTTGATTTCCAGGGTCAGCAGGCAGGGGCCGGGTGCGTACTTGCGGGCGTTGGTCACCAGCTCGCTGACCACGAGCTGCGCCATGCCCATCGCGCGCCCGGACACTGGCAACCCGTGCAAAGCCTGCACATCGGTGAGGAAACTGCGGGCCAGGTCACGGGCGACGGCGATGTCTTCGCTGCCCTCGAACGCCCCGGACACCGATAGGACGTCTCCGAGCCGCGAGGACTTGTGCTCGCCGTCTGCTGTCTGTTCCATGCTGCCCGCCCTTTCCCCCGTATCCAAACTTGTCTACCCCCGAACCTTCACATCAGGCGTACACGGGTCGCACAGGAGGGGGCGGGGCCGTCTGCACGGGTCTCGGTGTCATCATCCTCGCCAGGCAGAACCCCAAGAGGCGCCCTTCGCGCGGTGAATGCCGTGGATCATGCCCTCACGCTCCCCGCTATTTGGCCGGGAATGCTGTCGACCGCCTGGAGGGCGGCAAAGTCGACGTGGGCCTGCTCGGCGGCTTTCGGGTACGCCTGCCGCTTCTCCTGCTCGGCAAGCGCCCGGTAGATGCTCGACAAGCTCGGGTTCTGTCCCTTGCGCTTGCCGGTGGGCGGGCTGGATCTGCTCGACCGTCTCACCGTTGGCACGGCGGCGCAGGGCGGCGTGGAGCATGTCGTCGGTGATGACGGGCGGCCGGCCGCCGTGCTTGCCCTTGCGGGCGGCGCTGACCGAGGACCTCGGCCCCGGGGAGCGCCATGATCTGGGGTTGGCGCTGAGAGTTGGTCATGGGCGTGAGCTGGGCCTCGGCGTGCTGCCCTACTCGGTGTCGTGTGGTTGCGCTGCTCGGGCGGCGATGACGGCCGTGTCCACGTCGCCAGGTGCCCCAACACTGCACAACAGGCCGGCCGTGTAGACCAGAGCCGCCAGACGACGAAGGTCCCCGCGCTACCTGAAAGGCGAGACCAGCTCCGCGGGGATGCCACGACAAAGCGATTGACAGCCACGGGCGTCCCCTTCCAGCCGTTCGTCTCGAGTAACTCCATGCCGTGCGGCACGACGATCGGCCCAATCACTGCGGCTCGCCACGGCATCCGCACGGTCGACATCGGCGTGGCGATCCTCTCCATGCACAGCATGCGCGAGCTGCGCGGCGCCGACGCCCCGTTCCTGCTGGCGAACGCCCTGACGGCCTTTCTGGAGGGCTAGCCGGGACCTCGCCGGGTAACCGAGCCGGTGTCGGAGATTCCGGCACCGGAAGGGGAGGCGAGGCCTTATGGGGCTCGGCGGATGCATCATCCTCATAGCGGTGGGAGCCATCCTCACATTCGCGACCGACTGGCACATGCACGGCGTCAACCTCGACGTCGTCGGCGTGATCCTGATGGCCGTGGGCCTGATCGGCGTCGCGACGTTCAGCGGAATCGCCCGGCGCCGCAGGGTCGTTGTCCCGCCAACGCCGGTGGTCGAGGAGGAACCGCACCACCATCACCACCGTGGCGACGGCTACGTCGACGGTTACGGCGTTTGAGGAGGGCGCCAGAGCCGACGCGTGCGCCCGCCTACTGCTCGTCCATCCCGGCCAGGACGAGCGGCAGGCGGTCCCCCGGCCCTCTGACAGACGGACCGGGACGCCCCAATCCTGCTGGAGGACGTGGCAGGCGGGGTACTCGTTGGCAGGTTCACCGTCGGAGCTCGTGGCCATGGCCGAGACATGCAGGACGCCCTCCGCGACGGCCGGGGTTCAGCTCCAGCTCACGGCTCAGCCTGCCACGTGTGCGGAGCCATGCGACCAGCTGGAGCAGGTCGCAGCCGGTCAGGGCAACTCGGTGTTGTATCCGCACACCCAGGCACAGGTCTCGGGAACTTCGGCCCTGGAGCGGCGATCGCACGCTCTGCCAGGCAGATCACGGAGCATGGCTACTGGGTACGGGAGTAGTACATGGCTGCGGAGAGGGTAAGCGGCGAACCACATCAGTAGTCATGCCGGGCCGTGTCCGGCGTGCGTTGGGAAAGGAGGTTCGTCTGTCGTGGCTGAGTTCCTCACTGACATCGAAACCATCAGGAAGCGTGCCCGCCAGGAGATCGACAAGGGACCGGTGACCGACGCGTACGGCGCGGATCGCGAACGTGTCCTGAAGGTGCTGAATGAAGCGCTGGCCACGGAGATCGTGTGCACGTTGCGGTACAAGCGGCACTACTACACCGCGTCCGGTCTGTACTCGGAGCCGCTGGCCGCGGAATTCCTGGAGCACGCAAGGGAGGAACAGGAGCACGCGGACAAGCTCGCGGAGCGCATCGTCCAGCTCGGTGGGCAGCCGGACTTCGACCCCGACACACTCACCAGGCGCTCGCACGCCGAGTACGACGCCAGTACGGACCTGGTCGAGATACTCAAGGAGGACCTGGTGGCCGAGCGCGTCGCCGTGGCCTCCTACACGGAGATCGTGCAGTGGCTCGGGAACGATGACCCGACGACCAGGCGGGTGTTCGAGGAGCTGCTCGCCCAGGAGGAAGAGCACGCCGACGACCTGCGTGGTCTGCTGGAGCGGATTCCCCCGCGCGGCAAGAACGTCTGACGTTCATCCTCTCGGCTCGTCGGTGGCATCGGGTCCGCCGGGGTTCCAGATCCGCGTCGTTGACGATGCGGCGTGTTCCCAGGATGTGCGGTGTGGGCCGCGAAGGAGATTGAAGAGTGCGAGCGTTGGTTTCGGGCTTGGCCCGGTTGCTGTTCTTCGCGGTGGTCGCTTGCTGCGCCATCGCTTTCGTGGTTCTCGCGCTGCTCATCAGCGGGTGGTGCTGGGTGCCGGCCGCGGTGTTGCTGGCACTGACGGCGGTCGGCGTGAGCGATCTGCTGCAGCGCCGGCACTCCATCCTCCGTAACTACCCGATCCTGGGACACATGCGGTTTCTGCTCGAAGCCGTACGGCCGGAACTGCAGCAGTACTTCATCGAGCGCAACTTCGACGGCAGGCCCTACGACCGCGACGTGCGCTCCATCGTCTACGAGCGGGCCAAGGGAACGGACGCGGAAGAGCCCTTCGGCACCGAACGCGATGTGGACGCCGTCGGGTACGAATACCTGGTTCCGTCGATGGCACCGAGGCCGGTCGCCGATCGTCCCCCGAAAGTGCGGGTCGGCGGTCCGGGCTGCACCCGCCCGTATGACATGGCGCTGCTGAACGTGTCGGCCATGAGCTTCGGCGCCTTGTCCACCCGCGCGATCCTGGCGTTGAACGAGGGCGCCGCACGCGGCGGGTTCGCCCACGACACCGGCGAGGGCGGCCTGTCCTCCTACCACCTGAGGCCGGGCGGGGACCTGATCTGGGAGATCGGGACGGGGTACTTCGGCTGCCGGACCAAAGACGGCGGCTTCTCCGAGGGGGAGTTCGCGGACAAGGCCGCCCACCCTCTGGTCAAGTGCGTGTCGCTGAAGCTTTCGCAGGGCGCCAAGCCGGGCATCGGCGGGGTCCTGCCCGGCGGCAAGGTCAACGCCGAGATCGCCCGCGTCCGCGAGGTGCCGCAGGGACAGACGGTGATCTCGCCGCCGTACCACCGCGTCTTCGGCACCCCTCGGGAACTGGTGCGGTTCATCGCCCGCATCCGGGAGCTGGCCGACGGCAAGCCCACTGGGTTCAAACTCTGCGTGACCTCTCGGACGCAGTTCCTGGCGGTGTGCAAGGCGATGCTGGCCGAGGACGTCACCCCGGACTTCATCGTGGTGGACGGGGCCGAGGGCGGTACGGGCGCGGCGCCCCTGGAGTTCGCCGACCACCTCGGTACCCCGCTGACCGAGGGCCTGACCACCGTGCATGCCGCCCTGGTCGGCACCGGTCTGCGGGATCGGATCAAGATCGGTGCGAGTGGCAAGGTCGCCACGGGTGCCGACATCGTCAAGCGCCTCGTCCAGGGCGCGGACTACACCAACGCCGCTCGCGCCATGATGTTCGCACTTGGCTGTATCCAGGCCCAGCGCTGTCACACCAACACCTGCCCGACCGGAGTGACCACGCAGGATCCCCGCCGGGCCCGTGCCCTGGACGTCGCCGACAAGGCCGAGCGGGTGCGCCGCTTCCAGGAGGCGACCGTACACAGCGCCCTTCAGATCATGGCTTCCATGGGCGTCACCGATCCGGCGGAGCTGCGCCCGCACATGCTGCGGCGGCGCGTGAACCCGACCACCGTCCTGCCGGGTGACCGGCTGTATGACCTGCTCCAGCCGGGGCAGTTGCTCGCCGAACCGCCGCGGAGCTGGGCCGAGGACTGGGCCGTGGCCGACCCCGACCGCTTCACCATCTAGCCAACCAGGGAAGAGACACATGGCTCGCACGGTCGCGCAGGTACTCGTCGACAGCCTCGCCGAACTCGGCGTCCGACAGGTGTTCGGCGTGGTTGGTGACGCGCTCAACCCTGTCACCGACGCCATCCGGCGTGCCGGCTCGGTGGAATGGGTCGGCTGCCGGCACGAGGAGGCGGCCGCGTTCGCCGCCGGTGCGCAGTCCCAGCTGGCCGGCCGACTCGGCGTGTGCATGGGCACCGTCGGCCCGGGCTCCGTCCACCTGCTCAACGGCCTGTACGACGCAGCCAAGAGCCACGCGCCCGTGCTCGCCATCACCGGACAGGTACCGCTGGCGGAGGTGGGCACCGACTACTTCCAAGAAGTCGACAACGACCTCCTCTTCCGGGACGTCGCCGCCTTCCGGGCCACCGTCACCTCCCCGCAGCAGTTCCCCGGCCTGCTCGAGATCGCGGTACGCACCGCTGTCGCACGCCAAGGCGTCGCTGTCCTCACCGTCCCCGGCGATGTCGGCGGCCTGGAGGTGCCCGACGATCGCGCTCCGCGCTTCTTCCTGGCCGACCACCGCACCCGCCCCGACGAACCCGACCTCGAACGGGCAGCGGAGCTGCTCGACGGGGCGGAGAAGGTGACGCTCCTTGTGGGACGGGGCGCACGCGCGGCCCGCGACGACGTACTCCGGCTCGCTCAGCGGCTCGCCGCTCCCATGGTCCTGACCCTGAAGGCCAAGGAGGGCTTCGAACACGACAACCCCTACGAGGTCGGCCAGACCGGTCTGATCGGTAACCCGGCCGCCGCCGGCGCGATGGAGGACGCCGATACCCTGCTATTGCTGGGCACCGACTTTCCGTACCGTGACTGGTATCCCACCGGCAAAAAGGTCATCCAGGTCGACACGGCCGCCGAGCACATCGGCCGCCGTGTCCCCGTGGACCTCGGCCTGGTGGGCGACGTCGGCCCGACGGTGCGCGGCCTGTTCGACCGACTCAGCGGCGATCACGACGGCGATCACCTCGCCCGGGCCCAGGAGAAGTACGCGGAGTGGCGCAAGGGCCAGCAGCGGCTCGCGGCTCCGCAGCACGACCGCGGCCTCGTCGGGCGAGTCCGCTCCGCGCTGGACAACAGGGACCACCAGATCCGCCCCGAGGCGCTGGCCGCGGCCGTCGACCGGGCCGCCGCCGACGACGCCGTCTTCACCTCCGACACCGGCATGGCCACGGTCTGGCTGTCGCGTTTCGTCCGTATGCGCGGCACCCGACGGCTCCTGGGCTCCTACAACCTCGGTTCCATGGCCAACGCCATGCCGCAGGCACTTGGCGCGCAGCTTCTCGACCGGGAGCGGCAGGTGGTGGCCTTCTGCGGTGACGGCGGACTCAGCATGCTGCTGGGCGACCTCATGACCATCCGCACCTATCGGCTCCCGGTCAAACTCGTCGTCTTCGACAACCGGCGCCTGGGGATGGTCAAGCTGGAACAGGAGCAGGCAGGCCTTCCCGAGTTCGGCACCGAACTCGACAACCCTGACTTCGCAGCCGTCGCCGCGTCCATGGGCATCACCGGCATCCGTGTCACCGATCCCGACGACCTCGACGACGCGGTACACCGAGCCTTCACCACCGACGGCCCCGTCCTCCTCGACGTGCTCACCAACCCTGAGGAGATCGCGGTACCCGCGAAGCCGACCGTGTCCCAGGGGTGGGGCTTCGCCATCGCCAAGCTCAAGGAGACCCTGCGCAGCCAGGGGGACTAGCGCGGTCCCACGACTGTGGCGGGCTTGTGCGGGGCCGCGGCAGGGGGCGCCTCTGTCACCGGCGTGTCGTCGGTGGGGAGGCCGCGTGGGTGGTCCGGGCGTGGAGCGGACATCACATGAGGCGGCGGGGGTAGAGGGGCAGGGACCGCGACGAGCGCGGGCTTAGGAGGACGGTTTCGATGAGCAATGCGGACAAGGCCGGCAACGCCGGCGACAAGATCAAGGGCAAGGCGAAGGAAGCGGTCGGCAAGGCGGTCGGCAACGAGCGCCTGCAAGCGGAAGGCAAGGCCGACCAGGTCGAAGGCGACGTCAAACAGGCGGGAGAGAAGGCCAAGGACGCGGCGAAGGACCTCTTCAAGGACTGAGTCGCGTTCCTGACGAAGGCGGGCCAGGGCTCATCGGGCTGCGGCCCGCCTGCCGCGCGCAGCCCACGGTTCGACAGCGGAGTCGCGCGGCAGCGGACCGGTGCGGCGGCTGTGAGAGTGCCTGGTCATTCCTGTGGGGAGCGGGCAATCATGGATGATGCTGACGGTCGAAAGCAAGGGTGGTGGGCGGCACTGTGCCGCACACCGCTGGCCATCTGGAACGATGACGTCACCGACTGGGCCGCCGCTCTGACCTACTACGCCGTCCTCGCCCTGTTCCCCGTCTTGCTGGTGATCCTCTCGGTTCTGGGACTGACTATGCCCACGGCGACTCCCGAGGTGATCGACCGGGTGGCGGGGGTCGTCCCGGCCACATCCCGCGGGCTGCTGCGCAGCGCTCTTCTGCAGATGGCCCAGCAGTCGTCCGCCGCATGGGTGCTGGTCTTCTTTGGTGCCGTGGGGGCGTTGTGGTCGGGCTGCAGCTATCTGAGTGTCTTCCGCAGGGCCCTGCACGCGATCCACCACGCCGACGCGCACCGGCCGGTGTGGCGCACCGCTCCCCACATCGTCATCACCGCGATCGTACTGATCAGCCTGCTGCTGACCACGACTCTCGTGCTGTTGGTGAGCGGGAGCCTGGCCAGGCGCCTGCGCCGGGCGTTCAACCTGGGCACCGTGCCTCAGACCGCGTGGGACGCGCTGCGCTGGCCCGTTCTGGCCGCGGTAGCGGTTGCCCTGGTCTTGGTGCTCTATCGGTCGGGTCCTGCTTCTTCGCGGCCTGTACGGAAAATAGCGCCGGGTGGTGGTCTGGCGATCGTGCTTCTGCTGGCAATCTCCCTCGGCTTCACTCTCTACGCCTCGCACGTGAGCACCTACCACCGTCTGTACGGCTCACTGGCCGGCGTGGTGGTCTTTCTCATCTGGCTATGGCTGTCCAACCTGGCCCTCTTGATCGGCGCGCAGTTCAACGTGGAGCTGGCGAAACCCACCCCGCATCGGTCGAAAGCGATTACCGCCTCAGCGTCGCCGACCCCACAGCCTCCCGGCTGATCGTCTCCTTCAGGACGACCACGGCGCCTGAGCGGCCTGATCCCAACGGCAGTGGTCCCCAGCGGTCTACCAGACATGGGCGCCGATATGCAGAAGGGCCCAGACAGATGCCTGGGCCCTGGAGTGATCTGCGAAGGGGATTGGCTCTGGTTTCAGGTGCTGAGTTCCTTACGGTCACTTCCGCCGCTGATCGCGATCTTGCGGGGCTTGGCCTGCTCGGCGACCGGGATCCGCAGCTTGAGCACGCTGGCCTCGTAGGAGGCGTCGATCTGCTCGGTGTCGAGGGTCTCGCCGAGGAACAGCTGTCGGCTGAACGTCCCCGTGGGCCGCTCAGTGATCACGGTTTCCGTGTTGCCGGCGTACGTCGGTTTGCGTTCGGCCTTCACGGTCAGGACGTTGCGCTCGACATCGAGGTCGATCGACTCCGGATTCACGCCCGGCAGGTCCAGCTCCACGAAAAATGTGTCGCCGTCGCGCCAGGCGTCCATCGGCATGCCGGCCGGGTGAGCGGCGGTACCCCAAACCCGTTCGACCGGACTGACAGTCATAGCTTGAGCCGACCCGGCCCATGCTGCGGCGGATGCCGTGCCGGCGGCAGACCTCGGCGAAGGCGGCCGCGCTGTATTGGGCGCCCCTGTCGGTGTGGAAAACGACGCCGTGGACCCGGCCGCCGCGGGTGGCCACAGCCATTTCGATCGCGTCGGTGACCAGGGAGGTGCGCATGTGGTCGGCGATCGACCAGCCCACCACCGTTCTCGAGCAGATGTCGATCACCGTGGCGAGGTAGAGCCATGTCGTGCCGACGGCTATGTATGTGATGTCGCCGCACCACCTGGTGTTCAGCGTGTTGGCGGTGAAGTCGCGCATCACCAGGTCCGGTGCGGGCGGCGCGGTCCTGTCCGCGATCGTCGTCCGCTTCTTCTTGCGTAGGTGCCGGCCGACGATGTGGTTGACGCGCATCAGCCGGGTGACGCGCTTGCGGTTGATCCTGCCTCCTCTCGCACGCAATTCAGCATGGACGCCCGGAGCCCCATACGCTCCCTGGTGTTCGGCGTGGATGGCGCGGATCTCGCTCACGGTCCGCTTCTCCTCGGCCTGGCGCTCGATGCGGGCCTGCTCGGTGGCCAGGTGCCGGTAGTAGCCAGCGCGGGACGCTCCAAGCACCCGGCAGATCCGCTTGACGCCGAAGTTGGCGCGGTTGTCGGAGATGAAGTCCCAGCGGTGGGGGCTCACTTCACCTCTCGGGCGAAATAGGCCGCTGCCCGGCGCAGGATCTCGCGTTCCAGCTGCCACTCCTGCTCTGCCTTGAGCAGCCGAGCGTTCTCCGCCCGCAACCGGGCCAGTTCCTCGGCCGCGCTCACGCTGCCGTCGCGGCCCTCGGGCACGGCCTGTGAGTCGTCCTTGCGGACCCACGTCCGCAGCGACTCCGCAGTGATCCCGAGATCCGTGGCCACCGCCGCGTACGTCCGCTTCCCGGCTGCGGCGCGGTAGAGCGCAACAGCGTCCTTCCTGAACTCCTCCGGATACGGAGACTTGCGTCCCACCTGGACATCCCTCCCTGGACCATCAAGATCCATTGTCAGGGTGTCCACTCCAAAGGATCAGCCTCAGGAAGGGCCTGCTCCACCCAGATGGTCTTGCCGGTGGGCGTGTAGCGGGTGCCCCACCGCTGGGCCATCTGGGCGATGATGAACAGGCCGCGGCCGCCTTCGTCATCGGTCTCGGCGTGCCGCAGATGGGGTGAGGTGTGCCCGGTGTCGGACACCTCGCAGATGAGAGTCTGGTCGCGGATGAGCCGGACGTGAACCGGTCCGGCGGCGTAGCGGATGGCGTTGGTGACCAGCTCGCTGACGATGAGTTCGGTCGTGAACGCCAGATCGCCCAGGCCCCATGCGACGAGCTGCGCCGTGGACGCGTTGCGTGCGTCGCCGACCATCGCGGGATCGGGAGGCAGCTCCCAGGCGGATACCTGGTCCTCGGCAAGCATCCGGGTACGGACGAGCAGTAAGGTCGTGTCGTCGTTCGCCGGACCTGGCAGGAGGGCCGCGATCGCGCGGTCACAGAGCTCTTCCAGCGGCTGGGAGCACTGGGCGAGGGTTTCGGCGAGTAGGCCGAGTCCCTTGTCGGGGCCGTCGGCGGTCTGGACGAGGCCGTCGGTGAAGAGGGCGACGAGGCTGCCTGGGGGGAGCTGGAGTTCCGTGCTCTCGTACGGCAGACCTCCCACTCCCAGCGGTGGGCCCGCCGGTAGTTCCGGACACGTGGCGATGGTGTTGTCGGGCCGGAGGACCGCTGCCATCGGGTGGCCGGCGCGCGCCATGGTGCATCGTCCGGACACGGGGTCGTACACCGCGAACAGGCACGAGACCCCGAGGGCCGCTTCATTCGTGGGCTTCCTGTCGGTCGTGCCAGGGACGCGACGCTTCGCTGCCTCCTCCCGGGCGGACTGTCGGACCATGTCGTCCAGGCGGAAGAGGAGTTCGTCCGGGGTGAGATCGAGGAGGGAGAGGACGCGTACGGCCATGCGCAGGCGTCCTATGGAGGCGGCGGCGCGCAGGCCGTGGCCGGGCACCTCGCCGACTACCAGACCGACACGCGTGCCCGAGAGCGGGATCGCGTCGAACCAGTCGCCGCCCACCCCGGTCCGGCTGTCGGCCGGGACGTAACGGCTCGCCAGCTCTACGGCGGTGTGCGGAGGCAGCCTGTCGGGCAGCAGGCTGCGCTGGAGTCTGAGTGCCGTGGTGTGCTCATGGGTGACGATCAGCATCAGCACGACACCGATCAGCAGGGCACCGATGCCCACGACGGTCACTCCGCCCGTCCGTCCGATGAGCGGAAGGTCGATGGACGTCTTGCCGTAGCCGGGATCGGCGTAGACATCGAAGGCGGCGTAGCAGAAGAGGAGGAACATCATCAGCCCGCCCAGACCCGGCAGCAGACCCTTGAACAGGAAGTCCCTGCGGCCGCGGGTGAGCACGCGCCGGTAGTACCAGACGCAGGCGAAGCCGGTGAGCCCGTAGTAGAAAGCGATCGCGAGGCCGATCGACCCGATGGAGTCGGCCAGGAAGTCATGGCTGATCACTGTCAGCAGGACCATGAAGGCGATCGAGGCCAGGCCCATTCCGACGGTCGACCAGGTGGGGGTGAGGAATCTGCGGTGAACGCGGGCGAAGCGGGAGGGGAGGGCCTTGTGCGCGGCCATGGAGAAGACCGTCCGGGCCAGGGGCAGGATGGTGGTCTGGGTGGAGGCCGCCGAGGAGGTCAGCACCATGAGGATCAGCAGCTTGGCCAGGAAGAGCCCCGGGCCGTGGGTGCCGAAGACGGCAGAGCCGAGCCCCGAGAACACGTCGCCCGCGTTGTCCCTATTGCCCAGCCCGATCCCCGAGGAGCCGACCCCGGCGAACGCCTGCACCGAGGTCGCCACCAGGGCGTAGGTGATCAGTAGCAGCACGGTGGAGATGACGGCGGCGCGCCCGGGGATGCGGGTGCTCTCGGCGGTCTCCTCGTTGACCGTGACGGCGGTGTCCCAACCCCAGTAGATGAAGACGGCGGCGAGGATGCCGGCGGTGAGCGCCCGGCTGGAGGACACGTCCAACGGATTGAACCAGGAGGCGGAGACGTGGAACGCCGTCCCCGGGTTGCCGGTGTAGGTCTTGACCAGGGCGGTGACGGCGAACAGCAGCAGGACAGCCACCTCCAGGAGGAGGAGCGCGCACTGGACGGCGGCCGAGATCTCGATGCCGACGTAGCAGATCGCGGTCATCACACCGATCCAGAGGACCCCCACGAGGGTGGTCCATACCCGGTGCTCCGCGAGTGTGTCGTAGCCCAGGAGCCGGAAACTGTAGACACCAGCGATTTCGGCGAGGTTCGCCATGACGATGATGTCGGCGACGATGATGCCCCAGCCGCCCATCCAGCCGACGCGCGGGCCGAAGGCACGCGTCGCCCAGGAGAACGTGGTCCCGCAGTCGGCGTTGCTCGCGTTGAGTTCCCTGTAGGCGTACGCGATCAACAGCATCGGGACGAAGGCCAGCATCGTGACGATCGGCGCCTGGAGGCCGACGGCCGCCACGATGAGACCGAGCGTGGCCGCCAGGCTGTAGGCCGGGGCCGTGGAGGCCATGCCGATGACCACGGAGGAGAACAGCCCCAGAGCGCCGGACCTGAGCCCCTTCCCGCCCGCACCGGCGCCCGGCGCGTCGGGTGCGAGACGACCGGCGTACGGCTTCCCGCCGGATGCCGACTCCTCGGCTTGCTCGGGCAGTCTCATGACCTGATCTTGCGATCGGCTTCCTGATCCGGGCCAGGAAGCCGCGCCGTGCGCCGGAGAACCGACCCGTTCGCCGGGGCCTGGCTGCCGTGATCGGCTATTGCACAGCCGCTGAGCGCCTTGTGTTACGAACCTGCGGAACCACTGAGATCCAGCACGCATAGCTTCTCGGCCTCCGTCACGTCAGGCTCTACGACGCCCGCTCGTCGTGCTTCACCTTCCTAGGAGCGTGGGTCGGTAACGGCAACTGGCCGGGTGGGTGTGATCGCCGGTTGCCGGGTGTCTGTCCGGTCCTGTGTGCCGGTGGCGGGTGGTCGGGCTTGCCGCTGGGTGACCGGCTCGGCTGGGGCCGGTCGGCCCGGCCTGGGTCGTTCAGGCGATCGCGGCGGCGAGAGCGTCGGGTCCGGTGTGGCGGAAGATCTTGCGGAGGTTGTGGCAGGCGGCCAGCAGTTGCCACTCGCCTCGGGCGCCCTCCTCGCCGCGCAGGAGGAGCTGGCGGCCGTTCTGGCAGGTCATGATCTGGCCGAAGACGGGTTCGACGATGGCCTTGCGGCGGCTGTAGGCCTTCCGACCGGGCTTGGTCCGCAGTTTGCGGGCCAAGCGCTCCTTTAGGGCAAGGCCATGAAGTTTACGGGCTGATGGGTGCTGTCAACAGGATGTCGATGCTGACGGTGGCCTTGTAGGTGTGTCGGTCGACGCGCAGGCTCTTGTAGGCATAGCGGGACATCGGACGCTTCACGGCGCGGGGACCGAGGCGCAGTCGGCGGGCGGGCATGAGGTTGTTGAGAACTGCCCGGCCGATGGCGCCCACGAGGTCGATGGTGGTGCCGGCGATCACGCCGGCTGCCTGGACGACCTGGTCGCGGGCGGTGTGGAGAGCGATGCTGAAGCTGGCCCGGTCCGGGTCGGCCCCGGGGACGGTGCTGGTGGCGTCGGCGATGGCGATCCTTATCGACTGGTAGACGGTCAGCAGGGCGTAGATTTCCTGCGCGATGCCCGGCAGGGTGCGGGCCCGCAGCACGCGTCGGCCGAGCACCGACTTCTTGATCGCGAAGTAGGCGGACTCCACTTCCCATCGCTCGTGGTACAGCCTGACCAGCTCGAAGGCTGGATAGCGGTGGGGATCGAGCAGGGTGGTGGCCAGGCGGTAGACGCCGCTGTGCCGTCCGGCGGTGGTGGCGATGGTGATCTCGCATTCGATGATGCGGACCTGGACCGTGCCGATCTGGGAGAGGAAGGAGCCGTCGTCGAACCGGTGCAGGACGGGCGGTTTGCGCGTTGCGGAGAGCCGGGCCAGAAAGTCGGCACTGGTGCCGGCCACGGCTTGGAGGAAAACGTTGGTGGCAAAGCCTCGGTCCAGCAGTAGGACCATGTCCTGGTGCAGTGAGCGCAGCAGGCGGCGTCCCAGGACGGGCTCGCCGGGTTTGCGGGGGCCGAAGACCGCGTCGATGACCGCGCGGGTGCCGCAGGCGACCAGGGCGACCAGCAGGACCTGCGGGTAGCCGGAGGCGGCGGTGTACTGGTTGGCTCCCTTGCCCAGCCGGGCGCGCACGTCTGCGTCGTCGGCGACGTCCAGGTACGTGCCGTCGATGGCGACCACCAGCAGTCCGGCCGAGCGGGTCCCGGTGGTGCGGATCGCGCTCGCCGGGCCGCGCAGCAGGTCGAACAGGGCCTGCAGCGGGCGTGCGCCGAGCCTGGTGCGGGCGTGCCACAGTGCGGTCGCGGTCACCGTCGGCAGTGGCAGGGCCTCAAGGGCACCGGTCAGCTTGCGCCACACGGCCGGGTAGCCGCATTCCTCGAACAGCGTGGCCGCGAGCAGCAGGTAGACCACCACCCGGGCCGGCAGTTTCCGCAGCCGCTGCTGCACCGCCCCGCACTCGGCGAGGACCGCATCGACCATCTCGAAGGGCACGACCTGGGTTAACTCGCCCAGATGTCCCGGGGCGAAGACGCCTTCGGCTACCGCGATTTCACGCGTGATGACAGACTGTCCGGACAGCGGAGCCTCCGGTCTTTGTGAACGACTTGTCTTGGCGGACGAGCCAGTTCTACCGGGGCTCCGCTTCTCGCGTCCGGCGTCTTTCCAGATCAGACCCCACTTGCGGCCACGACCCCACCCGTAACTTCATGGCCTTGTCCTTTAGGGTCGCATCCTTGGGGATGCGTCCGCGGGGTGCGGGCGGGACGTGCTCGTCGTGGCCGAGTCGGCCGGTGGCCATGAACGTGTCGGTGCCGCAGGACAGTTGGCGGTCCCTGGCGGCTTCGAGGTTCGCATCGGAGCAGTACCCGGCGTCCACGAGGGCCTGCTTGGGGTGAGTGCCGGTGTTGGCGGCGGACTGGTCGAGCCTGCTCGTGTAGTTCGGCGCGTCGGAGGCGCAGGTCGTCACGTCGGCGGCGGTGATGATCTGGTGCTGCTCGTCGACGACGGCCTGGGCGTTGTAGGCCTGGATGTAGGCGCCGTTGCTGTTCTTCATGATCCGCGAGTCGGGATCGGTGAAGTTTGCCTGGTTCTTCGGCTTCGGGCGGGCCTTGGCGGCGGCCTCCTCGCCGGCGTCGATGACGGCCTGCTCGTCGCTGCTACCGGTGCGCTATTGGCGGCGGCGTTCCTTTTCCTGGGCGTGCTTGCGGGCCTTGTCGGCGGCCTCGGCCTCGATCTGGGCGCGGGCGGCCTGCAACCGCGCGAGGCGCTCTCGCGACGGTCCAGCTCGGCGGGCAGATCCGTGTCCTTGCCATCGACGCCGGACCGGGCGTCCTCGGCGGCGTCGGTCGCCTCGGCATCGGCAAGCAGGGCGGCGGTGGCGGCCTCCAGGGCGGCGATCTCAGCCTCGATCCGTTCCTCCTTGTCTATGAGCCGGCCGTAGCTCATCGCCTTGTGCTTGGAGGCGTTGGCCTCCAGCTTCGTGCCGTCCAGAGCGACACGGCCCATCTTGACCATGCCGAGCTTCTGCGCGAGGTGAAGCGACTGGAGGAACAGGCCCGCCAGGGCGTCCAGGTGGCGGCGGCGGAGCCGGGCGATCGAGCGGAAGTCCGGGGCCTGGTCGGCAGCCAGGAACCGGAACGCGACGTCGTCCACGCAACGGCGCTCGATCGCCTGGGAGGAGCGCACCCCGGTGGTGTAGCCGTAGATCAGCAGGCGCACCATCAGCCTGGGGTCGTATGGCGGGTAGCCGCGCTTTTCGGTGTAGTCGGCCAGGAACGAGGACAGGTCGAGCGCCTCGTCGACCAGGTCGGCGACGAACCGGGCCAGGTAGTCCTCGGGCAGCCACTCGTCCAGCGACGGCGGCAGGAGCAGCACCTGGCCCGGGTCGAACGCCCGGAACTTCTTGCCCACCGCTGCCGCACGCGCCCGCGGCTGCTCTGGCTCGACCGGCTCGGCCTCGAACAGCCCCTCCTGATCACGCATACCGGGATCATCCCGCATGAATGATCACGAGACACACGCAGGCTGCCGGCTGCTGAGACACGCTCTTAGCGGATTGTCACGGACTCTCCGACCGGGATGCGCGCGTACTCGGTGCCGCCCTTGAAGTCCAACCAGCCGTCGAAGTACTCCTGGCCGAGCTCGTTGAGCGTGGCGTCGTGGATCGGGAACGCCCGCTTCGGCCGCACCGCCCGCACGAAGTCCAGCGTCTCGGAGAGCTTGAGCCAGGGTGCGGCAGCCGGCACGAGCAGCGTCTCCACCGGCGACGGCGGGACGTACAGCGAGTCGCCCGGATGGTAGACCGTGCCGTCGACGACGAAACCGACGTTGGCGCAGCCGGGCAGGCCGTCGTAGATCTCGGCGTGTGCCCCGCCCACGACGTCGACGGCGAACCCGGCCGCCGTGAACCGCTGCCCTGCGTCGACGGCGACTGCCGCGCCGCCCAGCTCGGGGGCCGACTCGACCGCTGCCGACGGCAGGTACACCCGGAACGCGGAGTTGCTCTGACTCGCCGCCACGAGCTTGGCGATGTCGAGGTGGTCGGGGTGCTCGTGCGTCACCAGCACCTCGTCGACCCCGTCGAGCGCTTCGGCCTCCGAGAACGTCCCCGGGTCGATCACCAGCACCCGGTCGTCCGCTTCCAGGCGCACACAGGCGTGGCCATATTTGATCAAATGCATGTGCCCACTATGGCGGGGACGGTCAAAGGCGGGGTCCTGTTCGATCAGGCTGTGTCGGAGATCAGGCTGTTCCACAGCGTGACAACCAGCTCGAACGGCCCGTCCCATCACGCATATCGGGATCTCCCTGCATGAATGATCACAAGACACACGCGGGTTGCCGGTTACTGAGACACGCTCCTAGCCAACAACGGCGTGCCGCAGATCGCGAGAATGTACAAACTCACGAAGGCGTCGGCCGTCAAAGCCCGCACCCAGGCCATCAATCAACTCAAGGCCGTACTCGTCACTGCGGACCCCGTCTTGCGGGAGGAATTGGCCGGACTGGGCAATGCCGAACCCTTCCGTACTTGCGCACAGTTCACTCATGCGCGTGGTGGCGAGGAGGTCGGCGCGGAGTCGGTGGTGCAAGCCGCCCGGATCACGCTGGGTCTGCTGGCTCACCGGATCGGTCAGCTCTCCGAGGAGATCCGGGACGTGGAGGCTCGTCTTGCGCGGCTCGTGGAGTGCCATGCCCCGCAGTTGCTCGACGTGGTGGGGATCGGTCCGGACACGGCGGTTACGTTGCTGATCACGGTGGGGGACAACCCGGAACGCCTGGACAGTGAGGCGTCCTTCGCTGCGCTGTGCGAGGTCAGTCCTGTCGAGCGTTCCTCGGGACGCCGGCAGTTCCGTCGCCTCAACCGTGGTGGCGACCGTCAGGCAAATGCCGCGCTCCACCGCATCGGGTTCACCCGTCTGCGGGTCGACCCGCGCACCCAGGACTATTACGAGCGCCGGATCAAGGAGGGCACAAGACCCGGCGCGAAATCGTCCGATGCCTCAAACGTTACGCGGCCCGGGAGGTCTTCCACCTGGTCAGACAGTTACCGCCAGGACCCCGCTCATAGGGGCTTGTGACAGCGCCTGTGAGAGAGGCGTTCGACGGCAAGCCCCTGCAGACGTGGCCGGCGGGGGCTTTCGAGCGGGTGTGCTGCAGTGTCTGGCGGTGGCGCCGTATCCCTCGGGTTCTGTTCCACCGAGCACTCGACGCGAGGGCGCAGTGATGACACATGTCTGCGGTAGATGCAGCCTGGGGCCCTTGGCGAGCAACAGGTCATAGACTTCGCCTCTGCAAAGTCGAACGCCCATGACTCCCCGGAAGAACACTGACGCAGGGGCTGGCCCGCTTGAGCAGCAGAGGCTTCATCTGGCGGCCGGCACGAGGTGGCCGCACCGCCAGCGCACCAGCAGGGCGGCTTCTTACCCGTCACCTTCGTCCCGCCTTTCGTCGAAGACGAACAGCGGCTTGGTGCCGTGTGCGGGTGCTTCGGCGAGCGCGACGGCTTCTGCGAAGGCTTCGAGCGGGAACGGCTGGCCCGGGGGGATGCTCAGCACCCTATCGGCAACGAGACCGCGCACCTGGGCCAGCGCGTCCAGCGTGTCCTCCGACGAGGCACTGCCGAGCCAGCGGTTCAGCCAGAACCCACGGAGTGTTTTGGTCTCGTAGATGACCGAGCGGGCCTGGAGCGGAATAGTCAGCGCCGCTGGGTCGGTCTGTCGGTGGGTGGAGAGCGCGCCGTACACCAGCAGCTCTCCACGCGGAGCCAGTGCCTGGGACACTTGGGCGCCGACGGGGCCTGCGACACAGTCGATGGCCTTCCGCACGCCAGCCGGTCCCGCGATCTCAGCGACGCGCTGCACCAAGTCCTCGTCCTCTGTGCAGATGACCTCGTCTCCACCGAGCGCTGTGATCTCCTCGACAGCAGCACGTCGGCGCACGACATTGATCGTGCGAATCCCCAGATGCCGGGACAGCTGGATCACGAGCCGGCCGACGGTGGAGCCCGCGGCGGTCTGCAACAGCCACTCGTCCGGCTGCACGTCGAGTTCGCGCGTGACGAGGAGCAGCGCGGTCAATGGATTGACGGCGAGCTGGCAGGCGCTGGAGTCGCTCAGCTGGTCGGGAACCGGCAGCAGCCTGTGTGAGTCGGCGACGAGGTATTCCTGCCAGGTGCCTGCCACCGGGGGCCCGGGTACGGCCGGGATCACGGCGGCCACGACGCGCTCACCGACCTTCAGCCCCTCGGTCTGCGGGCCCAGGTCAGCGATGCGGCCCACGCACTCCATGTAGCCCCCGACAGCGGGAAATTCCGGCGAGAAGCCGTAGCGGCCGCGCAGCACGTGCAGATCACTCGCGTGAACCGGGGTCGCCTTCACACGGATCAACGCCTGACCGGCGTCCGGCGTGGGAACAGGCCGGGATTCCAGCCGCAGGACATCGGTGGGCTCGCCGGCCGCTACGGCTACGAGCGCGCGCATGGATCGAGGCATGAGTGGCCTTTCGTCTCCCGGTCCACGAGGAACCTGGCGGACGCTCCAGGCAGAGCGATGCTGGGGTGGGCGCCCAGGCCGGTGCCGAGGCTGTGATCGGCATTGGACTCTTCCAGACCCTTAACCGGCTCACCCGAGGTGATTATGCAAGGGCTCTGGGCTCACCGGTTTGCCGAGACCCGTGCCCCGGATCCGCTCGCTGCAGTACGAGTCCGGACAGGCACCCGTCACTTCACGCTACGCCCAGCTCCGGGAAGGTTCTCGGCGGTGGACCATGACCAGGGAGAGAACGCCCGCTGCGCCGATTCGGGACTCGGCATCAGCCGCTTGTGTCGGCGTCGCCGTCATCAGGCGGATCTCCCGGTCTCCTGCCGCCCGGAGGGGAGCCGTCCCCCGGCAGCCGCCACGATCGCGGTGAGCGCGGTCCAGAACGGGTCGTCGGGCTGAATGAAGTCCGGCTGGTGGCTGAACGACTAGGCCATCAGTCGGCCGGTCGGGAGGGTGGGGCGGCCCGGCGTCGTGCGGCGACTTGGAGCAGGGAGTCGCCCGTGCGGGCCGCCTTCGCGGTGTCCTGCGGTGGTTGGTCAGGCGATACCGTCCAGCTTGCCTGCCTTGGCGTCGGCGACGATCGAGGAGAACTGGTCGGCGCTCATCTGGACCTGCTGGCCGAAGTCGTCGGTCAGGATGATGCGGCGGTCGGTGGGGGCGGCCGGGTCGACGAACAGCTGGGGGCAGCCGCAGTTGCAGTTGCCGCAGAACGTGGCGACGGGTTCCAGCCCGCTGGTGTCGGTCATGCTGATCCACCTCCGTGGGATGGGGTTTGTGGCACTCCGGTGTCAGGACGGAACGGACCGGTGGGTGGCCGCGGGGGACTGCCCCGGGGATACCCGGTGTGGATGCGGCGGACGCGCCACCCCGTCGGGTGCAGGGAGCGCGGAGGTGGCGGGTGTGCGCCCGTGCTCCTTGGAGTGCTACCGATGCTTCGATTTCGCCAAGGTGGCTGGGAACTGAACGGCACCCGCGTCCGACTCGTAAGGAGGAGGCAGGTCCACCAGGTACGAGTCCGTGGGCGGTGATGCGTGTGCCTGGGCCGGGGGAGAGATCCTTTGGACGCGTGGCAGCATCAGGTGCCGTGAGTGTGTCCCTGGCGGTGCGGAGCGTGCGCGCGGCGGTGTTCGCCGTGCTGTGCGTGCTGCTCGCTGCCGGAGGGCATGCCATGGCCACGGGCATGGCGCCGACGGTGTGGGTGCAGGCTGCTGGGTTCGTGCCGGTCTTCGCCGCGGGCTGTCTGCTGGGTGGCCGTGAGCGGTCTCTGGCCGCCATCGGCGCGGGGACCCTGGCCGCCCAGGGCGGGTTGCACCTTGTCTTCCACGTCGCCGAGCCCGATCACGCCGTGATGGTCATGCACGGCATGCGGATGGTCCAGGCGCCCCATGCGGTGACACCGCACGCCACCGCCGCGCATGCCGGGGCGGCCCTGCTGCTGACCTGGTGGCTGCGGCGCGGTGAGGCGGCACTGTGGTCGCTGCTGCGGTGGGCGGTCGCGTTCGTGCCGGGGCTTGCCGCCTGGTGGCAGGTGGCCGGCGGGGCGTGGCGCGCACCGGCCGAGCCGGAGCTGGTGCGTCGGGCTGCCGGTGAGCCGTGGGCGGTGCGGCAGGTGCGGCTGAGGTACGCCGTTCACCGGCGGGGGCCGCCGCCCGGGATGTCGTACGCGCTGTCGTACGCGATCTGAACCGACATCCCTTCTTCCGTACGGAGATCCCTCACCTCATGTCCAGGACCCGCACCACCCTGCGCCGCGCCGGCGCCGTCACGGCCCTGACCGCCGCCGGACTTCTCGCTGCCGCGGGCGTGGCCTCGGCGCACGTCACCGTCCACCCCGACAGCTACGCCAAGGGCGCCACCGACGGCGTGCTGACCTTCCGTGTCCCCAACGAGGAGGACACGGCCTCCACCACCAAGGTCCAGGTCTTCCTGCCCACCGACCACCCCGTCCTCGGGGTGCTGGTCCACCCGCAGGACGGCTGGAGCGCCCAGGTCACCAACACCAAGCTCAAGACGCCCCTCAAGACGGACGACGGCACCATCACCGACGCCGTCTCCGAGATCACCTTCACCGGCGGCAAGATCGCGCCGGGCCAGTACGAGGACTTCAACGTCGCCTTCGGGCAGCTGCCCGACGACACCGACCAGCTGACCTTCAAGGCCCTCCAGACGTACTCCGACGGCAAGACCGTCCGCTGGATCGAGACGCCCTCCGGCGGACAGGAGCCGGAGAACCCGGCTCCTGTCCTCAAGCTCACCGCCAAGGGCGCGGACGAGAGCGGCAGCACCTCGACCGGCTCGCCGGCGAACTCGAAGAGCTCCGCGAGCGCCAAGTCGACCGCTTCGAGCAGCGACTCGACCGCCCGTGGCCTCGGCATCGCCGGGCTTGTCGTGGGCGTGCTGGGCCTGGCAGCGGCCGTGTTCGCCGTCCTGCGCGGCCGCTCCACGGGATCCCGGGCCGAATAGCGCAGGTGCCCTGCCGACAGCCGGAACCCGGAAACCGTCGGCAGGGCACCCGTTCCTCGACGCGCGACGCCAGAGCACGGTTGTTCGTTATGTGACGTGTGTCATAGGTGTGCTCCGGAACTCGGGCGTCCGGCGGCCCGACTCCTGAAGCGGTACGGCTCGATCCGACCGGCGCCGTACGACGTGATCTGGAGACGCGGTTGATGGACGAATCCCGGCAATCCTCCTCCGACGCGGGTGCGGTACTGCGGAAGCTGGTCCCACCGCCTGCCCTGTGCGGGTTCCTTCTCCTGCTGGCGCTGATCTTCGCGGCGTCGTACGCCGTCGGTGCCGCCGCCGGACCCGTCGCCCCCGGTATGCACGGCACCGGCGCACGGCCGGGCGGCGACGGCAGCGCAGGCGGAGGCGTCGACGACATGGGCGACATGCACGGGGGAGGCCACTGATGGGAGCGGAACCCGTGGGCACCCTCGTCACGACCGACCTGACCGTCGGCGGCATGACCTGCGCGGCCTGCGTGAGGCGGGTCGAGAAGAAGCTCGGCAAGCTGGACGGGGTTACGGCGACCGTCAATCTGGCCACCGGGCGGGCCCGGGTGAGTCATCCGGCGGAGATCAGTCCTGCGGACCTCGTCGCGGCCGTCGAGAAGGCGGGCTATACGGCTGCCCTGCCCGAGCCGCCCAAGAAGCAGAAGCGCGAGGACGACGCCGAGGGCGAGGGCGCCCGGCAGGAGCGCGACCGGCTGGTGATCGTCGCGCTGCTCGCGCTGCCGGTGCTGGTGCTGTCGATGGTGTCCGGCCTTCAGTTCCGGAACTGGCAGTGGATGTGCTTCATGCTCGCGGCGCCCGTCGCGGTGTGGGGAGCCTGGCCGTTCCATGTGCGGGCGGTGCGCGGGCTGCGGCACGCGGCGGCGACAATGGACACCCTGGTGTCGCTGGGTGTGGTGGCCTCTTTCTCCTGGTCGGTGTACGCGCTCTTTCTCGGCGGTGCCGGTGGGCCAGGGATGCGGATGCCGTTCACCCTCGTGCCCTCGGCCTCGGAGGGCGCCGCGCACATCTACCTGGAAGCGGCTGTGGGCGTGCCGCTGTTCGTTCTGGCCGGCCGTTTCCTGGAGGCGCGTGCCCGGCGCGGGACGGGGGCGGCGCTGAGGTCGCTCGCCCAGCTCGCTGCCAAGGAGGTCTCGGTACGCGAGGACGGCACCGAACGGCTGGTTCCGATCGAGCAGTTGGGTGCCGGACAGGTCTTCGTCGTACGGCCCGGAGAGCGGGTCGCCACCGACGGCGAGGTCGTGGAGGGCGCCTCGGCCGTGGACCTGTCCCTGGTCACCGGTGAGAGCGAGCCGGTTGAAGTGGGTGCGGGTTCGGCCGTGGTCGGCGGGGCCGTCAACGCCGGCGGCCTGTTGCTCGTACGGGCCACCGCCGTCGGCACCGACACCCAGCTCGCCCGGATCACCCGCCTGGTCACCGAGGCGCAGGCGGGCAAGGCGCGGGCGCAGCGGCTGGCCGACTCGGTGGCCGGTGTCTTCGTACCCGTCGTGCTGGCGCTGGCCGTCACGGCGCTCGGCTTCTGGCTCGGTGCGGGAGCCGATCCTCAGGCGGCCGTCACCGCGTGCGTGGCGGTCCTCGTCGTCGCCTGTCCCTGCGCACTCGGCCTGGCGACCCCGACGGCGCTGATGGCCGCGACCGGCCGGGGCGCCCAGTTGGGCGTTCTGGTCAGTGGACCGCAGGCTCTGGAGGGGCTGCAGCACATCGATGCGGTCGTGCTGGACAAGACCGGCACCCTCACCTCCGGCCACATGAGTGTCGCCCGGGTGACCGCTGTGCCCGGCGGGCTCGGGAAGGAGGCGGTGCTGCGGCTGGCGGGCGCGGTAGAGCAGGGCTCGGAGCACCCGCTGGGCCGGGCCATCGCCGCGTATGCCGGGCGGGCCGCGCAGGGACAGGCGACGCCGGACGTGACCGAGTTCGGCGCCACACCGGGGCAGGGGGTGCGCGGACGGGTCGAAGGCCGCCTGGTCGAAGTCCTCGTGCCGGACGATGACTTGCCCACGGTCCTCGAGGACGCCATGTCCAGGGCCGAGGCCGCCGCCCACACACCCGTTCTGGTCCGCGTCGACGGTGTGGCCGAGGCCCTGATCGAGGTAGGGGACGTCGTACGCCCCGGAAGCTACCGTGCCGTGAACCGCCTGCGGCGGCTCGGCGTCCGCCCGGTGCTCGCCACAGGTGACCGGGAAGCGCCCGCGCAGGCCGTGGCGTCGGCTCTGGGTGTCGACGAGGTGCACGCCCGCTGCACCCCCGAGGGCAAGGCCGACCTCGTACGGGACCTGCAGGGGCAGGGATACCGGGTCGCGGTCATCGGCGACGGCGTCAACGACGCCGCCGCCCTCGCCGGCGCCGACCTCGGCATCGCCATGGGCAGCGGCACCGACGTGGCCATCGGAGCGGCCGACGTGACGCTGGTGCGCGGCGACATCGAGGCCCTCGCGGACGCGGTCCGGCTGGCCCGACGCACGCTCGGCACCATCCGCGCCAACCTCGTGTGGGCGTTCGGCTACAACGTCGTCACCGTGCCGCTCGCCATGGTCGGCCTGCTCAACCCGATGTTCGCCGCGGCCGCGATGTCGGCCAGCTCGCTGCTGGTCGTCGGCAACAGCCTGCGACTGCGCGCCTGGCAGCCCTCGTCCGCCCGGAGGCGTACCCGGTGACCGAGCAGAACCCCTGGCGGCCGTCGCGCCGCCGGCTGACCGACACACTGCTCGCCGCGGCCGTGCCCGTGGCCGCGTGCAGCCTCGCCCTGGGTGGCCTGACCACCTGGGTCGGGGCCGGGAAGGCGGGCAGCCCGGCACGGATCGCCGTCACGTCCGGGCGGGTCTTCCTGCCCTACGGCGACAACACGGAGACCGCCGCGTTCTTCGACGTTTCCAACCTCGGCGGCGCGGACGACCGGCTGGTGAAGGTGACGTCCACCGACACGCGCGGAGAGATCACCCTCAGCCGTCACCGCACCACCGCCGGCGGGGCCGCGTACAAGGCCGACGTGAACTCTGTCACCGTCCCTGCCGGTGGCGAGCTGTCCATGTCCCCGCACGGCGTGGACCTGACCCTGCGGGCGCGCACTGGGTGGCAGGAGGGTGACCTGGTGTCGTTCACACTGCACTTCGAGCGCAGCGCGCCGGTCAAGTCGATCGCAGTGGTGATCCGCTCCGCCGACGGAGCCTCCTGATCAGCAGCCCCTCCGGGGGCAACTCGGCCTCGACGGGGTCACTGTCGCCGAAAACCTTCGCCCGGGAAGTGCTTCCCGAGGAGAAGTCGGGTAGGAACCCTCGCCAGTTCCGGCGTGGCGTCGTGGTATGGATCACAGGCTGGGTATTGAGTGTGGTGCCCGGTGGATTTCCGTACCCACGCATGACGGCCGAAGCCCGGATGCGAGGATGAGGCGCCATGACAGCAGGGTGGTGTGCTCGCACGATACGGGCCGCGGTGTTCGCGGCCGCCTGTGTGCTGCTCGCCGCCCTGGGCCACGTCCTGATGTCCGGGAGCGACGTACCCGCGTGGGCGATGGCCGCCGGCGGGGCCGTGACCGGTGCCGTCGGCTGGTGTCTGGCGGGGCGTGAACGTGGCCTGCCGTTGATCGTGACGGCCGTGGTTGCCGCCCAAGCCGTGCTGCACGAGGCGTTCTCCTACGCGCAATCGGCATCCGGAGGTTCGGCCTCCGTGGACATGAGCGGCATGGGCTCCATGGACATGGGGCACATGGACATGAGTCACATGGACCACATGAGCCAGATGGGGCACATGGGGCACTCCATGGGCGGCGGCTCGTCGTCGTTCGGCATGCTCGCCGCTCACCTGCTCGCCGCGCTGCTGTGCGGGCTGTGGCTGGCTTACGGCGAGAGGGCCACCTTCCGGATCCTGCGGGCGGTGGCCGGATGGCTGGCGGCACCGCTGAGGCTCCTGTTCGCCTCGCCCCTCACCCCGGACCGCCCGCGCGTCCGCCTGCCGCGCCGACGCTCGGACCGGGCGCCGCGTCTCCTCCTTCTCGTCCACGCGATCACTTCTCGGGGTCCGCCGGTGGGAACGGCTGTCGTCTGAAGACAGCTGGTTTCCCGAGGCTGCCGGGCTGCCCGTGTGTGCTTCGGGCCACGGCCGTACGACCGCACAGGTGCTGTCGCGCCACAGCGACGTCGTAGGGCCGTCTCTCTCACTTTCACCGGACCGCGCGCTGTGACGCGCCCTGGTCCGGATCACGGTTGACCCGAGAAGGACACCAGGTGATTACCACTGCCCTGCCCACGTCGCGCGCCAAGAGCTACCAGCCGGCAGCGCCCGACGAATCGATCACCGCATGGGCGTTGGCCGCCCGAGGCGGTGACGCGGACGCGGTCGAGCTGTTCGTGGGCGCCCTGCACCGCGACGTCCAGCGCTACGTCGCCCACCTTTGCGGCGATCCCCAGGCTGCGGACGATCTGGCCCAGGACACGTTCCTGCGGGCGCTCGGCAGCCTGCACCGGTTCGAGGGGCGTTCCTCGGCCCGGGCCTGGCTGCTGTCCATCGCCCGCCGCGCGGTGATCGACAGCTACCGGTACGCCGCAGCCCGGCCGCGTCAGTCGGACGTACCGGACTGGCGTGCAGCCATTGAGCTGGCTCAGCCGTGCGACCTGCCCGGTTTCGACGACGGCATCGCACTGCTCGATCTGCTGGCTTCGCTGCCCGATGACCGTCGGGAGGCGTTCATCCTCACGCAGCTGCTCGGCCTGCCCTACGCGGAGGCCGCGGAGGTCAGTGACTGCCCGGTCGGCACGGTCCGCTCCCGCGTGGCCCGCGCCCGGGCGGCCCTGATGGACCTGCTCGACGAGGCGGAGAGGCCCGCCGCACTGGCGGCCTGACGCTCCAGGAGGGTGTCGGTGCCGACTGCGGAAATCCTGGCACCGACACCCTCGTCAGCACCTGGGAACGGTTCTCCTGAGCCGTGTCGCCAACTTTGCGGGAACTCACGGGAACTCGCGTGGTGTTCGCTCCGACTTCTGGAGCGGGTGACGGAGGTTCGCCCGCGTACCGAGTGGATCCGGGAGTTGTTCGATGCGTTCTCGTGTGTGGGGCTCTGCGGCGGCCGTCGTGCTCGGCGGCCTGCTGGCGGCTGGCTGCGGCGGCGGGGAGAAGGACACGGGGAGCGAGAGCGCGGGGAAGGCCAAGGACTCCGTCTCGGGCGCCTACCCGGTGTCCGTCACCGACTGCATGGGCGCCAAGACCACCTTCTCCGCCGCCCCGAAGAAGATCGTCACCAGCAACGCCTCCAGCCTGGAGCTGCTGCTGCGCCTCGGCGCCGGCGACAAGGTGATCGGCACCGGCTTCCCGCCCGGCAAGGGCACCCTGCCCGGCACGCTCGACACGCAGGCGCAGAAGGTGAAGGTGCTCAGCCAGACCGTCATCCCCAAGGAGAAGCTGCTCGGCTCCGGCGCCGACCTGTACATCGACACCTTCGCCTCCATGGGCAGCATGGGCGGCGGAGGTATGGGGGACGCGCCGACGCCGGAGGAGTTCCAGGCCGCCGGAATCAAGCACATCTACCTGAAGTCCACCGCCTGCGCGGCACAGAGCAAGAGCCCGGTGACCGACCTGTCCGCGGTGGAGGCCGACATCACCTCTCTCGGCGCGGTCACCGGCACGAGCGCACGGGCGAAGGAACTCGTCGCCGGGATGAAGGAGAAGGTGGACGCCGTCCAGAAGGCGGTCGGCGGCACGGCGGAGAGCAAGCGGCCGACGTACTTCTTCTTCGACTACGACGCCGGCACCAAGCAGCCCTCCGTCACCTGCAACCGCCAGGTCGCCAACGCGGTGATCACCCTGGCCGGGGCCCGCAACGTCTTCGCCGACTGCGACGGCGACTACAAGCAGGTCGGCTGGGAGGACGTGATCGCCAAGAACCCGGACTGGATCCAGCTCGGGGTCCGCAACCGGGGCAGCGAGGCGGCGAACAAGAAGGCGTTCGACGAGGCCGAACAGTGGCTGAAGTCCAACGCGGCGACCAAGGGCCTCAAGGCAGTGAAGGAAGGCCACCTCCTGCGCGTCGGCTCCGAGCAGACGACCATCGCGGGAGTCGAGAACGCCGACACGGTCGAGGAGATCGCCAAGGCGCTCTACCCGGGCAAGGTCGGCTGACCATGTCCTCCACGCTGGTGCGCCGGAAAGCCTCGGCTTCGGAAGAGCGCAGTCTGCCCGCGACACCGCTGGCAGTGGTCCTCGCAGTGGTGTTGCTGGCCGCGCTGACGGCCGCGGTGGCCTGGGGCTCGACGTCCATCCCGCCCGGCGAGGTGTGGGGCGTGGTGTGGCGAAGACTGTCCGGTGAGGCGCCGCGGCCGGGCACGAACGACCTGATCGTGTGGCAACTTCGCGTTCCGCGCGCCCTGCTCGCCGCTCTCGTCGGTGCCGGGCTCGGTGTCGTCGGTACGGCCGTACAGGCGCTGGTGCGCAATCCGCTGGCCGACCCGTACCTGCTGGGCATCTCCAACGGGGCCTCCCTCGGTGCGGTCGCCGCGATCGTGCTCGGGGGCGGGGCGCTGGGTCTTGGCCTGTCCGGAGCGGCCTTCGCCGGTGCGCTGGCCACCTTTGCACTGGTGTGGGCGGTGGCCCGGCGCGGCGGGGGCTTCGCACCGCTGCGCCTGGTGCTCGCCGGAGTGGCGATCGGCCAGTTCCTCTCCGGCTTCACCAGCTACCTGGTGCTGCGGGCCGGGGACGAGCAGCAGACCCACAGCGTGCTGTTCTGGCTCATGGGCAGCCTCAGCGGAGCGAACTGGCAGATGCTCGCGGTTCCCGCCGTCGCCGTGCCCGTCGCTCTGCTCTGGCTGCAGGCGCGCGCCCGCGGACTGAACGCCCTGCTGATGGGCGACGAGACGGCGGCCGGCCTCGGCATCGACGTCACCCGCCTGCGCCGCGAACTCTTCACCGTCACCAGCATGCTGACCGGCGTCCTGGTCGCCGTCTCCGGCGCGATCGCCTTCGTCGCCCTGATGGTGCCGCACGTCTGCCGCCTGGTCGTCGGCGGCGACCACCGGCGCCTGCTGCCGCTCTCGGCCCTGTTCGGGGCGGTGCTGCTGGTGGTGGTCGACATCGTCTGCCGTACGGCCATGGACACACAGGAGCTGCCGGTGGGCGTGGTCACTTCGCTGCTCGGGGCTCCGGCCCTGCTGTATCTGCTGGACCGGCGCCTGGGGAGCGGCAGTTGAGGATCGACATCGAGGACCTGCACGTCGCCTACGCCGGCCGTACGGTCGTCGCGGGCGCCCACTTGATCGCCGCCGAGGGTGAGATCACCGGCCTGGTCGGTCCGAACGGCAGCGGCAAGTCCACGCTCTTGCGCACCGTCTACCGGCACCTGAAGCCCACCGCCGGGCGCGTACTTCTGGCCGGCACCGATCTGCGCGAGCTGAGCCCGGTCGAGTCGGCGCGGCGCGTGGCCGCTCTCCCGCAGGAGCGGGGGAACGACTTCGAGCTGAGCGTGCGCGAGGTCGTCGCCATGGGCCGCACCCCCTACAAGCGGGCCTTCGCCGGTGAGGACGCCGCCGACCGGGACATCGTCGCCCGTGCCTTGGCGGACGTCGGCATGGACGAACAGGCGGGTCGCCGGTTCACGGCTCTGTCCGGCGGTGAGCGCCAACGCGTCCTGCTCGCAAGGGCCTTCGCCCAGAGTCCCGACGTCCTGGTCCTCGACGAGCCGACCAACCACCTCGACATCCGCCACCAGGTCGAACTGCTCGCCCTGCTGCGTGCCCAGCGCCGTACGACGCTGGTGTCGCTGCACGACCTCAACGCGGCTGCTTCCGTCTGCGACCGCCTCCACGTCCTGCACGCCGGCTCGGTCGTCGCCTCCGGCCCGCCCCGCGAGGTGCTCACGCCCGCCCTGATGGCGGAGGTGTTCGGGGTGCGGGCGGCCGTGGTCGACCACCCCCTCACCGGGGATCCCTTGATCGCCTTCGACCACCGGGCACCCGCCGACGCGGAGCCGGCTGTGGCAGTGGAGACGCACACCGGCGCCTGAACACGGTGGGGAAGGACGGCGGGGGTGGTGCCGTCCTTCCTGGTCTGCGGGTTTCGGTCAGGCGGCGGCCGGGTCCGCGATGCCGTACCCGGCCTCGACGATCGCGGCGCGCAGCCGTTCGTCTTCGAGTTCCGTGCCGTGGACGGTGACGGCGTTGGCGGAGAGGTCGACCGCGACCTCGCTCACCCCGGGTACCTCGGAGACCTCTTCCCTGATGCTGGCCGCGCAGTGCTCGCAGCTCATTCCGGTGACGTTGTACTGCTTCTGGGCCATGGCGCAACTCCTGGAAGCTGATGGGGGGTTCGGCGTGACGTACGTTCGCGTGAACGCGGAGGTTCAGGCTGTCGCCGTCACCTCAGTAGTCGGATGAGCCGAGCCTGAAGTTCCGCCGTGAGCAAGCTGATTCCGATGCTCCTCGTGGGGCTCAACTGGCCGACGGGGCTACTTCCAGCCTTCCCGCCACGATTTTTGGGACAGGTCCGGGAACTCACGCGCGATCCCTCCCGACTTGTGGGACGAGGCTGCCTTCCGGCAGCCCGCCCACGAAGGTGAGGGGCGGAAAGGTGACAGACCACAGACCCGGTTCGGAACAGCCCGGGCACATACCCGACGGCTCTGCCGGCGAGGACCGCTGGCTGCTGGTGGCCGTGGCGGGCATGCTCTCGTTCGTGGCGATGCTCGACATGAACATCGTCAACGTGGCTCTCGCGGACATCGCCGACGGCCTGCACGTCTCCGCCGCGACCGCCCAGTGGGCCGTGCTCGGCTACCAGCTTCCCGTCGTCGCACTGCTGTTGCCCGTCGGCCGCTGGCTGGACGGCGTGGGAATGCGCTCCGCCGTACTCGTCGCGACCGCCGGCTTCGCCCTGTGCAGCGCACTGGCGGCCGCCGCTCCCTGGGCTGCCTGGCTGATCGCCGCCCGCATCGCGCAGGGCGCGTTCGGCGCGGTGCTGTTCGTGCTGATGCCAGTCCTCGCGATCCGCTCCGTACGGCCCGAGAGGCGAGGACGTGCGATGAGCGTGCCCGCGACCCTGGGCCCGCTCGGGGCGGTGACCGGGCCGGCCGTGGGCGGGCTGCTCCTGGACCATCTGGGCTGGCACGCCGTCTTCCTCGTCAAGATCCCCTTCTGTGCGCTCGCCCTGGTCGTGGCCTGGTGCGCGCTGCCCTCGGACGGCGCCCTGCGCCGGCCCGACCGGCGCTCCGCAGCAGACGCCCTCCTGGCGGCCACCGGTGTAGCGGCCCTGCTGCTGGCGCTGACCCTGGCCTCGGACCGTCCGGTGTGGCTGGTGCTCGCGCTCGCGGCAGTCCCGCCGCTGTGGTGGTGGCTGCGCGGTCCGGGCGGGCGTCCGGTGACCGGCGTGCTGCGTGTCGCGGGACTGTTCCGGGCACACGGGGCGGTACTGGCGCTGGCGGCCGGCTTCGCGGCCATGCACTACGTCGTCGCCCTGCACCTCCAGCGCGACGACGGCGTCAGTGCCACGACCACCGGGCTCACCGTGCTCTCCTTCCCGCTCGGTATGGGCCTGGCCGGACCGCTCGGCGGACGCCTCGCCGACCGGTACGGCGCCCGGCCGACAGCGGTCACCGGCGTCGCCTTCACCGCCGCCGGCTTGGTTCTCCTCGTTCCGCTGGGCGGCGACTGGTCACCGTTGGACGTCGCCTGGCGGCTGGCGCTGGCCGGCATCGGCATGGGCCTGAACGGCGGCCCGACCCAGGCCCTGGTCATGGGTGCCGCCCCGCCGGAGTGGACCGCGACCGTTGGCTCGACCGTCCAGTTCGCCCGCAGTCTCGGTTTCACCCTGGGCCCGGCCCTGGCCACCGCCGCCTGGGGCCTTGCCGGACCTGCCGACGGCGTGCACGCCGCCCTCGTCGTGGCCGCCACCGCCGCCTGTCTCGCCGTACCTCTGCTGGCACTGCCCGCCCGACGCCCGGCCACCGGGCCGGAGAAGACCACCGACGCGGCGTCCGCCGCCCATCGCTGAGCAAGGAGTCACCCGTATGTGCGGAATCACCGGCTGGGCGAGCTTCCACCACGACGCCCGCAGCCAGGTCCCGGTCATCGAGGCCATGACCGCCACCCTCACGCCCCGCGGCCCCGATGCCGGAGGCGTCTGGCTGGGCGAGCGTGCCGCGATCGGCCATCGCCGCCTGGCCGTCATCGACCTCGAGGGCGGCGTGCAGCCGATGGCCGACCGTCCCGAGCAGCCGGACATCGTGCTCACCTACAGCGGCGAGGTGTACAACCACCACGAACTGCGGACCGAGCTGCGTGGCAGGGGCCATGTCTTCCGCACCCGCAGTGACACCGAGGTGGTGCTGCGCGCCTACGCGGAGTGGGGCGAGGACGTCGCCGACCACCTGGAGGGCATGTTCGCGTTCGCGGTCTGGGACGAGCGGGCGCAGCGGCTGCTGCTGGTGCGTGACCGGCTCGGCGTGAAGCCGCTGTGCTGGGCGGCCGTCGACGGCGGTGTGGCCTTCGCCTCCGAGCCCAAGGCCCTGTTCGCCCACCCCGAGATCCAGCCTCGGGTGGATGCCGACGGGCTGCGGGAGGCGTACAGCCTGCTGTTCAACACCGGGCCGACGGTGTGGTCCGGGGTACGGGAGGTCGAGCCCGGCGGGCTGCTGGTCCTTGACCGGCATGGCGTCCGCGAGCGCCGCTACTGGCAGCTTGAGGCCAGGGACCACGGCGACGACCAGGACACGACGGTGGAGCGGGTCCGTTCGCTGGTAAGCGCGGCGGCCCGAAGCCAGCTCGAGGCCGACGTCCCACTGTGCAGCCTGCTCTCCGGCGGCATCGACTCCACCGTCCTGACCGCGCTGCTCGCCGACGAACTACGGCTGCGCGAGGGGACGGAGGCGAGGATCCGCTCGTACGCCGTCGACTACAGCGACCAGGCCGAACAGTTCACGGGCGACGTCCTGCGCACCGGCCACGACACCCCGTACGCCATCGAGGCCGGCGCATTCATCGGCACCGACCACAGCACCGTCGTCCTGGACCCGCGTGCTCTGCTCGACCCCGAGCACCGCAAGGCGGTCGTCGTGGCGCGTGACTCGCCGATCGGTGTGGGCGACATGGACACCTCGCTGTACCTGCTGTTCGGCGAGATACGGCGGCACTCCGCCGTCGCCCTGTCCGGCGAGGCTGCCGACGAGGTCTTCGGCGGCTACCCCTGGTTCCACAACCCCAAGGCGCTCAGCGCCGAGACCTTCCCGTGGCTGTTGGTAATCGGCGACGAGGCCGCCATGCCGCTCAACCCCGAACTCAACCTCCGCATCGGGGAGTTCCGCGATGACACGTACCGCAGCGCGCTGGCCGCCGTACCGCACACGGACGGCGAGAGTCCCGCCGAGCACCGGCAACGCGAGATGCAGCACCTGTCCCTCACCCGCTGGCTGCGCCAGCTCCTGCACCGCAAGGACCGGCTGAGCATGGCTCAGGGGCTGGAGGTGCGGGTGCCGTACTGCGACCACCGGCTCGTCGAGTACGCCTTCTCCACGCCCTGGGCGCTGAAGAGCTTCGACGGCCGTGAGAAGAGCCTGCTCCGCGCCATCGGCACGAGCCTCGCCCCGGACTCGGTGCTGTACCGGCCCAAGAACCACTACCCG
Source organism: Streptomyces sp. NPDC001852 (assembly GCF_042891825.1). Taxonomy (NCBI): domain Bacteria; kingdom Bacillati; phylum Actinomycetota; class Actinomycetes; order Kitasatosporales; family Streptomycetaceae; genus Streptomyces; species Streptomyces sp. NPDC001852. Next base: position 64,504 of record NZ_JBIATN010000033.1, read on the forward strand.
GCGACCCACCACCCCGACTACAACCGCGGCCTGCAGGACATGGCCCGCGACGCGCTCGCCACCGAACAGGTCCGGGCCCTGGCCGACGAGACCCGGATCAAGCCCTGCCTGGACACCCCACCCGACCGGCTGGAGTGGGGCCACCGCCTGCGTCTGGAACGTGTCGTCGACCTTGCCCTGTGGTTGGACCACCACCGCCCCGAACTCGCCCTCTGAGGAGCCTTCGCATGACCATCCAGGAGCCGATGCCCGGCGCCGATCCGGACGTCCTGCCCGATCCGGTCCCGCTGATGGGCTGCCCCTACAAGGCCGACCCCTACCCCCTGTACGAGCAGATGCGCGAGGCCGGCCCGGTCCACCGCGTCCTCTTCCCCAGCGGAGTGCAAGCCTGGCTCGTCACCGGCTATGACGCCGCCCACGCCGCGCTGAACGACGAGCGCCTGGGCAAGAACCACGACCGCGGCAACGACCGCTGGCGCGCCCGCGCCTCGATCATGCCCGAGCCCCAGCACTCCCAGCTCCAGGTCCACCTCCTCCACCAGGACCCGCCCCAGCACACGCGCATGCGCCGCTTCGTCACCGACGCCTTCACCCCACGCCGGATCGAGAGCCTGCGCCCCCGCTTCCAGGAACTGGCGGATGCGCTGATCGACGCCCTGCCCGAGTCCGGCCCGGCCGACCTCGTCACCGGCTTCGCCGCCCACTTCCCCTTCCAGGTCCTCGCCGAAGTCATCGGCCTTCCGCAGGAGCTCGCGGCCCGCTTCGACCGCGACTGGGGCAAGGTCGTCCAACCGGTCGGCCCCACCGACCCAGGCCGCCCGCTGTATGAGGCGCGTCTGCACGGCCTGCAGAGCTACATCGCCGACGTCGTCGCCCACAAGCGCGAACACTGGGACGACGACCTGCTCAGCCGCCTGGTCGTGGCACGCGACCGCCGTGAGCTGTCCCAGGAAGAGCTGGACTCCATGATCTTCCAGCTCCTCGTCGCGGGCCAGGAACCCGTCACCAACCAGATCACCACGGCCCTGATCGCTCTCTTCCGCAACCCGGACCAGCTGGCCCGGCTGCGCGACGAACCGGACCTGCTGCCCCGCGCGGTGGAGGAACTCCTCCGCTACGACAGCGCCTTCGAGCTCACCACCTGGCGCTTCTTCGACAAGGACAGCGACCTGCACGGCACCGAGGTCCCGGCCGGTGACTCCGTGATCGTCTCCCTGTGCGCCGCCAACCGCGACCCGCGCCGTTTCCCCGACCCCGACGTCCTCGACTTCCACCGCAGCCCCAACCCCCACCTCGCCTTCGGCCACGGTATTCACTTCTGCCCCGGCGCGGCCCTCGCTCGCGCCGAACTCCAGATCGCCCTGGGCGCCCTGCTCACCCGGCTGCCCGGCCTACATCTCGCCATCAAAGTCGAGGACATCGAGTGGATCCCCGCCGTCCTCGGTCGCGGCACCAACAGCCTGCCCGTCGGCTACGACCGACGCCTTTGACACCGACGTACCGCTGACCGTGTCCGGCCACACCGGCCGGACCGGTCTCGGCTGACCCAAACCCGCTGCCCACTGGCGCCTGGCGTGCATTCCCGCCACGGCGCCATGTCGACATGCCCTCGTACTCCAGGAGGAACGACATGCCCCTGACGACCGCGTCAGACGCCCTCCCCACCCGCATCGGCACCGAGATCCTCAACCTGCTCCTGCCACATCACCGCACGGCCGACCGCGCTCCCGTTGCCGCCCCTGCGGAAGCGTTCCCTCATCAGTTGCGCCGCATCGCCGACTTCGTACACGAGGGCGCCCCGGTCGTCTTCACCCTGCCCGGCTTCCCCTGCAAGTCCCCCAACCCCGCCAAGGTCCTCGGCCACCTCCCCGACCAGGGTGAACGCCTCTCCCTGACGTTCCTGAACACCCTGTGCACCGAGATCGAGCGGATCTACGCGCCCGGCGCCCGGGTGATCATCTGTTCCGACGGCCACGTCTTCGGTGACCTCATCCACGTCCCCGACCACCACATCGACGCGTACGCCGACGACCTGCGAATACAGATAGCCCGACTGGGCCTGGACAGACTGTCCGTCTTCGACCTCCGCGACATCCTTGGCGACCTCCCGCACGACACGAAACGCGCCCGCGTCCACGACCACTACGCCCCCACCCTGGACGCACTGCGTGCCGAGGTCCGTGCCGACGACCAGGCCCTCGCCCTCTACCGGGGCATCACGCGCTTCCTCGTCGAGGACACCGCCGACTGGACCGGCACCCGCTCCGCCCTGCAGCGCGCATGCCGACAACGCGCCTACGGCGTCATCCAGCGCAGCCGCGCCTGGGGCAACCTGATCGCCGAGCACCACCCCCACGCCGTACGCCTCTCGATCCACCCGCAACCCGTCGGCGCCCCGAAATTCGGCATCCGCCTCCTCGACGCCCCCGACGCCTGGACCACCCCCTGGCACTCCGCCGCACTCCACCGCGCCGACGGCACCTGGACGCTCGTCCCCCGAGCGACGGCGGCCCGGCTGGGCCGTCTGATCCAACGCGACGGCAGGCCCAGCCACTTCGTGCACAACTGATCAGGCCGGGGTTACGGCGACGGCCACAGTGCCGTCAGCCGGTGTCCGCGGCGCGGGCGCTCCAGCGCTCCTCGACCTTGGCCAGGCGCCAGTGGGCGATGGCTACGGCCCAGACGACCACGAACAGACCGATGATGACGTAGCCGACGTTGTCCAGGTCCAGGCCCGAGATCCAGCCGGTGACGTCATCGTCGAGGCCGAGCTTGTCGTGCAGGACGCCGACCAGTTCGATCGTGCCGATGAAGAAGGCCACCGCGATGGACAGGCCGGTGATGGTGAGGTTGTAGAACACCTTGCGCACCGGGTTGGAGAACGCCCAGTGGTAGGCGAAGTTCATGAACGTGCCGTCGAGTGTGTCGAACAGGCTCATACCGCCGCGAAGAGCAGGGGCAGGCACAGAACCGCGCACCAGGGCAGGCCGGCGGCGGCGCCGTTGCCGGCCAGGGCGAGGAGCAGAACCTCGGTCGAGGTGTCGAAGCCGATGCCGAAGACGAAGCCAAGAGGGAACATCTGCCCCGGTCGGAGGATCGGCTTGGTGAACCGGCCCAGGAGGCGGTTCATCAAGCCGCCCGAGTCCAGGTGCGCTTCCAGCTCCGCCTTGTCGCAGCGTCCGGCGCGCATGGCCTTAAAGACCAAGCCCGGGAAGTTAGGCCGTTGGGTGTGGTGTCAAGCGGTTCGGTGAAGTCGGGGTAGGCGAACGGGGCTCCGCGTAGGACGGGAGTCGACCAAGACACCGTTCCTGCAGGAGCCCCGTTGCATGTTCAGTCTGGCATGCCCGCCGTCGGCCGAAGTGCCTTCGCTGCCGGGCATCTTGGAGAGCTGACACAGATCGTCACGCCGCAGCTGGTGGACGAAGTACTCGCCGTGACTCGACGGGTTCAGAAACGTGTGCGCAAGCTGCCCTCTCGGGTGGTGGTGTACTTCGTGCTGGCCATGGCCCTCTTCCCGGGCTGTGGCTATGGCGGAGTATGGGCGTCGATGACCGCGGGGCTGCGCTCACGGGCCGTCGAGCCGTCGGCCGCTGCACTACGAGCGGCCCGCCGCCGGGTGGGAGTAGAGCCGTTGGCCGTGCTGTTCGGCCGGCTGCGCGGCCCCGTGGCCACCACGGCAACAGCCGGCGCATTCTGGCAGGGGCTGCGGCTGGTGGCCTGGGACGCCACCACCGTGGAGGCAGCCGACACCGCCGCCAACGTGGCTGTCTTCAAGCGACACCGCTCCGGACACGGCCCGGCCGGCTATCCGCAGGTGCACCTCTCGGCGCTGGTGGAATGCGGAACCCGCGCCCTGATCGACGCGGTCTTCGGCCCCCGCACTGGCGGCGAGGCCGGACAGGTGCGCCGACTGCTGCCCAGCCTCGTCCCGGGCATGCTGCTGCTGGCCGATCGCGGCTACGACAGCTACGCACTGATGCGTGAGGTCGCCGACACCGGCGCCGATCTGCTGTTCAGATCCAAGACCCGCCACCCGATGCCGGTCTTGCAAGCACTGCCCGACGGCTCGGGCATCTGCTTCCTGCCCCTGCCCAAGCACTCCATCCGCTACCACCAGTGGGTTCGCAGCGGCGGCATCCCGCCGCAGGTCCACGGCCTGCTTGCCCGGGTCATCGAGGTGACCATCGCCGTCACCACCGCCGACGGCGACACCCGCACCTCCTCGATGCGGCTGCTGACCACCCTGCTGGATCCCGACCGCTACCCGGCCGCCGACCTCGCCCAGCTCTACCACCAGCGCTGGGAAGCCGAAACGACGTTCTTCGCGTTCAAGGCCACGCTGCGCGGCCCCAACCAGGTCCTGCGCTCCCACCACCCCACCGGGGTCAACCAGGAGATCTACGCCTACCTGATCACCTACCAGGCCCTACGGATCGCCACGGGCCAGGCCGCCGACACCGCCGGCCTCGACCCTGACCGGTTGTCCTTCACTGTCGCCCTGCGCACCCTCCGACACAGCGTGATCAGCGCTGACCGCCACTCGGCCGGCATCACCGCGGCCCTGCTCAACCCCCGCCACCTCCACCCCGGGAAGCGACGGCACAGGACCAGCCCGCGCACCGTCAAACGCACGCTCTCGCCCTACGCCTACAACAAGCCCAAGGCAGGTGCCAGCTGGGCAAAACGCCGCATCACCAGCAGCTTTACCGTCACGCCAAGAGTCGCCTTGACGAACGACACCAGCCCCTAACTTCCCGGGCTTGCCTTAAAGACCCGGATGATGCCGAACAGGGCGACGAGGTTGAGGGCGGCGATCAGGTACAGGAAGCCGCCGGAGACCGTGATGCCGATGGTGCCGAGGACTTGATGGGTTCGGGAGCCGTCGTTCATCAAGGTGCCGGCAAGCTTCGCGCCCCCGGCGACCAGCGCGGCCAAGACGACGACCACGCTGGAGTGCCCGAGCGCGAACCAGAAGCCCACTGACACGGGCCGCTTGCCGTCGGCCATGAGCTTGCGGGTGGTGTTGTCGATCGCGGTGATGTAGTCGGCGTCGAAGGTGTGCCGCATGCCGAGGCCGTGATGCCCAGGCCGACCCCGAACGCCTTGGAACCAATGCTCCGCAGGGCCACAAGCCGTTCGTCAATGCCGGTCACGAATCGGCGAGTAGTCAGCACGGTGTCAGCCCGTCAAAGCCAGGTTGGGCGCCGGTTCGTTCGAAGCCATCCGGCAGTGATCGAGCCACGACGTTATGCCGGGATCGATGGGACGGTTGCACAGTGCCGTCCCGGACGGGGTCTGACTCATGAGATCTATGACCGACGTGTCCAGTCACAGGCTTGTCGACTGTCGTTGCGGGATGGCGACTGCTGGTACCGAGCCACAGGGCGTGTCCCAATAGGGGCCTTGCCGAGGATCAGGCGCCATTACGGTTCAGACCGCCCGAGCGGGCCGGTGCCATCCACCAGCATGTCAACACGCGGGAGGCGGACCACCATGACGACCAGACAGCGCAGCACCTCCTCCAGTACGGATCCTCCCGTGCGGAGAGAGGTCGTACTGGGCGTGGACACACACGGTGAGGTGCACGTCGCCGCCGTGGTGTCCCCGCTGGGGAAGATCTTGGGCACCGAGTCCTTTCCGGCGACGGTGGCCGGCTACCGGCGGCTGCTCGTGTGGGCCCGCAAGCGGGGGACGGTGCGCCGGGCCGGTGTGGAGGGCACCGGCACCTTCGGCGCCGGCCTGGCCCGTTACCTGCTGGCGCAGCAGGTCGAGGTATATGAGGTGAACCGGCCGGATCGCTCGGCCCGCCGGCTGCTGGGGAAGTCGGACCCGCTCGACGCGCAGGCCGCCGCGCGGGCCGTGCTCAGCGGCCGCGCCCGGGCCCGAGCCAAGTCCGGCGACGGTCCGGTGCACAGCGCCCGGATCTACAAACTCGCCAAGGACTCCGCTGTCAAGGCCCGCACCCAAGCGATCAACCAGCTCAAAGCCGTCCTGGTCATCGCCGACCCCGCCCTGCGGGAACGACTGTCCAGCCTCGGCAACGCCGAGCTGTTCCGCACCTGCGCGGGCCTCGGCTTACTCGACGATGAGGGAGACGATGACGCGGTAGCCCAAGCTACCCACATGCCCCTGAGCATGCTCGCCCAGCGCATCGAACAGCTCACCGCACAGATCAATGAGCTGAACCAACGCCTGACCCAGCTCGTCGAACGCCACGCCCCACAGCTGCTCGTACCGGTGGGCATCGGCCCGGACAGCGCCGTCACTCTCCTGATCACCATGGGAGACAACCCCGAGCGACTGAACACCGAGGCATCCTTTGCAGCTCTTTGCGGAGTCAGCCCCATCGAGTACTCCTCCGGGCGGCGAATCACGCGACGGCTCAACTACGGCGGCGACCGGCAGGCAAACGCCTCCCTGCACCGCATCGTCTTCACCCGCCTGCGTCACGACCCGCGCACCCAGGCGTACTACGAACGCCACACCCAGGAGGGCAGAACCCGTCGTGAGATCATCCGATGCCTCAAGCGATATGCCGCCCGGGAGGTCTTCAACCTGGTCGGGACGGTCCCTACCGACCCCCCGTTATAGGGGCGTCTGCGAAGCGAGCCGGACATGCGATACCGGCCGACTGGGTAGGACGACGTCCCGCTGTCGGGACACCCTCGAACCCTGTGCGGCTAGGGTAGTTCGAAGCCCGGGTTCATTCCGCCGAGCGCGTTCACGCACAGGCAATCCCGTTCCTCGATGGTGGGCAGCGCGGCCACCGCGTCGAACAGCACGCCCCGCAACCGGTCCACATTCGCCGCGAAGACCTTCAGCACCTCGTCGTGCGAGACGCCCTCCCCGGTCTCCGCCCCCGCGTCGAGGTCCGTGACCATGGTCAACGACGTGTAGCACAACTCCAGTTCACGGGCGAGCGCAGCTTCGGGATGACCGGTCATGCCCACCACGGACCAGCCCTGCGCCCGGTGCCACAACGATTCTGCGCGGGTGGAGAACCGTGGCCCTTCGACGACGACCAGGGCGCCGCCGTCCACCGGCATCCAGTCCCGTCCGCACGCGGCCTTGAGCGCGACCGCCCGTCCGGCGGGGCAGTACGGGTCGGCCAGGGACACGTGCACCACGTTCGGCACGGTGCCGTCCGGGAGCGGCAGCCCGTCGAAGTACGTCTGCACCCGGGTCTTCGTGCGGTCCACCAGCTGGTCGGGGATCAGCAGTGTGCCCGGCCCGTACTCCGGGCGCAGTCCGCCCACCGCGCACGGGCCGAGAACCTGACGTACGCCGACGGAGCGCAGCGCCCACAGGTTGGCACGGTAGTTGATGCGGTGCGGGGGCAGATGGTGGCCGCGTCCGTGGCGGGGGAGGAAGGCGACCTGTCGGCCGGCGATCACGCCGAGGAAGAGGGAGTCGCTGGGTGCTCCGTACGGGGTGTCGACCTGGACCTCGGTCACCTCGTCGAGGAAGGAGTAGAAGCCGGACCCGCCGATGACACCGATCTCCGCGTTCGTCATGCCCAGCACGCTAGCCGCGCCGGCACAGTTCGAGATCACGGCATCGGGAAACGTCATGCTCTCGAAAGGAATTCGGCCGCCCAGCGCAGGTGCCCGCCGTTGGAGTCGACAGTTCGGCGAGTTGGGTACGCACTGACCTGTTCCGGGCTGTCAGGACCGCTGCGGGAGGGACGGCCGTTGGGGCGGAGGCCACGGCGGCCCGGCGGTTCCTGGAGGGCACGCTCCCTCGGTCGAAAGCTGCGGGTGAGGAGTCGGAGGTCAACTTCGCGGCCACGTGGTCGGCGTTGGCCGGGCAGCGACGCGTGTGCGTCCTCACGCTGTGGCTGTCCTGCTCAGGCAAGGCTGTGCACCGGCCCGACCGCCTCGCAGGAGGTGTTCCTGGAAGGCCCGTGTGGAGGCTTCGAGGTGCTGGACGGCGTGTCGGCTGTGCTGCGAAGCGCGGACGCCGGACAGGTTCCCAACTTCCGCCACCTGCCTGTCACACGGGTGGTCAGGACGGCGTCGGGCGGAGTGTCGCGGATGTTGGGCGTGCCCTGTGGCCGGGAGACGTCCCAGTTCCGTAAGGCGGTCGGACGTTCCATGGCGGCCTTCCTCCCGGTGGGATGGAAGGCATGAGATCGCGCTTCTTTCCGCCCGTGTTCAAGGGCCGACTGCACGATGCCCGCACGGCGACCTCGATCGGGCGGTGGCTCGGCCTGGCGTTCGCGGTGTGCTTCTGCACCGGTTTGATCAGTCACTTCATGCAGCACCCGCCGGGATGGCTCGCCAACGAGCTGCCCAGCCGTCCGGTGTGGGGCTACCGGTTCACGCAGGGGCTCCACGTCGCGTCCGGTATCGCGGCGATTCCCTTGCTGCTCGCCAAGTTGTGGACGGTGTATCCCCGCCTGTTCGAGTGGCCCCCGGTGCGCTCGGTGCGGCACGCCTTGGAACGGGTGTCGGTGGCCTTCCTGGTCGCAGCCGCCCTCTTCGAGCTGGCGACCGGCCTGCTGAACACCGCCCAGTGGTACCCGTGGCCCTTCTCCTTCGTGGAGGTGCACTACGCCGTGGCCTGGCTGCTGATAGGAGCGCTGGTGCTGCACATCGCGGTCAAGGCACCTGAGATCGCGGCACACTGGAGCCGTCGCTCGGCGGGCACGCTGTCCCTGCCCGCCGAGGACGCCCCGGATCGGCGCTCCCTGCTCGCCGCGGTGGCAGCGGCGGTCGGCGCCGTCACTGTGACCACGGTGGGGCAGTCCTTCACCCCGCTGAGGGGCCTGACCCTCCTCGCACCCCGCCACCCTGACCATGGTTCCGAGGGCCTGCCGGTCAACCGGACTGCTGCCGCGGCCGGGGTCGGCCTGATCCATGCCGAGCGCTACCGCCTGACCATCGCCGGACCGCGGCCCTGCACGCTGACGTTGGACGAGCTGCGCGCACTGCCCCAGCACGAGGTCGAGCTGCCGATCGCCTGCGTGGAGGGCTGGAGCAAGTCGGCGCACTGGACAGGCGTGCGCGTCGTGGACCTGCTGGAGCGGGTGGGAGCCCCGGTCCACGCGCGGGTACGGGTGGTGTCGTTGCAGACCCGGGGCGGTTACCGGGTCTCCGAGATGGGTCACGAGCACGCCCGGGACCCGCTGACCCTGCTCGCACTGCGGCTGAACGGTGAGGAACTGTCGCCCGACCACGGTTACCCGGTGCGCCTGATCGCTCCGAACCGTCCGGGCGTACTGCAGACCAAGTGGGTCGGCCGACTGGAGGTGTTGTCATGAGGGTCAAAGTGCTGCGACTGCTGGCCGGTGCCGCCGGGCTGGCGCTGATGGGTGTCGGCGCGTCCTTGCTGTTGGACAGGCAGCAGGACCTGATGGGTGTGCTGGAGTGGCTCGGCGGGGCGGTGGTGTTGCACGACGCGCTGGTCGCGCCGCTGGTGCTGCTCGTCGGGCTGGTGCTGGTCCCTAGCGGGGTGCGGGGGCCCATCCGCGGGGCGCTGCTCGTAGGGGGTGCCCTTACCGCGGTGGCGCTGCCGGTGCTGCTGCGACCGGGGCCCCGGGCCAACTCGACGGTGCTGCCGCTCGACTATCCGCGCAACTGGCTGCTGATCCTGGTGGCCGTGGCCACGTTCACGGCTCTGCTGGTGGTGGCGAAGGAGGTCCGACGCAGCCGACGGCGTCCACCTTCGTGACGGCGGCGTCTTACGGGTGTCTTACGCATCGCCGGCACGGGCCCCGCCTGGCGTAGGTCATTCCTACGGTGGCGCCATGCGCACTCTTCGTACGGTGGTCTTCGTAACGGCTCCGCCCCTGTTTCTAGCTGTGGCGGGCCTGGTCCACCCGCGGCATCTCACCGCGTCGACGGCCGCTCACTGGGCGGGGCTGCATGTCGCCCTGCTGCCCGCCTTTCCGCTGCTGGCGCTCGGCCTGCTGGTGCCGCTGTGGGGCAGACCGGGGCGTGACGTCGACGGCGCACTCATCTTGGTGGCCTGGGCCGGGTGTCTTGGCTACGCGGCGTACTACTCGGGGCTGGACGCTGTGGCCGGTATCTCTGCCGGGACGGTGGCGGTACACGGGGTGCATGGGGCGGTGGGGTGGCTGTTCTCGACCGGCGACGAGTTGGGACGGGCAGGGGTGTACGGGCTGACGGTCGCCGCGCTCGCCGCCGGCGCGGTACTGCTGCGGCGCCACGGCGTCCGGGTGCTGCCCGGGGCCGTGGTGGTGCTGGGGGCGTGCTGGTCGTTTCTCGACAGTCACATCTTCTGGCCCCGCGGCGTGTTCACCATGCTCGCTTTCGCCGTGGGCTTCGGTCTGCTGAGCGTGGCGGCGTCCGGCCGGTCCGGAAGGCTTACGAACCCCTGACGGATCCCCGTCCCGGCATCCGCAGACGCGCGGTCAGGCTTAGCGTCGGAGCATGTTGATCCTGGTCACCGGAGGTGTGGGCTTCATCGGCTCGCACATCGTCAGCGCTTTCACCAGTGCCGGGCACGAGGTACGTGTGCTCGACGCGCTCCTGCCCGCCGCCCACCGTACGCCGCCGCCCGTCCCCGATGGTGTCGACTGGCGCCACGCGGATGTTCGCGACAGGGGGGCGGTGGTGGACGCTCTGCGGGGCGTGGACGCAGTCTGCCATCAGGCGGCGATGGTCGGGCTCGGCAAGGACTTCGCGGACGCGCCCGACTACGTCGGCTGCAACGACCTCGGCACGGCCGTACTGCTGGCAGGCATGGCTGCGGCCGGGGTGCGCCGACTCGTGCTGGCGAGTTCCATGGTGGTGTACGGCGAGGGCCGCTACGAGTGTGCCCAGCACGGCGTCGTACGGCCGCGGCCGCGACGGATCGCCGAGCTGGACGCGGGCCGTTTCGAACCACCGTGCCCACACTGTGGCGAGCCCCTGTCCGCCGGGCTGGTGGGGGAGGAGGCGCCGACCGATCCGCGCAACGTCTACGCGGCCACCAAGCTCGCGCAGGAGCACCTGGCCGCGTCGTGGGCGCGGGCCACCGGTGGACGGGTGGCGGCGCTCCGGTACCACAACGTGTACGGGCCGGGTATGCCGCGGGACACCCCGTACGCGGGAGTCGCCTCTTTGTTCCGGTCCGCGCTCGCGCGCGGTGAGGCGCCACGTGTGTTCGAGGACGGCGGTCAGCGCCGGGACTTCGTGCACGTGCGGGACGTCGCGGGGGCCAACCTCACGGCCATGGAGGGGCTGCCCGCTCTGCCGGAGGGTGGCCTGCGGGCGTACAACGTCGGCAGCGGCGAGCCGCACACGGTGGGGGAGATGGCCGCCGCGCTGGCCGCGGCACACGGCGGCGACGCACCCGTCGTCACCGGGGAGTACCGGCTCGGCGACGTCCGTCACATCACCGCTTCCTCGCGCAGGCTCTGCGACGAGCTGGGCTGGAAACCGGTGGTGGACTTCGCCGAGGGAATGGCGGAGTTCGCGAAGGCTGCGCTGCGGTCAGGCTGAGCCTTCCCCGGTGACAACTCGGGGGGCGTCCCTGTACTCCACAGGGACGGCCCTTCTCCGGACCGGGAAATGCACTCAGGCGGCTGTCGGCAGGCGGACCTCGAAGCGGCAGCCGCCGGGCACGTTGTGGACGGCGGCCCGGCCGCTGTGGGCCTCGACGATGCCCCGCACGATGGCCAGTCCCAGGCCCGCACCGGCGGGCGGGGTGCGGGCGTCGGTGCCGCGCCAGCCGGTGTCGAAGACGCGGGGCAGGTCCTCGGACGGGATGCCGCCGCAGCCGTCGGTCACCGAGACGACGACGCTGCCGCCCTCCTCCCGGGCGGAGACGGCGACCGTTCCGTCGGTGGGCGTGCGGTGGATGGCGTTGACGAGGAGGTTGGCCAGGACGCGGGACATCTCGCGGCCGTCGACCTCGATCGGCACCGGTTCGACTCCGTCGCCGATGATCCGCACGCCGTGTTCCCTGGCGAGGGCGTCGGCGCCCGCGATCGCGTCGCCGACGAGGTCGTAGACCGACATGCGGGCCGTGTTCAGGGCGAGCACGCCGGCCTGGATGCGGGAGAGTTCGAACAGGTCGCCGACCATCTCGCTGAGCCGCTCGACCTCCGTGCGGATCCGGGCGTGGTAGACGCTCGGATCGTCGACCATGCCGTCCTCAAGCGCCTCGGTCATCGCCTGCAGCCCGGCGAGCGGTGTGCGCAGGTCGTGGGAGATCCAGGCGACAAGCTCCCGTCGGGACTCCTCCAAGGCCCGCTCGCGCTCCCTTGAGGCGGCCAGCTTCGCACTGGTCGCGTCCAACTCCCGGACCAGTTGGGCCAGTTCAGCCGTGGGAGCGGTGCTTGGCGGGGTGAAGCGGCCCTCGTCACCCAGGACGCGGGTGGCCTCGGTGAGGGCCTGGCTGCCCTTGACGACGCTGCGGCCGAGGACGAGCGCCACCGCGAGGGAGACGATCGCCGCTATGGAGCACACCATGGTGACGACCCACAGGTCGTGATCCGACAGCAGCATCGCCCACGACACGAGCATTGTCCCGGCGAGCATCGCCGCCACGGCGACGGCGGCGACCACGGCCAGCGACAGCGCGACCGAGCGGTTGCGCAGCAGCCTCAGGGCGGCCACACCGAGCAGTCCGGCGGCGCCCGCGCCGATCGCCGCGTACAGGGCGATCAGGAAGGTGTCACGCAGCATCGTCCGCCCCGTTCGCCTCAGGTACATCGAAGCGGTAGCCGACGCCCCACACGGTGTTGATCAGCCGCGGGCGGGCCGGGTCGTCCTCGATCTTCTCGCGCAGCCGCCGTACATGGACGGTGACGGTGGACAGGTCACCGAACTCCCAGCCCCACACGCGACGCATCAGTTCCTCCCGGCTGGTGGCCCGCCCGGGATTGCGCAGGAAGAACTCCAGCAGATCGAACTCCCTGATGGTCAGGGCAAGTTCCCGACCACTGCGGGTGGCTCGGCGAGCCGTGGCGTCCAGAGCGAGCGGTCCGGCCCGTAGTCCGGTCAGGCGCGGTACGGACGGTGCGCTCCGCACCGCCGCCAGCGCTCCCGCACGGCGCAGCACCGACTGCACCCGCAGGACCAGCTCCCTCGGGCTGAAAGGCTTGGTGACATAGTCGTCGGCCCCGACCTCCAGGCCGAGGATGCGGTCCTCCTCGTCACCCCGCGCCGTCAGCATGATCACGGGCAGCGGGCCGGTCTCGCGGATTCGGCGGCAGACCTCCAGCCCGTCCATGCCGGGCAGCATCAGGTCCAGCACCACCAGTTCCGGCGGCTGCGCGGTGGCCCTGGCCACGGCGGAGGGACCGTCGGCGGCCACATCGACGTCGAAGCCCGCCCGGGTCAGGTATCCGGCGACGACCTCGGAGACGGTCGGGTCGTCGTCCACGACGAGTACGCGTTTCACGGTATCGAGTCTCACACTGCCCCGCGGCTGTCAGGGGGAGTGGTGGCGGACGTCAGAGATCCGTAAGGACTGCCGCCGACGTCAGAGATCTGTAAGGACGCCAAGTCCCTTACGCCCCTTTTGTGTTCGTAGGGTGAGTGGGGTGATCTCGACTTCCCCCTCTTCTCCCGCCCGGGTCGATGTGGTGCTGCCCTGTCTGGACGAGGCCGAGGCCCTGCCGTGGGTGCTCGACCGGATCCCGCCCGGCTGGCGCGCCATCGTGGTCGACAACGGCTCCACCGACGGCTCGGCGGGCATCGCCCGCGCATTCGGCGCCCACGTGGTGACCGAGCCGGTACGCGGCTTCGGCGCCGCCTGCCACGCCGGCCTGATGGCGGCCACCGCAGACGTCGTCTGCTTCTGCGACTGCGACGCCTCCCTCGACCCCGCCCTACTGCCGGACATCGCCGCACCTGTGCTGGGCGGCACCGCCGATCTGGTGCTGGGCCGGCGGCGCCCCACGTCCCCCAAGGCGTGGCCCGTGCACGCGCGCCTGGCCAACCTGGAGCTGGCCCGGCTCATCCGCAGGCGCACGGGGGTGCGCCTGCACGACCTCGGCCCGATGCGCGCCGTCCGCCGCGAAGCCCTGCTGGCCCTCGACCTGACCGATCGGCGCTCCGGCTACCCGCTGCAGATGGTGGTGCGCGGCGCCGACGCCGGCTGGCGGGTGCGCGAGACGGAGGTGCCCTACCACCCGCGCACCGGCCGCTCCAAGGTCACCGGCACCTGGCGAGGCACCTGGCAGGCGGTACACGACATGCGTGCCGTGCTCGCCGAGACACCCGCCACCACGACCGCCGTCACCGGCGTGCGGGGAGTCGGACGATGAACGCCCTGCCCCCGGTGACCCTGCTGGTGATCGCCAAGGAACCCGTGCCCGGCCGCGTCAAGACCCGGCTCACCCCGCCGTATACACCTCAGGAAGCAGTCACCCTGGCCGAGGCCGCCCTCACCGACACGCTCCACACCCTGCTGCAGGCCCCCGCACGCCGTCGCGTGCTCGCTCTCGACGGCACCCCTGGTCCCTGGCTGCCGCCCGGCTACGACGTCGTACCCCAGAGCCCCGGCGGCCTGGACCAGCGGATCGTCGCTGCTTTCGCCCACTGTGACGGCCCGACGCTGCTGGTCGGCATGGACACCCCGCAACTGACCGCCGACATGATCGCCGACGTCGGCCACGACGGCCACGACGCCTGGTTCGGTCCGGCCGCGGACGGCGGGTTCTGGGCGCTCGGCCTCGCCGATCCTGCCCGGGCCGGTGCCCTGGTCTGTGGGGTGCCCATGTCCACGGACCGTACGGGCGCGATCCAGCGCATCCGCCTGGCCGAGGCAGGACTGGCCGTGAACGACCTGCCGGTACTGCGTGACGTGGACACCGCAGCCGACGCTGCCGCGGTCGCCGCCTTCTGTGCACGCGGCTCCCGCTTCGCCGCCGTCCTCAACTCAATGGCAGAGGTGGTCCGATGAGCGGGACGGCGGTCGGAATCGACTCCGCCGTGGCCGAGCGGCCGGAACCGGCCGTGGCGGAGCCCCGGGCGGAGAACCCGACGGTGGTCAGGGCCAGGAAGCGCATGCCGACGCTCCCCGTCCGCCCCGCCATGCCCGTGGAACCGGGCACCCCGTGGATCGACGATCCCTATGCCCACGCCCTGCGCACCGGACGCGGCCCGCTGTTCCTGCGCCGTCTGTCACACCCTGATCACCCCGACGGCTTCGGCGAGGAGCACGTGCTGCCGCTGGACGTGGAGCGCTGGTGTGCACCTCCCGACGCGGCGGACACGAGCGTGCTGCGCCGATGTACGGGCTCCGTCCTGGACGTGGGATGCGGACCGGGACGCATGGTGGCCGCACTGGCCGCCCGCGGCGTACCGGCGCTGGGCGTGGACCTCAGCCGGGACGCCGTGAAGCGCACCCGGCGCAGTGGTGGCGCCGCCATCCAGCGCTCGGCCTTCGACCGCCTCCCGGGCGAAGGCCGCTGGGGCACCGTGCTGCTGATGGACGGCAACATCGGCATCGGCGGCGATCCCGTCGCCCTGCTCCGCCGCATGCGCGAACTCATCGCCCCCGGCGGGCTCCTGCTGGCCGAAGCCGCCCCGCAGGACGTGGACCAGCGCCTCACCGTGCGCGTCGAGGACGCCCACGGTCACCACGGCAGGGCCTTCCCCTGGGCCAGGCTCGGCACCACCGCGCTCCTGAACGCCGCAGACTCCGCCGGCTGGATCCTGACCGGTAGGTGGACGGCCGTGGGACGCCCGTTCGTGGAACTACGCCGCCGACGCGAGAGTCACCCCGACACGCAGCCCTCGATGACCGAAAGGCCCCACCACTCATGACAGGCAGCGCCCCCACGCGTCGGTCGGTGCCCCGGCCCGCCGAGCCGTTGCCCGACCACCCCGCAGAGCCGGTGATCCGCCACGCCGGTCGTACGCGTACCACCCTGGTCGTGGCGGTGCTCGTCGCACTCAGCGCCGTTGTCATCGGCACCCTCCACGCCGGCGACAACCAGAGCGACCCGGGCCGCCTGCTCGTGGGATACGCCATCTCCTGGGCACTGTTCGCCGCCGGGGTCTGGACCGTGCGTAAACTCCCCGCTCGCGCCGCGACCTTCCTGGTGCTCGCGGGCTCCGCCGCCGTCGCACTGTCCGGCCTGGCGGCACCGCCCCGCACCAGCGACGACATGTACCGCTACGCCTGGGACGGCCGCGTGCAGGCGGCCGGTATCTCCCCCTACGCCCACCCGCCGGCCGCCCCCCAACTCGCTCGTCTGCGGGACGAGTGGCTCTTTCCCACCAGCGGAGCCTGCGACGGCTGGGGACTGAGGCGCACCGACAGCGGCGCGTGCGTCCGCATCAACCGGCCCACCGTGCCGACGATCTACCCGCCCGTCGCGGAGGGCTGGTTCCTCGCCGTTCACGCCCTTTCGCCACCGGGTACTCGTCACAAACCGCTCCAAGTGGGGGGAGCAGCACTGGCATTCGGCACCACCGTCACCCTGCTCGCCGTCCTGCGGCGACGCGGCGACCCGCAACGGGCCCCTGCCCGCGCCGCACTGTGGGGTTGGTGCCCAGCCGTCCCCTTCGAAGCCGTCAACAACGCCCACGTCGACGCCCTCGGCGTCCTGCTCACCGTGCTGGCACTCGGCACCGCCACCGCCGGGGCGCGTCGCGGCGCCCTGCTCGGCGCGGCCATCGCGGTCAAACTGCTGCCCGTACTGGCGCTGCCCGGCGCCCTGTCCGGACAGCGCAGCGCACGACGCATCGGGAGCGTGACGGCGGGTGCCGTCGGCGCGGTCGCGATCGCCTACCTGCCCTACGTCCTGGCCTCCGGCACCAGCGTCCTCGGCTATCTCCCCGGCTACCTGAACGAAGAGGGCTACGAACCCGGCGACGTACGCCGCTTCGCCTTGCTACGGCTGATCCTGCCGGACTCGGCCGCCGGAATCGCCGCTGTTGTCCTGCTCGCCCTGACGGCCCTGTTCGTATGGTGGCGCGGCGACCCGACACGCCCCTGGAGCGGTGCCCTACTGCTGACCGGCACGGCCCTGCTGCTGTTCTCGCCCAACTACCCCTGGTACTCCATGCTCGTCATCGCCCTCGCAGCTCTGGACGGCCGCTGGGAGTGGCTCGCCGTCACCGTGGCCGGCACAGTCCTCTACCTCGCAGGGCGACTGTTGCCCGGATTCCCCCTGCAGGCATGGGCCTATGGCGCTGCCGCTCTCACTGTCGCACTGGGTGCCTGCCTGAGAGGCATGAAGCCGACGCAGCCCCCGCTGAGTTGCTCCGGGCCTTAGCTGCCCGGCCCGGCGCAGTTCACGACATCAAGGCCGCCCGAACCCACGGCATCATCGGCGCCTTGACCCACGCGGGCATACTCTGCCGGGCCGGCAAGGCCACCTGGCCACCTCAGCATGTGGTTGACGTGACTTCGAGCGATCGGTGGCCACGGGCCGCCCTGTCGGCCGTCCGACTCGGTCCGGCCGGCGTCCGTCACTGCGGGGCCCGTGTCAGGGCGGTCACAGGATGATCCCCGGTGAGTGAGAGTGGCAAAGCAGCGGTGCCCGCTCGTCCACTGATCGGTGACGCTGAGAGCAAGGTTGGCGGCGATCCTGCGGAGGGCTCGTCGCCCGAGCCGTGCCCAGGGAAAGAACGGACCGGTCCGGCCGTGGAGGTCCTCGAACCGGGCGGTGCACTGTTCCTCGACGTCGTCGGGGTCGACCTCGACGACGAGGCGCCCGGTGGGGGCGACGAGGCCGCCGCAGCGGCGCAGCAGGCCACGAGGATCGCCACCGATGCCGATGCTGCCGTCGATGAGCAGCACCGTCTGCCAGCCTCTCTCTGCCGGCAGTCGGTCGAAGACCGATCGGCACAGTGCGAGCCCGCCTATGGTGGTGGTCAGGGCGACCGCGCGAGGCGCGATGTCGACCCCGAGGGCGAAGACTCCCCGGCTCAGGAGTGCTCTGCACATGCGGCCCGGGCCGCAGCCGACGTCGAGGACGGGGCCGATGCAGCGTTCCAGTACGGTCTTGTCGGCTGCCGTGGGCTGCTCGTGCCAGCGGTGTACCGGCATCCGGATCCGGCGCCCGTCGGCCAGCCGTAGGTACACCGGTTCTCGGCCGGGGCCCAGGGCGAGCGCGTAGGGGTCCTCGTCGGCGTCGTACAGCTCGCCCTCGTCCGTTGTCACGGTGCTGCGCCGTGCCCTGCGGCGGGTCGGTTCTTGTCGCCGCGGCCGGCCCGCCTCAGGCGGCGCAGTCTCATCGCGAAGGCCACGGCGGAGGCGGCGAAGACTACGCCGGTGATCGCCAGCCATCGGCCGAGGTAGACGCTGTCGGACAGCCCGGTGTCGCCGGGGTAGGGGACCGCCAGACGGAGGACGAGGGGGAACCAGACCAGCAGGAGCAGACCTGACAGGAAGGCGGGGACGCGCAGGTAGTTGATCCACGGCACCGTCGGCCTGTCGGCGGCTCGGTGCCGCAGTACGGAGAGGGCCGACAGGTCGGCCAGCGAGTACAGGGGCAGCAGGATGAGGTCGTGGAGGATCGCCGCACCGACGAACCAGATCGCCACCTCCCAGGGCTGGCCGGCGAACAGGCGCAGCATGGCGTAGCCGGTCAGGGCGAACGAGGCGATCAGGACGAGCAGGTGCAGGGTCCTCGGGTTCTACTCGCTCGTCCTTGCTCCACCGGAGCTCGACCTGCTGTTCGTGGCTCGCCCGTGGGGTGGGGCCGTTCTCCAAGGGAACGGTTGTTCCAGGCCGACCCGCTGCCAGCCCCGTACACAGGGGCGATCGGTATCAGCGGCGCGAGGTTATGTCGTGTGTTAGTCTCACGCGTTTGCGTGGTCGTCGCGGTGGGCGATTCTGTCTGTTCCGTTCGGCTTGTGCGTGGGCTGTCCAAACCTGCCGGGCCTTCCTCGGTAAGTTCCCTTGCGGAAGGCTGTTTATGAAGCATCCCAATGACTCCGGTATCGCTCACGGCAGTCCCGCCCAGCCTGGGGCAACGACCCCGACGCTGCTCCCGGCCGTCACCTTCGCCGGTCTGGAACTGCCGACGGAGGTGCTGCGGACACTGAGCGAACTCGGGGTGCGCGAACCCTTTCCGATCCAGGCCGCCACACTGCCCGATGCTCTGGAGGGGTGCGACATCCTGGGGCGCGGGCGCACCGGATCAGGCAAGACGCTCGCTTTCGGCCTGCCGCTGCTCGCACGGACGGCCGGGCGGCGCGCGGAACCGAAGCAGCCCCTTGCTCTGATCCTGGTGCCTACCCGGGAGCTGGCCCAACAGGTCACCCAGGCGCTGGCGCCGTACGCCCAGGCACTGGGGCTGCGGATCGCCACGGTCGTCGGCGGAACGTCGATCGGCCGGCAGGTCGCCGCGCTGCGCCAGGGAGCCGAGGTGGTCGTCGCCACCCCCGGACGCCTGCACGACCTGATCGAGCGCAACGCCTGCCGCCTGGGACGGGTGAGAATCACCGTGCTGGACGAGGCCGACCAGATGTGCGACTTGGGATTCCTTCCGCAGGTTGCCGACGTGCTCGACCAGGTGCACCCCGACGGTCAGCGGATGCTTTTCTCGGCCACTCTCGATCGCGACGTCGATCAACTGGTCCGCCGCTACCTTCACGACCCCATCGTCCACTCGGTCGACCCGGCCGCGGGCACAGTCACGACGATGGAGCACCACGTTCTGGTCGTCCACGGCCCTGACCGCTACGCCGTCATCACGGAAATCGCCGCCCGCGACGGCCGCGTACTGCTGTTCCTCGACACCAAGCACGCCGTCGACCAGCTCACCCGGCATCTGCGGGCCAGCGGGGTGCACGCCGGGGCCCTGCACAGCGGCAAGTCCCAGCCACAGCGCACACGGACCCTGGCGCAGTTCAAGAACAGCCAGATCACCGTTCTGGTGGCGACCAATGTCGCGGCCCGTGGCCTGCACGTCGACGACCTCGATCTCGTGGTCAACGTCGACCCGCCCACCGATGCCAAGGACTATGTGCACCGGGCGGGCCGCACCGCCCGCGCCGGTGAGTCCGGCAGCGTGGTCACGCTCGTGCTGGCGGGCCAGCGCCGTGAGACGAGCCGCATGATGGCCGAGGCCGGCATCGAGCCGACCGTCACCAAGGTGCGCTCGGGCGAGGCGGAGCTGAGCCGGATCACCGGCGCCAAGGCTCCCTCCGGGATCCCGCTCGACGGCGGGCCCACCGTCCCCCGACCCAAGAACACCAACGCTCCCTTCCGCGGCCTCGGCACGAGCAAGGGCACCTCCCGCGGCGCCGGCGGCAAGTCCCGAAAGGCGGGCGAGGCCCGCAAGCTCGCCGAGGCCCGCAGGGCCGCCCTCGTGCGTCGCAACGGCTGAGAGCCGTTGCCCTGGCAGCCTGGCCACGGGATCGACAACCCTCGGCCCGGCCCGAAGCCGTCCTGTGTGCCTCACCTACGAAGTCAACGCCTTTCGCCGCGGGAGGGATGCCCGCCGAAACGGAGCAAGATGATGTTGCCGGCGCCTGGCACTGCGCCCGGCATGACAAGCTGTGCTTGCCCACCCCCGAACCCAGGAGGTCACCATGACCGCAGAGCCCGTATCTACGGAAGGTTCGGAGCCGGCTGACCCCGAGACGTCCCCTCTGGAGCCGGACAGCGACGGCAACTACGACCTCAAGCGCAAGTTCCGCGAAGCCCTGGCGCGCAAGCGCGGTGCGCAGGCGGATGCCGCTGATGTTGCCGCCAAGTCCGATACATCGAAGGTGCGTTCGGCGCACGGCCCGGCTGCGAGCCAGCGGTCGTTCAGGCGCAAGAGCGGCGGCTGAGTCGATGAGTCCCGCGATCTAACCGCTTCACCGGCACTCGCGCTATCCACTCGCGCGTTTCGTGCAGTGGCCCGCGACGTGCGCATGCCCGTGCGCGCGTTGCGGGCGGGGCGTAGCCGGGGACTCGCCTGGGGGAATGGCCCAGATGCGGTTGGCTCGGGTCGGTGGCGCCGCCGAACTGGAATTCCGGGATGAGAGCACTGCCTTGTCCGAGGGTACGCGGCCGGTGTTGCGCACCTTGCGTGCCCATGTACCGCCGTGAAAAACGACTGCGGCTGTCGTCAGTTCCTCGCCGTCCGGGCCTGAGGCTCGTACGGCGGGCCACAGCACCGTCTCTTCCACGAAGGCATGGCTGAAGACCAGCTGCACCGCCTGCTTCAGAGCGCGTCCCCGCTGGTGAAGGTCGTCGAGGGTCATGTACTGATCCGTCAGCCGCCGTTTCCTCGTTCTCACGGCGTTGCCGCACCAGGATGCTGCTGCTTCCACCGAGCTGATCGACGGTCTGGTCCTTGATGACCTTCGATATGGCCGTTCCCATGCGTGCGCCGGAGACGGGCCGTGACGCTTACCGGAACCCCCCTGATCTCCACGCCCGGCCGCACCATCCCTTGGGGGAGTAGTCTTCACGCTGGGCGCGCCCCCAAAACCTCCCGAAACGTTGCGCTCCGGCTGGGTCCAAAATCTGTGCCCGCGAGCTGAGGTTTCAACGGCACAGGCAGACAGATTCTCTACCGCATTAAGTGGGGTGGGATTCTTCACCGTACACAGGCCGCTTCGGCGTGCTACTGTCGATCTCAGTTGCAGTTGTGGTTCCCAAAACTTCAAGTGCCCTCCGGGCGGCGCCTGTGCCACTGGAAGCACTTTTGTTCTCCGGTCTTTTTCCCGGCGGGGTGATCATCGCGGCGACACGGGGTCCGTGCAGTGCGGATCCCGATGCTCTGCCCCAAAGGAGAAATGACATGGCTTCTGGTACTGTCAAGTGGTTCAACGCGGAAAAGGGCTTCGGCTTCATCGAGCAGGACGGTGGCGGCGCTGATGTGTTCGCCCACTACTCGAACATTGCCGCCCAGGGCTTCCGTGAGCTGATCGAGGGCCAGAAGGTGACCTTCGACATCGCGCAGGGCCAGAAGGGCCCGACGGCCGAGAACATCGTTCTCGCCTGACGCTGACTGTCGCGTACTTGTAGCTGGGGCCCGCGTCCTTCGGGGTGCGGGCCCCAGCTACTCGCATTTTCCGCAGTAGTTTCACCTGCGGACGACAACCAGGAAACCCGTAGGCTCAGCGCATACGGAGCATCCTCCAGGGGTGTACGCACCCTTCATAGCTTCATAGCTTCATAGCTTCATAGCGGCGGACGCCCGAACATTGCGTCGGCTTCGCGCCACTCATTCCAGCGCCTGTGCCCGCACGGATTTTCCGTCGGTCAGATTCGCTGTCGCATTCCACCGGTCCATTCTTGCAATTCTCTGTGCTGCTGATCGCTGCGGGAATTCCTTGATATGTGCCGCATCGAGGAAGGTTCCGCATGAACCGCACACGCACGAACGACCGCTTCACCCGCACCCGTAACGGCAGTACCGACTCCGGCAGGGGCGGCAGCCGATTCGGTTCGTCGGCCACGAGCCGCTCCGGCGGGCCGAGCCGTTCCGGTGGTTACGGCCGCCGGCCCGCCGCGGTCCAGGGGGAGTTCGCGCTGCCCAGGACGATCACTCCCGCGCTCCCCGCCGTGGAGGGCTTCGCCGATCTCGACATGCCCGGGGCGCTGCTGGGCGCGCTCAGCTCGCAAGGCGTGACCGTACCCTTCCCGATCCAGGCCGCGACCCTGCCGAATTCCCTCGCCGGCCGGGACGTACTGGGCCGTGGCCGCACCGGCTCCGGCAAGACCCTCGCCTTCGGGCTGGCGCTGCTGGCCCGTACGGCCGGGCAGCGCGCCGAGGCCAGGCAGCCGCTGGGGCTGATCCTCGTACCCACGCGTGAACTGGCGCAGCAGGTCACCGACGCTCTCGCCCCGTACGCCCGCTCCGTGAGGCTGCGGCTGGCTACGGTGGTGGGCGGAATGCCGATCGGCCGACAGGCGAGCGCGCTGCGCGCCGGCGCCGAGATCGTCGTCGCCACGCCGGGACGCCTCAAAGACCTCATCGACCGTGGCGACTGCCGGCTGAACCAGATTTCCATCACCGTCCTCGACGAGGCCGACCAGATGGCCGACATGGGCTTCATGCCGCAGGTCACCGCCCTCCTCGACCAGGTCCGCCCCGAAGGCCAGCGCATGCTGTTCTCCGCCACTCTCGACCGCAACGTCGACCTGCTCGTGCGCCGCTACCTCAGCGACCCCGTTGTGCACTCCGTCGACCCCTCGGCCGGCGCGGTCACGACGATGGAACACCACGTGCTCCACATTCACGGCGCCGACAAGCACACGGCAACCACCCAGATCGCCGCACGCGACGGCCGCGTGATCATGTTCCTCGACACCAAGCACGCCGTCGACGGCCTCACCGAACACCTCCTGAACAGCGGGGTACGGGCCGCCGCCCTGCACGGCGGGAAGTCACAGCCACAGCGCACCCGCACGCTGGCACAGTTCAAGACCGGACACGTCAACGTGCTGGTAGCGACCAACGTCGCGGCGCGCGGCATCCACGTCGACAACCTGGACCTCGTCGTCAACGTCGACCCGCCGACCGACCACAAGGACTACCTCCACCGCGGCGGCCGCACCGCCCGCGCAGGAGAGTCCGGCAGCGTCGTCACCCTGGTCACCCCCAACCAGCGCCGCGGCATGACCCGCCTCATGGCAGCGGCCGGCATCGTCCCGCAGACCACCCAGGTCCGCGTCGGCGAAGAGGCCCTGCACCGCATCACTGGCGCCCAGGCCCCCTCCGGCATCCCGGTCGTCATCACCGCACCGGTGGTCGAACGCCCCAAGAAGCGCGGCGCCACCTCACGCGGCCGACGCCGTGCCGTCTCGGCGGCCCGCCGCGCGCCCGTACGGCAGTCCACCGCCGATGCGGCGGCATAGAACCTTCGTGTCAGGAAGCCCGCCCAACTTCACAGGAGGCACCCTTTGACGCTGGACCAGACGCAGTTCCGCTCAACACGTACCAACGCCGTGCAGACGGCGGCCGATCCCGCGGACGCGGCCGGACCGCAGGTGTGGGAGGACATGACCGTGGAGGTGGCACTGTCCGTGATGGCTGCCGCCTGTACAAGTCAGCTGGTCGTCTGCGACGAGGACGGTATGTGCACCGGCCTGGTCACCCGGGACCGGCTCACGGCCGTTCGTGACGGCTCCGGATACACGGACCGGATCCGCCTGCGTGACATCGCCGACGTCATCGGGCCATTCGCCTCGCCGCTGGCCACGAGGGCCGAAGCCGAGCGTGCGATGCGCTGCCGCCGGCTCGGGGCCCCGCCCGTGGTCGACGGACACGGCAACGCTCTGGGCGTCCTCGCCCTCTCTCGCTGAACCGCCGTCACCCCTATCCGGCCCCGTCTTCTCTTCTCCCTGGAGGCATCATGCGCTGTGTCATCGCTCGCTTCCCGTTCGACCTGACCAAGAGCGGCGTGGTGGAATCGATGAAGGGCATCACACCTGAGCTGGTCACCGGTGAGTTCGTCATCATCGGACGACGCCACTACCCCGCCAAGCAGGTCGGCCAGGTCGTCACCCGCCAGGACCGGCGTGATTTCAGCACCGGCGAAGTCCTCAGGGCCATGACCCAACTCGGCTTCACCTGCCGCACCCGCCCTACCGCCGCATCTGCGCCCCTGGTCGACCCGCACGGGCCGGCTTCCGCAACGCTCGGCGCTCCCCCTGTCCGCCTGACGTACGGACAGGTGTGAGCCGAACCGAGCAGTGAGGCCCCACCGGCGTGGGCGAATTCCAGGGGCCGTAGCAACACTGCGGTGAGTTGATCAAGCCGCGAGCAGTTTAGACAGACGCTCGGCTGGGGTCTACCAGTCGAGCGTTCTGCGCGGGCGGCTGTTGAGTTCGGTGGCGCGTCCGGTCCGCAGGGCCCGGGTCAGCTCGCGCCTCAGTTCCCCGCGGCCTTGGTCGTAGTGCATCTCCGGCTGGTCGGGGAAGCGTGCCCGTAGAGCGTGGCAGATCTGCTCCGAGCTCCACCGCCGGGTCACGTGGTCCTGGAGGAAGTCCCGGAGCCTGGGGTTCTGGGCGATCTTGCCGGGCCGGGGGCGCGGTTCGCGGGCGTCCGCGCGGCGCTGGGCGGCGTGCGGACGGTAGGACCAGCCGCCGTGGGGCATGAGCGTGCGGTTGCGGCGATCTCCCGGCTTACGGTGGAGGGACTGCGGCCAAGCTCGGCCGCATGGCCCGGACTGACGCCTTCTCCCGGAGCCGGTCGGCGATGTGGATGCGGTCGGCCTCGGTGAGGTAGCGCGACGGGCCGACGGGTTCCTCAGGGCGAGCCGGGGGTTCGGGCGCTTGCCAGGACAGCCCCGTGTCCACGATGGGCGGGGCTGCCCTGTACCTCGCGGATGCCTGCCGGCCGTAGAGCCGACGCTTGCCGGTGCGGCGGTTGATGCCGATGATCCGGCAGGCTTCCGTGTTCCCTCTTCCTAGATCCACGAGCCGAAGGCATTCCTCCTGCTCAGGGTCCAACCTCCTGGGCCCCTGAGGACGCCGATCCTTCCGGATCTCGAAGTCCGTCGCACGCCTTGAACTGGGGTGTTGCGGCGACCACTAGATCGGAAGCGTGCCGGTGGGGTTTCACTGTGTGCCGTGGGCCGGTGAGTCAGTGGTCCGAGTAGCTGAAGTCGCCCACGGTCCAGGCACTGACGTCCTCGATCGCGACGCGGTACATCCCGCCTGTCTCCGGGATCCCCACCGTACCCTGCAGGATCCGGGCGACGTGGAAATGCAAATGCGTGGGCGGTCCGTCCTTCCTCGCGGGGGTCTGGAAGACGGCGGAGAACTCGCCCAGGTGGGCGGAGTCCGTCAGCACCTCAGACACCCTCTGCCTCCACATGGCTTCCGGAGCCAGCCGACCGGTGATGACAGCACCACTGGTGACCACGGTCAGGGACATCTGATTACTCTGCCCGGACTCCACAAGGGCGGCTATCGCAACGAGCAGCTCGTCAGGCTTCGGCATGGGATCGGATTCTATGCAACCGGCCCGCCCGGGTGGCTTGGACGATGGCGCAACCGGGCGAGACGGGCGCATACGGCGCCCCTGATGCCGCACGACAGGAGCCGAGCGCCATCAGGATCGCTCGGGCGGAAGTCTTGGACCCGGGTACCGCAGGACATCGATAGTGAGGTGGTCTCCGGTCAAGCAACCGCGATCCCCGCGCCCCCGACAGCGTCTCGGTCGGGTTTGCGGAAACAGAAGGCCGGTGCAGTATCAGGGCCGGCAGATGGTGTAGTAGTTCCTTCGGGGCCCTGGTGCCAGTACGGCGCCAGGGCCCCTCCACGCGTTCCACAGAGAGGTGCGATGACAGCAGACGACACGTTCGGCCGTCTCGATGACGACGACTACCCCGCGTACACCATGGGCCGGGCCGCCGAACTGCTCGGCACCACACAGGGCTTCCTCCGGGCCATCGGCGAACACCGCCTCATCACCCCGCTGCGCTCCGCAGGCGGACATCGCCGCTACTCCCGCTACCAGTTGCGCGTTGCCGCCCGCGCCCGGGAACTCGTCGACCACGGGACCCCCATCGAGGCCGCCTGCCGGATCGTCATCCTCGAAGACCAGCTCGAGGAAGCCCAGCGCCTCAACGCCGAATACCGCCGCGCCGCCGAATCAGCGAACCCGACGGCAGCAGCATGAGATGAGCGTGCCCGTCAGCGTCGGCGGGCACCGCACGCACGGTCTCGTGTGTGGCGTGATCATTTCCTGTGGTGACCCGGTGTGTGGGCGTGTAGCGTCTGCGTCAGCTGTCGTGGTTCGGAATTCCCTGCCCGCGCCTTTGGTGTGGGCGTTTTGCTGTGCTGTGCCGCAGGGACCAGGACGATCACCTCCGTCTGCCACATGGAGTGGGAGGCGTTCATCGACTGGAAGGCATGAGGTATGGCAACGGGAACTGTGAAGTGGTTCAACGCGGAGAAGGGCTTCGGCTTCATCGCCCAGGACGGCGGCGGCCCGGATGTCTTCGCGCACTACTCCGCGATCAACTCCACCGGCTTTCGTGAGCTCCAGGAGGGCCAGGCCGTGACGTTCGACGTCACCCAGGGCCAGAAGGGTCCGCAGGCCGAGAACATCAACCTGGTCTGACCTCGCAGACTTGCCCGAGAGGTTGCGCACGCCGCGTCAGGTGGCCGCCGCTCGTGCAGGCCCTGCCTGCTGTCGCGCCGGGCCGGTGCAGGATCAGGGGGCCGCGCAGCAACGGCTGCGCGGCCCCCTGATCTGTGGAGGCCCGGGGCCGCCGCGACTTCGGCTTGAACCTTCCTGACCTCAGTAGCTGCAAGCGTCGTCGGGCACGGGAGCCGCATGTCTGGCGCGGCTACCGTGCAGCTCGGAGGAGCCGACGTTCAGACGCTCGTCCAGGCGTCGAGGAAGGCTTTCCGTCCAGCCGGATCGTCCGACCTGCGGTCTGCGTGCAGGACGCGCCAGGCAGTGAGCTCGAGATCTCGGAGCCACAGTTCCCCGATGACCTGTGTCTTGAGGTCGGGCAGATGGTCGGACTCGACGAGGGCCTGACCGATCACCTCCCCGGCCGCGTAACGCTGGGGCGGGGTCATCTCATCGACGGCCGAGAGGATCTGCCGGGCCAGGGCAGTTCCCTCTCCTGCCAGCGAACGCAGCACCGGATCCTTGATGTTGACGGGCAGCAGGTACGCGGTGCCCGAAGACCTCCACAGGTTCGACCAGAAGTGCTCTCCTGCCGCGGTGGGGGCAGGCAGCGCGGCCAGCAGCCCGAGGAGATGGCCGGTGGCCGCATAGCCATCGGAGTGGGCGGCTGCGACCACTGCGACGCCGGCGACGCCCTCCACATCGAGCTGGCCCGCCTCGAGATGCGGAGCCAGGTCCAGTTGGTGTTCCAACTGGTCTGCGAGCGCGGTGGATACGTAGGGGCGGACCTCAGGAAGCATCGGCGATCCTTGCGCGTAGGCGAGCGGAGATGCCCGTTCGTAAGCACTGATCGTTCCCAGAACCAGCCGTTCTACTCGGCTTCGGCAGGCCCAATTGGCGGTAGGCCAGCGGGGCAGGAGTTCCCACGGTGGCGAACCGGCTCAGGCCCGGCGACGTGGCTCTGTTCGGGACCGACCTCCCGCCATGTGTCCGGGTGAGGTCTCCTGTCGACTGCCGTTGCGGGACGCTGCCTGCCACCGAGCCACGGGGCGTGTCCCTATAGGGGCTTTGCCGAGTTCAGGCGCCATCACGGTTCAGACCGCCCGAGCGGGCCGGTGCCATCCATCCAACAGCACGTCACCACGGGAGATGCGAACCATCATGACGAGCCGACAGCGCAGCACCTCCTCGAGCACGGATCCTCCCGTTCGGCGCGAGGTCGTCCTGGGCGTGGATACGCACGGCGAGGTGCATGTCGCCGCCGTGGTCTCCCCGCTCGGGAAGATCTTGGGGACCGAGACCTTTCCGGCGACGGCGGCCGGCTACCGGCAACTGCTCGTGTGGGCTCGCAAGCGGGGGACGCTACGTCGGGCCGGTGTGGAGGGCACCGGCACCTTCGGCGCGGGCCTGTCCCGCTACCTGCTGGCGCAGCAGATCCAGGTGTACGAGGTGAACCGGCCGGACCGCTCGGCCCGTCGACTGATGGGAAAGTCGGACCCGCTCGATGCACAGGCCGCCGCGTGGGCCGTGCTCAGCGGCCGCGCCCGGGCCCGGGCCAAGTCCGGAGACGGCCCCGTACACAGCGCCCGGTTGCTCAAACTTGCCAAGGACTCCGCGGTCAAGGCCCGTACCCAGGCGGTCAACCAGCTCAAAGCCGTCCTGGTCATCGCCGATCCCGCCCTGCGGGAACAGTTGTCCAGCCTGGGCAATGCTGAGTTGTTCCGCACCTGCGCGCGCCTCGCCCTCCACGATCGTGGGCGAGACGAGGACGCGGTGGCTCAGGCGACTCACCTGACGTTGCGCATGCTCGCCGAGCGCATTGAGCAGCTCACCGGGCAGATCGACGAGCTGAACCAACGCCTGACCCGGCTCGTCGAACGCCACGCTCCACAGCTGCTCGAACCGGTGGGCATCGGTCCGGACAGTGCCGTCACTCTCCTGATCACCATGGGAGACAACCTGGAGCGACTGAACTCCGAGGCGTCCTTTGCTGCCCTTTGCGGAGTCAGTCCCA
This sequence comes from Streptomyces sp. NPDC001852, assembly GCF_042891825.1. Lineage (NCBI taxonomy): Bacteria > Bacillati > Actinomycetota > Actinomycetes > Kitasatosporales > Streptomycetaceae > Streptomyces > Streptomyces sp. NPDC001852. The sequence goes on from NZ_JBIATN010000033.1 coordinate 93,465, forward strand.
TCGAGTACTCCTCTGGCCGGCGGAGTACGCGTCGGCTCAACTTCGGCGGCGACCGTCAGGCGAACGCGGCCCTGCACCGCATCGTGTTTACCCGGCTGCGCCACGACCCGCGCACCCAGGCGTACTACGAACGCCGCACCCAGGAAGGCAAGACCCGACGTGAGATCATCCGATGCCTCAAGCGATATGCAGCCCGAGAGGTCTTCAACCTGGTCAGACCGGTTTCCCGCACCCCCGCGCTATAGGGGCGTCAGTGATACGGCGAGGCCCCGCCGGGGCACTTCCTGCCGGGACTCTACGCGGAGCCCTGAGACGGCGCAGCCGCACCGGATCGCTCCGGTGCGGCTGCGCCGTGAGATCGGCTGCGCTGGCGCGGACGATGCAGTCGGCGCCTCACGCAGTCTGGGTTCCTGCGACGATCTGGGAGTGCCTGATTTGCGATCGCACCCGCCTGCTCGTCCGTAACGATCCGCTTAGCACATGGCGCGCCCCGGCCACGCGCGGGTAGGGGCGTGAATGACGAAGCGTTGGCCGCGCTGTCCCGCCACGGCGATCTCGCCGGTCCGGGCGCTGACCTGACCAACGCGGTGGCCGTCGACCGCCTGCGGGACATCCTCTAGGCGTCGAGGGACTCTGCGGCCTCACGGATCATATCGAGGACGAATTCAGGATGCGAGAGCATGGGAAAGTGGCTGCTGTCCACGGGACGGATATTGGCGCCCATGCGCTCGGCGGCGGACCGCTCCAGGTCGGGGTGCACGGTGCGGTCGTTGTTGGCGACGATGCCAGCTTGGCTTCGTCCGCCAGGCGGTGCCGGGAACCTGCTGGTTGAACAGGTCCGCCACTGGCACAGCGCCTGTCGCCAGAACGAGCTTCGCTCCTGGCGGCTGCAACACCGCACTGGTTCGACCCTCACAGATCTCGCGCGGCGGATCAATCCCGTCGTTGCGGGGTGGCTCAACTACTACGGCCGCTACGGCCGTTGGGTGTTGATCCCGTTCCTTCAGCGCATCAACGCCTACTTGGTGCGCTGGATCCGCAGGAAGTATCGACGGCTGGCGCCGTTGCGGAGGGCCATCGCGAAGTTCCAGGAGATCGCCCAGCGGTATCCGCGGATGTTCGCGCACTGGCCGGACACAACGCTCGCCGCATTGGCCTGGTGATCAGGATGACAAGAGCGGAGTGACGAGAGATTGCCACGCTCCGTTCTGGGAGAGCCGAGGGGTGAGATTCCCCTCGGCTACTCGACCCAGCAAGGTGAGCGGGCCGGTGTTGGTCAGGTCCAAGGCGTGACAGCAGCCGCTCGTAAGGTCACCCAGCGCCCCCTGCACGACCTCGGCTGAGAGCCTCGACGACAGACAGCTCAGGGTCCCGGCGTCCAGAAGGACGCCGGGACCCTGCGTGCTCACACCGGATGGCTACTTCATGGCTGCCAGGGCCCCGTCGACGCCCGCGGTGGGGGAGCCGAGGCCGGTGACGGTGTCGTAGCCGGGGCCGGCTGTGCACTCCGCGCCGCATCGGCCGTTGGAGCCGGCGGTGATGTCTCGCAGGTAGCTGCTGCCGAGCGCGTAGACATCGGTGTGCGCCGTGTCGCCGTCCGGACCGTCGGAAGCCAGGTGCGGCTTGCCGGCGGTGGCCCGGAGCTGGTCGGCCGAGGCGATGATCGCACCCCAGATCGGGGCGGACAGGCTGGTGCCGCCCACCTTGAACCACATGGAGTGGGAGGCGCCGCCGTACGTCATCGTCAGGTAGACCGGCACGCCGGTGGCGGGGTCGGCCACGAAGCTGACGTCCGGTGTGGCCCTGAGTGGCGAGGGCTGCACGCCGTCCTGGTAGGCCGGGCGCGGCTCGAAGTAGCTCAGGCCGCCGCCGGTGGACCTCCACGCCGTCTCGTCGATGGTGTTGCCGTCGGCGTCCAGTCGGAGGTTGGTGCCGCCGATGGCCAGGGCGTAGGGGTTGGTGGCGGAGTAGCTGCCGGGGTAGCCGAAGTCTCCGGTGGACTGGACGCAGACCGAGTCGGCCAGCTTGCAGTGGCCGTCGTAGAAGGCTTCCTCGGAGAACTCGCCGGCGCCCCAGCTGTTGCTGACCGCGGCCGGGTGCAGCGCCGCGGCCGCGTCTTGGGCCCGGGACAGCGCTGCCATGGTCGGATCCTTGGCCTCGACCAGGACGATCTTGGCGTGCGGGGCCGCCGAGTGCGCCCACTCGATGTCCAGCGCCGCCTCCTCGTTCCAGCCGGTGTCCACGTCCGGCTGGGTACCGTCCGCGTAGACCTGCTGGAAGTCGAAGCAGTCCTCTCCCGTGCCGGCCGTATCGCAGGTCTGCGGCAGGTTGAAGTGCGCGGCGAAGTGGTTCAGGTCCGCCTTCGCCGTCGGGTAGTGGTACGCGTCGACGATCGCGATCGTCTGGCCCGTGCCGTCACCCTTGAGGCCCAGGCGTGCCTGGATCTGCTGCGGGGTGTAGCCGGGGGCGACCTCCTGGGCATTGTCCTGGCCCGCGCTCAGCCTCTTGGCTGCCGGAGTCTTCGACTGGATCTCGATGGGGACCGAGGCGGTGCCGATCGGCATGCCGAGGTCCTTCAGCGGGCTCGCGCTGTGCATCCGGTCGCCGTTGAACTGACCCGCCTTGGCGGCGGTCTGCGGGGCCGCGGCCGACGTGTCGCCGTTCGGAGGAGTCGGAATCCGGGTGGGCTCGTCCTCGGAGAGCTTGTAGGTGGTCAGGCCGTGCGGGAAGTAGTCGATGTCGTTGACGGCGTCACCGATCGACTGCGCCGCGATGTTCAGAGCCCGCCAGTCGAGCGCGAGACCGATCAGGTCGTCGCCGGGGCCGTCGCCCAGCGCCGCTGTTTTCACCTGGCTCGCCCCCAGGGCGAAGTCCGTCGCGCTCTCGCGGAGGAAGCCATCGTTGTCCGCGAAGGGAGTGTCGTAGGACCACAGGTTCTGGTAGGCACCGACGAACGCCTCGGTTCCGCCGACGGATCTGGCGAACACTGCGGAGTGGAAGCCGAGGAAGGTGGGTACGTCGTAGGGCTCACCGCCGTTCGCCGGGTACACGAAGTCGTTGAACTCGCGCATCTCGACCAGGCCGGTCTTCTTGGACGCGACGAAGCCCTGCGACGTTCCGGGGCTGTCGTAGTTCTTGATCACCGCGCCGGAGCGCGCATCGAGGATCTGGACCAGGTGGTGGTAGTTCCTGAAATCGCCGGTGTAGGCGAAGGCGACACCGTGCCCGTTGGCGCCCGGGATGTTCGGGTCGGCCAGGGCGGGGTTGGTCGGCACGATCGCGACGGCATCAGAGCCGGTCGGGGTCTCGGTCCAGTTCGGGATGCCGGTGGCGGCGTCCAGGCTGACCGCCGTCGGCGCCGGGTCGGTGGCCTGCGTGGGCAGGCCGATGCCGTGGTGTGTGCCGCCGTACTCGAAGAACAGGTGTCCGGCGCCGTCCGTGGTGACGCTGGAGAAGACCAGGCTCTTGCCCGCCGTGCCCTTGGGCCGGTACGTCCACAGCTTCTTGCCGTGCTCGCTGTACGCGGTCAGGCTGCTGTCCGGGACGACGATCTCGGATCCGCCGCGGCCGTCGCCCACGACCGTGAGCGAAGCGGCATAGCCGCCGGTGTGCACGTTCGCGCGTACCTCACCGCTGTGCGTGTCCAGTAGGGCGAAGCCGTGGTCGGTCGCGGCCACCACCGAGGCGCCGGTCGCGTCCTTGCCCGGGTTCGGCAGGAGGCGCAGGGCGTGCACCGAGCTGTCGACGGTGGCCCGCCACAGAACGGTCGGCGCCGCCTTCTTCAGGGTTCTGCCGTCGACGGCGAAGACACCACGGCTCTGGCCGGCGACGACCAGGTCCTTGCTCCCGTCCCGGTTCACGTCCGTGGCGACGGCCGCGTAGGGGTCACCGGCCAGGGGCATGGCGTGCGACGCACCGCTGTGGGGGTTGACCGTGTAGGCGGTGTCGTCATAGCCGACGGTGAGGAGTCCGCCCTGGTACCGGGTGATCGTGTCGCCGGAGACGGCGCCCTCCTGTCGCCAGTCGAGGTGACCGCTCGCGGCGTTCAGTCCGATGAGCTGGGTGTGCTCGGGACCCGCGGGGGTGGCGGCGGTGGCGGTCGTCGGGTCGGACAGCGAGGCGAACACCTCGCTGCCCTTCGCGTCGGAGGCCAGCTCCATGGTCGGGGCGTTCGGTCCGCCGATTGTGGATGCCGTGGAGTACGACCAGAGGGTGTGGCCCTGAGCGTCCCAGCCGGAGATGGTGCTCTGGCCGTCGGACATGTCGGCGTCGATGCCAAGCTCCGCGACAGCGAACCGTGGCCGGCCGTCTTTGGCGTTCGGCAGGACGTGGAAGGCCTCCGGCACGGTGCCCTCACGAGAGGCGAGCACCGCACGCTCGCCGCTGTGCGCGTCGATCGCGGTCAGGTCCCAGCGCACCTTGTCGAACGGGTCGTTCTGCTCGACCACCAGAACACGGTCCGCGCCCGGATCCTTCACCAGCATGCGCGGGTAGCCGGGAGTCTTGGTGTGCGCCATGACGCTGCCGTCGGAGGTCTCGAGCACCAGCACGTTGCCGTCCGCCGGGCGCGGGCTTCCCAGGTCCATCGGGGTGTCGGACCACGACGCGGCGATCCGGCCGCTTCCCATCGACGTCAGATCGCCCCAGTACGCCCAGGGCGCGTGCGTCGAGTAGGTCCAGTCAGCGGTTCCGGTGAGCTTGCCGTCACCGGCGCGGCGGAAGCTGAAGGCGGTCAGATTGCTGCGGCTGTCGCCCTGTTCGGCCACCGGATCGCCGCCCCAGTCCGGGCCGACCGTGTTGGCGACGATCAGCTTGCCGTCCTGGAACAGCATGGTGCCGACGTAGCCGGGAATCAGCTTGCTCCACGCCGTCTTCCCGCTACGGCCGTCCAGGACGGTGACGAAGGTGCCGTAGTCCACCTTCGAACCGGGTGAGGAGAACGGCCGGAACGGCCAGTCGCCCACCGCGTAGGCGACGGCGACGTCCTGGACGCCGTCGCCGTTGAAGTCGCCCGTCACGTACGGCTGCTTGCCGGTGGCCGACATCTGGTACGGGTTGTAGCCGGCGTAGAGGTTCGGCAGATACGGGTACGGCTGGAACCAGTTGTCGGGGGTCACCTGCCAGTCCTTGTACAAGGAGGTGGCTCCGCGGCTCCACACCTGCCTGCCCTGGGCGTCGTACCGGGCGACGGTGCCGCCGCTGAAGACGCCCACCCAGTCCTTGGTGCCGCCGAGCGCCAGGCTCTCGGCGAAGCCACGGGCTGTCTCCCACCGACCGGTCCGCTGGAAACCCGGGGCGACGGACGAGGACGGGGTGTCCGTGTGCTCGCCCGGGCCGGCCATCACGCTCGGCTTCGTGCCCGGCAGCACCGGGGCGGCAGCCGCGGGCCCCTCCTGGGCGGCGACCTGCCCGGGCGTGCCGTCGATCCGGGGTTCGTACCGCCTGCTGAGCCTCTCGATCGCGGCGGCGGTCAGCCGGACGCTCTTCGCGCCCTGCTGAGGGACCGCCTGAGCCGACGGTGTGACCAGCAGGCCGGCGGCGAGCCCCAGCACGGTGGCGACCATGCCGGAGCGTATGCCCTTTCCACGCATTCTCAAGTGACCACGCGCCTCTCGGGTGGGAGCAGGGCGGTTGTGTCGAAGAAGCACTGGTGAACCGCCCTGCAGGGGATGCCGGTACTGTTCCAGCGCACCCGGCTCACCGGGAGACGAACGGCTGGCCGATACCGGTCAGCAGCCGGTAGCGGCCAGGCGCCGCCTCGGCCGGGACATACATGAGGAGGCGAACCTGTGCTGGAGTCCCTGGGTCTGGACGATGCGACCGAGCGCACCTACCGCCATCTGCTGGCTTCGCCGCCACTGACCGCGACCGAAATGGCCAGGCATCAGTCCTGCGGCACGGCACAGGCCCGCCGCATGCTCGACGACCTGGTCGCGGCGGGCCTCGCGGTCCCCTCGGCGGGACGACCCACCCGCTACGCCCCGCTGGATCCGCGCATCGGCCTGGCCGCTCTGATCCGCGCCCGCCGTCTGGAGCTGGAGCGCGCGGAGGCCGCGCTGGACGCCTACGGCGCCGAGTTCAACGAGCGCAAACTGAGCTCCGACCCGAGTCGGCTGGTGGAGATCATCGAGGGGCCGACAGCGATCAACGACTGGCTGACCGAGCTGATGGCGGGCGCCGAGCACGAGGTACTGTGCTTCGACACCCCGCCCTATCTGTCGGCTGACGCGAGTGCGTTGCAGTTCGAGGAGGACCTGCTGGCCCGAGGCGTGCGGGCGCGGGCTGTCTATTCGAGCCAGGTGCTGGCCGTCCCCGAGCGCGCGGAACTGCTCCAGCACCTCGTGTCACTCGGAGAGCAGGCCCGGGTGTTGCCCCATGTGCCGTTGAAGCTGCTGGTCTTCGACCGCCGCGATGCCCTGGTTCCGCTCACCGCGGGCGCGGACGGCCTGCGCACCACGGCCGCCCTGGTCCACCGGTCACCGCTGTGCGACGCACTGGTCGACCTCTTCGAGGCGAGTTGGCAGCAGGCCACGCCAGTCTTCGGCAGCGAGGCCCGGGAGACGGACGACCATCCCGACCTCAGCGAGGCGGAGCGTGCTCTGCTCCACTTGCTCCACGCCGGACTGAAGGACGAGACCATAGCCCGCCAACTCGGCCTCAGCGAACGCACCTTGCGCCGCCGGATCACCGACCTGACCGTCCGCCTCGGGGCGACGAGCCGGTTCCAGGCGGGCGCGCAGGCAGTTCGCCGCGGGTGGCTCTGATCCCCGTCCGGGATGGTTGACAGCGCTGGGAGCGCCCGGTAGAGGGCGGCCAGGGCCTCGCACACGGCGGGTGCCGTGCTGCGGCCATCGCCGTAGACCTACGCGCCGTCCTGGATGGCCTGCCGCACAGCGCTCGCGCACCCCGTTGTCGGTGGCGTTTCCGAACCGGTGAGCCAGGCAGTCACACGCGAGGTTGACCGGGGTGGACTCCGTCTTGGCCGTCGCGTACAACTGCGACAACAGGGCCTCCTGGACCGGTCGTTGGCATAGCCACCCTCGGCGCGCGGACTGCCCATCCTGCTCGATCCCGTCGCCTTCCTGCTCATCGCCCTGGGCCGGCTGAATCCATGGCGTGCCATCGCCCAGGGGTGGGTACTCGCCTGGGGCCCTCGGCCGTGGCTGGCTCCCCGCTTCCCGAGCCTTTTCACCGCGCCCTGAGCGGTGGCGCATCGGCGCACGCACATCAGCACGTCGGTCGGTGCCCTGCACGGTGCCCCCAGGAAGCGGTACTGCTGTCTCCGCTGATCGTCACCTTCCTGAGTCGGCGGGGCGCTCTCAGCGGACCCGGTACGCAGGAGGCCGACGATGTCCGGACAGTACGCAGCGCCCTACGTGGCAGTGGTCGGTCCCGCAGCGGCGACGCCCAGGGAAGTCGAGATGGCGCGGCAGGTGGGCAGTCTGCTGGCGCAGCGGCGATGCATCGTGGTCTGCGGCGGACTAGGGGGCGTGATGGAAGCCGTATGCCGGGGAGCGCGGACCGAGGGAGGCACTACCGTGGGGCTCCTGCCGGGCACCTCGCGGGCACAGGGCAACCCCTTTCTCACCGTGGCCCTCGCGACTGGTCTGGGTGAACTGCGCAACGGTCTGATCGTTCGCAGCGCCGACGCCGTCATCGTCGTGGGCGGGAGCTGGGGCACGCTGAGCGAGATGGCTCTCGCCGTACGGACCGGCACACCCACAGTCGCGATAGGCGGCTGGGACATCGGGGGCCCCGACCGATTCCGGACGGGAGTGAAGCAGGCACGTTCAGCGGCCGAGGCGGTGGAGACGGCGCTCACAGCGATCGCCGGGCACAGCCCGGCTTGACGAGCACAGCGGATCGCGGCCGGTTACTGTAACGCGCCCCGGACGGAGGTGGCGGAACGTCTCTTGCCGGCTCTCTGTGGGACGAACGGGCTAAGCAGGGGGCGGGCCCCCGGCCCCGTGCCGTCGTCGGACGATCACGCCGCCGTACGCTCATGCGCATGGTTGAGCACCGCATGGTTGACGTGAACGGCATCCGCCTGCATATCGCCGAGCAGGGCGACGGCCCTTTGGTGGCGCTCCTGCACGGCTTCCCGGAGTCCTGGCATTCCTGGCAGCACCAGTTCGGCCCGCTGGCCGACGCGGGCTTCCGTGCCGTCGCCCCCGACCAACGCGGATACGGACTCAGCGACCATCCCGACGACGTCGGGGCGTACACCATCCTGCATCTGGTCGGTGACGTAGTGGGGCTGATCCAGGCCCTGGGCGAGGAGAAGGCCTATATCGTCGGGCACGACTGGGGCGCGCCGGTCGCCTGGCACACGGCGCTGCTGCGACCGGACATGGTGCTCGCGGTGGCCGGCCTGAGCGTGCCGCCCCCCTTCCGGGGGGCCGAGCCTCCGCTCACCGCCATGGACAAGAGGTTCGGCGGCCGCTTCTACTGGAACTACTTCAACCGTCCCGGCGTGGCCGACGCCGAGTTCGCCCGGGACACGCGCACCGCCCTGCGGAAGTTCTTTTACTGGGCTTCGGGCGACGCGCGCGACGCCGACCAGGGGCAGCCGCTGGTCGACCCGGAGCGTGGCTGGCTCGCGACCATGCCGGATCCCGAAGCACTGCCCGAGTGGTTCACCGAGGACGACCTCGACGCACTGACGGAAAGCTTCGCCGAGGGCTTCACCGGGGCACTGAACTGGTACCGCAACCTCGACCGCAACTGGGAACTGACCGCTCCCTGGCGCGGCGCCGTCGTCACCAGGCCCGCCCTGTACGTCTACGGCGACCGCGACCTCGTCCCCGCCTTCCCCGGCACCCCCGAACTCATCCGTCGACTGCCCGAGTTGATGCCCAATCTGTGGCGCGAGCCGGTCGAACTGGCGGGCTGCGGACACTGGACCCAGCAGGAGCGTCCGGACGAGGTGAACGCGGCACTCGTGGAGTTCCTTCGGGCGTGTCCCTGATCCCGTGCTGTCCAGCGGGGGCTGTCAGCGGGACGTGAGCTTGACGTTTAACGTCGGCGGGCTTCGTGTTCCTTGATCGACTCGGCGCGTTTGACTGTCTTGCCGAGTCGTGATGCTTGGCCCGGCACTTGTTCTTCGAGCCGGGAGGCCGTCCGGGCCCTGGCCGGGACGGTTTCCGTGCGGCTGCCCGACGGGCCGCGGTCACGCGGCCGTTGCGAAACCCCCGGCGCACCCGGGCGGGCGTGAGGCGGCGGGGTGCGGCGGGTCGCTCACAGGGGCGGCGCAGGTCCTCGGTGAGGAGGCGGGCGAGGCGGAGCTGGGTGTGGACGGCGGTCCACAGGTCGGCGCTGTCGGCTTGGTGGACCTTGGGGGCGGTCCAGCCGAGGGTCTGCTTCATCAGCCGGAAGATGTGTTCAAGATCGAATCTGCGGAGGGACGACTGCCACCAGTGGTCCACGTCTGCGAGCAGGGCGCTGGTGGCCGAGCACCACCGCCAGACCGGTTTCGGATCGCGGTCGCCCGTCAGCCGCTCGACCTTCAGCCGGATCAACGTGCCGTGCAGGACGGGTAGTTCCTCCTTGGCGTGCTCAAGCCAGGGCCCGCGGTAGGTGAGTCGGGGATGCATCCGGTCCCAGGCGATCGCCTCGGCCTTGCCGTAGCGGGTGGTGTCCGTGACGGTGGGGGCGTCGGGCTCGTGCCAGCTGTCGGGGTTGGCAATGGTGAGATCCCCCGTTATAGGGGCGTCTGGGAGACAACCCCGAGCGGCTGAACACCGAGGCGTCCTTTGCTGCCCTTTGCGGAGTCAGCCCAGTCGAGTATTAGCCGGGCCGTCGGAGCACGCACCGGCTCAATTACGGCGGCGACCGCCGTGCGAACGCGACCCTGCACCGCATCGTGTTCACCCGCCTGCGTCACGAGCCGCGCACCCAGGCGTACTACGAACGCCGCACCCGGGAGGGCAAGACCCGACGCGAGATCATCCGATGCCTCAAGCGATATACAGCCTGAGAGGTCTTCACCTGGTCAGAACAGTATCCAGCGTTCCCCCGTTATAGGGGCGTCAGTGATACGGCGAGGCCCTGCCGGGGTCCTTCCTGCCGGGACTCTACTCGGAGCCCTGAGACGGCGCAGCCGCACCGGATCGATCCGGTGCGGCTGCGCCGTGAGATCGGCTGCGCTGTCGCGGACGATGCAGTCGGCGCCTCACGCAGTCTGGGTTCCTGCGACGATCTGGGAGTGCCTGATGTGCGATCGCACCCGCCTGCTCGTCCGTAACGATCCGCGTAGCATATGGCGCGCCCCGGCCACGCGCGGGTAGGGGCGTGAATGACGAGGCGTTGGCCGCGCTGTCCCCCCACGGCGATCTCGCCGGTCCGGGCGCTGACCTGACCAACCCGGTGGCCGTCGACCGCCTGCGGGACATCCTCTATAGGCGTCGAGGGACGCAGTGTCGCAACAGGGAGTGCGATGTCCTGGGGGAGCCTGTGCGCGAAAAAGGAGTAAAAAGAATATATGCGTCTGCGGGGTGTCTTGCGGGACCGGCTCCCGGAACAGCGGCGCGGTCTGTTGGTGACGGCGCTGGCGCTGATCGTGGCCATCGCTGCGGTGGACATCGGTATCGGGACCAGTGTTCATCTGGGCCCGCTGCTGGTCATCGCGCCGACGTTGACCGCCGCCTTCGCCGGTCCGCGGCTTACCGCTCTGGTCGGGGCTCTGGCGGAGGTCGCCTTGGTGATCATCGCGATTTTCCACGGCGGGCTGACCACGACCAACCACGTGGCGCAGCTGATCGCCCTGGCTGTGCTGTCAGCTCTGGTGGTCTTCGTCTGTTATGTGCGGGAGCGGCATGCCCGGGAGCTGAGCCGGTTGCGGTCGGTGGCTGAGACGGCGCAGCGGGTTCTGCTGCGGCCTCCACCTCGCCGGATCGGGCCGTTGCGGGTGGCCTGGCTGTATCTGGCCGCCGAGGACGAGGCCCAGATCGGGGGCGACCTGTTGGCGGTCGCCCGCGCTGATCACCCCTGCACCCGGGTACTCATCGGCGACGTACGAGGCCATGGTCTTGCCTCCGTCGGCGAAGCATCGGTGGCGATGAGTGCGTTTCGTGAGGGCGCTCACCGGTACCCCTCCTTGCCCGAGCTCGCCACGGCCGTCGAAGAGAGCATCTGCCGGAACCTGGAGGAGGTCGCCGACACCGCGCACGATGCCGGCGAGCACTTCATCACCGCCATCATGATCGACATCCCCGATCAGGGCCGACAGGCTGAGATGCTCAACTGCGGCCATCCGCCGCCCCTGCTGATCCGCGGCGGCCAGGTGACTGCCCTGAACTCCGGCCGTCCCGCACCCCCGTTGGGCCTGCGTGCCCTGTGGGTACTCAACGACCGGACCGACCGGTTCGCCTTGGAACCGGGCGACATGCTGCTGCTCTACACCGACGGTGTGATCGAAGCCCGCTCACCGACCGGAGCCTTCTACCCGCTCGCCGAACGCGTCGCTTCCTTCCTCGCCTCAAGCCCCGACGCCTTGCTGCACCACATTCACCGCGACCTGCTCGCGCACATCGGCGAGCAGCTCACCGACGACGCCGCTTTCCTGATCATCGAACGTATCCCCTCGCGTCATCTGCACCGGCCGCTCGTCGCGTCCCATGCCGGCGGTCGCACTCGTCCACAGCCAGCTGGCCGTCACGGTCTGGCCCGCTGAACACGTTGCGCGCATTCCCTCACCCCGATGCGAGCGGGCGACCGCCATGCTCTTCCGCTGCACAGTCTGCGGCGCCCACCTCGCCTACGTCGGCGGAGGCGGTGCCCCGGGCGCCGAGGAGGGCTGCCGCGGCGATGGCGGCCGAGATGGTCGCGAGAGCGGCGCGCTGCACGATCTTGTGCATGGTCGTCTCCCTGTCGCAAGGGCTGGTCGTGGTGGGGCGCCCAGGGCCCGAAACCCCTTTCCATGCGCTGCATGGGACCGCCCCCGACCCCACCACGCGGTCCGCACCGCACTTCCTGCCGGCAACGCCCCGCCATGCGGGGAGTCGTCGAGAGAAGGGCGGACGCCGTGCTCCTGGAGCTGTTGGAGGAGCATGGGAAGGCGCCTCCGTCAAGGGCGAGAGCAAGCGGCTGAACGCATCGAAGGGCGGGGGCAGCGCCGGCGTGAACCTCTGATCGTGCTTGCGGCACGAAGAGAGGGCGTCGCACGACACCGGTGGCGCGCGAGCTACTCCGTTTCGTTTCGAAGCGCGGGTTGCGGACGGGCGCTGCTCACATGGGTGCGGTGAGCCCAAAGCAAGCGGAATTTTGAGTTCCGGAGACCAAGATCCCGTGCCGTGGTCGCGGGTTGACTGCTCTGTGTGGGTGGCAGGAGCCGGCCACTCGGCCTGGCCGCCGGGTCGTCACCGTGGTGCTGTGACGGTGTCTGCGCGGCCGGGCCGACGGAACTGAAGCACGGTGCGAGGCACACATGGACAGTTTGCTCGGAGCTTGGGTCCTTGAGGACTTCTCGCTGACACGAGAGGGGACGGTCGTCCGTCCGCTCGGGGAGCGTCCCAGGGGGGTGCTGCACTACGCCGCCGACGGCTGGATGAGCGCACTGCTGACAGTCCATCCCGATGACGCCCCGTTCGTATCCCCGTTCGAGGAGATGGCCACCGGGACCGTGGCGTACGCCGGACGCTGGGAGTGCGAGGCGGACGGGTCGGTCGTGCACCACGTTCAGGCCAGTCACTACGCACCGTGGACGGGGACGGACCTGGTACGCGAGGTCCAGTTCGGCCCGGGACGGCTGGAGCTGACAGCTGCCGGGGCCGACGACTCCCAGGTGCGCATTGTCTGGCGGCGGGCCGACGCCTGACGACGTAGGACGCGCTCGGTCTCCCGCCACACAGCCGGAGCAGCGACAACGACCGTCCGACTGATCACCCGATCGTCCCGTTCCCCCTTTCCCTTTTCGCTTTCTGAACATGGAGGTGCTGTGCCATGCGGACAGCCACGCTCAACAGCCGTCTCGTGCTCGTCTTCCCCGACGGCGCCGTAGATGTGGAGAAGGCCAGCGACGGCCTGTTCTCCTCCGACCCGCAGGCGGTCTTCGACCGCTGGGCCGAGTTCCGCGACTGGGCCCGGTCGGCGGCCGCGACCGGCCACGAGCGGATCGCCGTGGTGGAGCAGCAGCTGGGCGCGCCGGTGCCGCGCCCGCGGCAGGTCTTCGCGGTCGGACTGAACTACGCCGACCACGTGGCGGAGTCGGGGGTCGCCGTACCGGAGCGTCCCGCTGTCTTCACCAAGTACGTCACGTCCCTGACCGGGCCCTACGCCACGGTCGAGCTGCCGAGTGCCCTGGTCGACTGGGAGGTCGAGCTGGTAGCGGTGATCGGTCGTGAGGCGCACCAGGTCGCCGCTTCGGACGCGTGGCACTACGTCGCCGGCCTCACGCTCGGCCAGGACCTGTCCGAGCGCGGCATCCAGTTGTCGGGACCGGCGCCCCAGTTCTCCCTCGGCAAGTCGTTCCCCGGCTTCAGCCCGACCGGGCCGGTGCTGGTCACCCCGGACGAGTTCGACAACCCCGACGACCTCGCGCTCGGCTGCGCGATCGACGGCGAGACCATGCAGGACTCCCGCACCTCCCAGATGATCTTCTCGGTGTCCCAGCAGATCGCCTGGATGTCGTCGATCTGCACGCTGCTGCCCGGCGACCTGATCTTCACCGGCACCCCGGCCGGCGTGGGCGGCGCCCGGAACCCGCGCCGGTTCCTGGCCCCCGGCGAGGAACTGCGCAGCTGGATCGACGGCATCGGTGAGCTGCGCAACCCCCTGGTCGCCGGCCCCACCTACCCCGAAGGCACCCAGGCCGTCTGACGCGCGGCCCCCCACCTGTCTGCGTACACCACCCGCACACTGAAGCTCTTTGAGGAGACTGCCATGGCCCTGCACCGCGTGGCGCACATCACGATCGGGGTGCCCAATGTGGCCGACACCTCGGCCTACTACGCCGATTTCGGACTGACCGACCTCGGCGACGGCCGATTCGCCACTGCCGACGGTGGCGAACAGCTCAAGATCGTTCACGCGGCGAGGCGCCGCCTGGAGGAACTCACCCTGAGCGCCGACGACCAGGACGACCTCGGGCGGATCGGCTCGGCCCTCGACCGGCTCGAGGTGCCGTTCGTCCGGGACACCCACCACCTGCGCGCGGTCGACCCGGGCACCGAGGTGACGGTGACCGTCGAGGTGCAGCCGCGCATCGTGCAGCCCGCCGCCGCGCGGATGCCGTACAACGCTCCCGGGCGGATCGAGCGGACCGGCGAGCGTGCCCCCGGCGTGCTGCGAGAGGGTCCGGTGCGCGTCCGCCGCCTCGGACACGTCGTCCTGGGCTCCACCGACCAGGAAGCCTCCCAGCGCTTCTTCACCGAAGGGCTCGGCTTCAAGGTCAGCGACCTGGTACCGGGCGCGGCGTTCCTGCGGTGCTCCACCGACCACCACAACGTCCTCGTCCAGAAGGCCCCCATCTCCTTCCTGCACCACACCTCCTGGCAGGTGGACGACGTGGACGAGGTGGGACGCGGCGCCACCCGGATGCTGGAGGACCACCCCGAGCGCCACGTCTGGGGTCTGGGCCGCCACCAGCTGGGGTCGAACTTCTTCTGGTACCTCCGGGACCCGGCCGGCAACTTCTCCGAGTACTACTCCGACATGGACTGCATCGTCGACGACCAACTGTGGACCCCCGGGACGTGGGAGGACGCCCGCCTCGCCCTGTACAACTGGGGCCCGCCCGTACCGCCGTCCTTCCTCCGCCCCGAGGACCTCGCCGCGATGATGACCGGCGCGCACGACGCCGGCTGAACAGACGAAAAGGAACGCACATCATGAGCACCTCGACCGAGGGTCTCGCCGCGGAGACCTACGACGTGCTGGTCGTCGGCGCTGGTCCGGTCGGGCTGGCCACGGCCATCCAGCTGGCCACCCGAGGCCGCCGCGTCGGCATCGTCGAACGCTGGCCGCAGCCCTACCCGCTGCCACGCGCGGTCGTCTTCGACCACGAGGCCGGCCGCATCCTGGCGTCGCTGGGGTTGGACATGGCCGCTGTCAGTGAACCCGCTGTCGACTACGAGTGGCGCAACGGAGAGGGGCAGCTACTCCTCCGTTTCGACTTCTCGGACGACAACTACTCCGGCTGGCCCAGCGTGAGCGCGTTCAACCAGCCCACCGTGGAAGCGGCCCTGAACGAGCGCGTCCAGTCGCTGCCGGGGATCGACGTCCTGCGCGGCTGGGAAGCCGTGGCCGTCCGGGAGGACCCCACGGCGGTGGAAGTCACCGTGGCGGAGAGCGCGGGGGACGAGCCCCTGCTCCGTGACGGGGTGCGCGCGCAGCGTACCCTCCGGGCCGCGTACGTCGTCGGCTGCGACGGCGCCAACAGCTTCATCCGCTCGTGCATGCGCACCTCGATCACCGACGTCGGCTTCAAGTACGACTGGCTGGTCCTCGACGTCATGCCCCATGACCGGGACCGCGCGTGGATGCCACGGAACCTGCAGCTCTGCGATCCGGCCCGGCCGACCACAGCGGTGGTCGGCGGCCCCGGCCGCCGTCGGTGGGAATTCATGCGCCTGCCCGGCGAGTCCGTCGCCGAGCTCCACCAGGCCGAGACCGCCTGGAAGCTGCTCGAGCCGTGGGACCTGCACCCGGACAACGCCACCTTGGAGCGGCAGACCGTCTACACCTTCCGGGCACGCTGGGCGGACTCCTGGCGCGACGGCCGGCTGCTGCTCGCCGGGGACGCGGCCCACCAGATGCCGCCGTTCGCCGGGCAGGGCCTGTGCTCGGGCCTCCGTGACGCCATCAACCTGAGCTGGAAGCTCGACCTGGTGCTGTCCGGGAAAGCCGACGACAGTCTGCTGGACACCTACACCACCGAGCGATGCGGGCATCTGCAGAATGCGATCGAGAAGTCCGTGATGCTGGGGAAGGTTGTCTGCGAGCCGGACCCGGCCGCGGCCGCCGAACGCGACGCCCGGATGATCGCCGACCAGCAGGCAGGCCGCGTACCACAAGGAGACCCGTTCCTGGGGGCCTTCGCCGGCGGACTGCTGGACCGCGACTGCACCGGCGCCACCGCGGAGCCGACCGGGCAGCTCAGCCGGCAGGGACGGGTGCGGTTCAGGGGCCGTACCGGCATGTTCGACGAAACCGTCGGCATCGGGCTCACCCTGCTCACCACCGGTGATCCGCGTGACGGGCTCGACGAGGACACCCTGGCCTGGTGTGAGCAGGTCGGGCTCCGCCTGCTGAGGATCACCGACGACCCGGCGGCGAACGGCCCCGACGACGTCGTCGATCTCGACCGCACCTACCTGTCCGACCTGGCCCGTACGGGCATCGAGGCCATGCTGGTGCGCCCCGACTTCTACGTCTTCGGCGGCGCCAAGAGTACGGCCGACCTCCCGCGTCTGGTCACTGCGCTGCGCGGCGGGCTCACGGCGGCCCCCGCCCCGGAGGTCACCGCTTGAGCCGCCGGCGCCACATCAGGTGCTCATGGCAGGCCGCGCCGAGCACAGCGACGCGCGGCACGGGGCGGCGCTTCACGCACCGCGCCCCGCTGCCGCGCGGGGTGAGCAGCCCCTGCCGGTGAACGGTGCGACCGTGCAGGCCGGCTGCAGGACGCATCCTGCGGCCGGCCCGCACGGCGGCGCTCGTCGTCCTCAGCGGCGGGTCCGCGGCTGCTCGACTCAGCAGGGAAGATATGGTTCCCTGACCTGGGTTGCAGCTGCGAGCGGCCCGCTCGCCCACCTTCCCCGCGACGGAGGGACGAGAAGCGTGAGGGGACAGTGGCTCCAGTGGTTGCGGCCGGACCCCGGCCGCCTGACCGAGCCCGTCCTGTCACCGGCGGAACTGGCCGCGGCACGCACGGAGCTCGGCGCGGACCCGGTCGAGTGGGCGCTCCAGAGCGCCGACGCCATCGCGGAGGAGGTCCTCAGGAAGGTGCCCGAGCACGGCGGCGGTCCCGCTGCCGCGACCACCCTGCGGCGTGTGACCCAGTCCGCGGTGCTGACGGGCCTGCACCTGATGACCTCCGACATCGGCCGGCCCCTCCCCACCCTCACCGAGGAGGCGCTGGAAGGATGCCGCGAGTTCGCGCGCCGCGGCATCCCGCTGGAGCTCGTCCTGCGGGGAGTGCGGCTCGGCCACGCGCAGCTGGCGCGCAGCCTGGCAGCAGCAGTCGAGGAGCACGTCCCGGCCGACCAGCGCCTGGCCGAGCTGCGCCGGATCGACGACCAGATGTTCACCTACGTCGACGCCCATTCGAGCGTGATGGCCGAGGAGTACATCGCCGAACGGGACCGCTGGCGCGGCAGTGACGAAGCCGCCCGCCGCGCCGTCATCGACGAACTGCTGGCCGGCCGCCCGGTCGACCGGGAAGCCGCCGCCCTGCGTCTGCGGTACGACCTGTCAGGCACGCACGTGGCCGCGGTGCTGTGGGGCGACGACACCGCCACCGCCGCGCCCGCCGCCCAACGGCTGCACCACGCGACCTCGACCATGGCCCGCGCCCTGGGAGCGGCCAGGACGCTCGTCATCCCGGCTCACGACAACCATGTGTGGGCATGGTTCGCCATCAGCGACAAGACCGACGAAGACCATGTCCGGCACCTGCGCAGCTCCCTGCCCGAGCCGGCAGGAGTGCGCGCGGCTCTCGGCCCGCCCGCACCAGGGCCCCACGGCATGCGCCGCAGCCATCTGGGGGCGTTGCAGGCACAACGGATGGCCTCGCACGCGCCGGGCTCCTGGCTCTGCGACTACCAGGACATCCGCCTGGCGGCCCTCGTCACGGCCGACCCCGAACACGCACGCTGGTTCGTGCAGGAGGTCCTCGGGCCGCTGGCCTCCGAGGGGGCCCGCCTGCGTGAGCTGCGCGAAACTCTGCGCGTCTACCTCGCCGAGGAACGCAGTCCCCGCGCCGCGGCCGAACGCCTGCACGTAGCCCGCAACACCGTCACGTACCGCGTCAAACGCGCGGAGGAACTGCTGCCCGTCACCACCACGGCAATCACCTCGCTGGAAGTGCGCGTGGCGCTCGAAATCGCGGCCGCCTCGCCCCTCGGCCCATCGGCCAGGAGCTGAGCTCGAGTACAAGGTGCCGTGACGGACGGTCCGCCAGGCGGAGTCGAGGGCCGGAGCGGCTGCTTCCGCCGCGGCCCTTCACCCCCCTTGGTGTGACCGGACCGGTTGGCGAACCACGCCGCTTGCCGCACGGACGGCGCGGGCCCGCGCCGAGACCCGTCAGGCATTGATCCGTGCGGCCCGACAGATCCTCGCGGAGACCGGGGACACCAGCGCCGGCATCCAGGCCATCGCCGAGCGCGCGGATGTCGGTTTCGGCTCCTTCTACAACCACTTCGAGTCGAAGACGGAGCTGTTCGACGCGGCGGTGACGGACGCGCTGGAGGAGTTCGGCCAGGTCATCGACGAGCGTGTGGAAGGGATCGAGGACCCCGCCGAGCTGGTTGCGGCGGGTTTCCGGCTCTCCGCCCGGATGACGGACTCCCACCCCGAGCTCATGCGGATCCTGAGCGACCGCGGCCTGGCCCACATCCACTCCGGGAGTGGCCTGTCGCCACGAGCACGTCGCGACCTGGAACGCGGCATCGCCTCGGGCCGCTTCACCGCTGCCGACCCCATCACAGCCCTGTCCGCCCTGGGCGGCACCCTGCTGTCCCTGGTGGCTCTGAGGCTGGGACGCCCCGACCTCGACGGCGACGAGGCCGCCTCCGACCTGGCGGAGATGGTCCTGCGTATGCTCGGGCTCCCGCCGGAGGACGCGCACGAGGTCACGCGGCGCCCGCTGCCCGATCTCCTCTGAGGGTCCGGATTGGCGCGCCGCCGCTGGCCAAGTCGGCTGGGCCCCGTGCTACGGCACCGTTGCCCTGCAGGCCGGGGCGTAGGAGATCCACGAGGTCGTGGACACCGATGACACGTGGCGGCCCAGGCTTGCGACCCGTTGCGGTGTCATTGGCCAAGCTCCGCGGCGCTATCGCCAGTCCGACGGGACATGGCGTCGCCACAGCGAGGCTCCGGCCGTCTTGGAATGAGCGCCCGCCCCGCTCGGCGGGATGCACGGCGGTGCGGGAGCCCTCCCATGGGTGCCGGGCGGCATGGGGCCAGCGCCACCCGAGATGCACCCACGGGAGCTGTTGCTGGACGCGCCAGTCACCCCCGGGAGCTGCTCCAGTGCTCCTCAAGGGCGGCGGCGACCTCGGCCGGCTTCTGGATCGGCGTCCAGTGGCTGCTCTCCAGCCTCAGAAAACGGGTGGCGCGCACGGAAGCGGCCATCTTCTCGCCGAAGTCGACGGGGCAGACTGGGTCGAACGCCCCCCAGAACACCAGGGACGGTCCGGTCAGGTCCGCCAGATCCGGTTCCCACTCGGCACCGACCGTCAATGCGGAGCGGTACAGCTTGAGAATGCTGTCGCGCATGGTCTCGTCCACGCGGCCGGCTGTCTGTTCAGCCAGCTCAGCCGGGATCTGGAGGTTGTCGGTCAGGTCCTTGGCGAACGCGCCGGGGTCGTACTCCTTGGCCCAGCGGTCGCCCGCGACCGGGTCCTGCCACAGCTTAGCCAGCGGATGCCAGACGTACTCGGCGCTGATCGGGCCGTTGCTGCCGGCCCACGTGCGGATCAGATCCGGCCGTAGGGAAGCCACGCGCGCGGTGAGGAGGCAGCCCCAGTCGTGGCCGACGAGGTCGACCGGCTCGCCGAGTGCCTCCAACCGCTCGATGAGCCAGGAGACGTACTCCTCCTTGGTGCAGTGGAAGCCCTCGGGGCGCGGCGAACCGAAACCGGGCAGGTCCCAAGCCTCCACGTCGCTGCGGGTCAGGTGCTCGCGAACGCCGTCCCACACGTGGTGGGTGTCGGGTACGCCGTGGATCAGAATGGCAGGCATGAATGAACTCCTACAAGGATGGATATTTTTATTGAGAAGCGAAATAACGGCACAGGGCGGGTAAAGAGGCCGAAACCTCGTGCCGCGGGTCAGGGTCTTCGCTCCCACGTGGACGGGACCGAGTGGCGCGGCACTTCGTGCCTGAGGCGTTTCGATCCACACTGGTCAACGAGTCGGTACAGCTGCTCCGACCGGGGTGACCACCAGTACCGCGCAGCCAGGCGGCGTTCCGGTCATGTCATGGCTGCATCTGGCTGCAGCACAGACACCACTTGGTCATGCAACACGGCTCGAACCCGGCGTGATGCGGTCTGCGGTGCTACGCCGGCAGCGACGAGGCACGCGGTTGCCGCGGCCTCACCCGTGGGGTCCGCCCAGGTGGACGTGGTGTTCTCCACGGCGAGGGCCAGCATCAGTGCTTCCAGCGCTTGTGCGAGGACGGGCGCGGGGACGTGGTTCGCGAACACGCCTTCGTGCTGGCCACATCGTATGGCCGCGATGGCCTCTTGGCGGGCAGGTGCCAGGGTGGCGCGGATGGCCTCCTCTCCGAGGTGGCGGCGACCGAGGGAGATGAGCATGCGGTACTGGTCGCCCACCGCCCATGCCGCCAGGGCCATCCGCGCCATCGCCTCAAGCGGATCAGCGCCCGGGATGCGTGTCATGGCGAACGCTTGGCGAAGCGCCTGGGCTGCTTCCTGCGCCAACTCGGTGATGAGCGCTTGCCGGTTGGAGAAGTGTCCGTAGAGGGTGCGCCGCGCGAGGCCGGCCGCCACAGCGATGCTGTCGAGACTTGCGTCGGGGTCGTCCCGCAGTTTCCGCCGAGCGGTGGCGAGGATGCGTTGACGGTTCGCGCGAGCGTCGCTGCGCTGCGGTGCGCGGCCCGGGGCGTCGGTCGTCTGCATGGTTCTGTCTCTCCACGGTTGCCGGAAAGCCGTGGGCGCCGGTGCTCCCTCACGCACCGGCGCCCACTCACCCCTGCCCAGGGTGGCTTGTTGTCCTGCTGACGGCGTCAGGGGACGAGGATGAGGCGGATCGGGTCGCCGATCTTGTTCTCCAGACGGCTGACCGCGTTGGCCGCGTCGATGAGCGGGATGTGGTCGGTGATGGAGGGGGCCAGGTCGAGGCGGCCGGCCGCGGTCAGCTGCACCAGCTCGGAGACGGACTCGGGGAAGCCGCCGTAGTGGCCGCGCACCTGCTTTTGCAGGTAGTTGAAGGTCAGGCCCTCGGTGATGGTCAGTGGCCGGGGTGTGATGCCCACCAGGATCAGGGAGCCGCCCAGGCCGAGCACGGAGGCGGCCTGGTCGCGGACGGCGGGTACGCCGGCGCAGTCGAAGGCGAAGTCGAGGCCGCGTCCGCCGGTGGCTGCGCGGACCTGGTCGGCGAAGTCGGGGGCTGCCGGGTCGAGCGCGAGGTCCGCGCCGAAGGCCAGGGCGCGCTCGCGGGCGCTGGGCAGCGGGTCGACGGCGATGATCGGGGCGGCGCCGACCAGGCGGGCGAGGCGTACGTTGTGGGCGCCGACTCCGCCGACTCCCCAGACGCCGACGGACTGGGCGGCACGGACGCCCGCGGTGGCGACGACGGCGGCGTAGGGGGTGGAGACCGCGTCGGGGATGATCGCGGCCTGGTCGAAGGGGAGGCTGTCGGGGATGGGGATGAGGGTGTCCTCACGGGCGATCACGTACTCGGCCCAGCCGCCGTCGTAGTCGATGCCGGCGGTGAGCATCTGGGTGCAGGGGCGGTGGCGCACGCATCCGGCGCACGTGCCGCAGGTCTTGCCGGCCTCCAGGGTGACGCGGGTGCCGACGGTCAGGCCGCGCTTGAGGTCGGGGCCGAGCGTGTGGATGACACCGGAGACCTCGTGGCCGACGGTGATGGTGTCGGAGGTGGCGAACAGCGGGACGAGGGAGCCGTCGAGGAGGTGGACGTCGGAGAGGCAGACGCCGGCGGCCTTGACCTCGATGAGGACCTCGCCCGGGCCCGGCACGGGGATCGGGACCTCTTCCACGGCGAACTTCTTACTGTCGAGGTGGAAGCGTCCGGCGAGCATGGTGTCCATGAAGATCTGCCTTCGGTGAGCGGTACCGCCCGGCGGTTTGGGCCGGAGGGTGCCATGTGGTGTCTGGAGGGCTTGTGGTGGCCGGGAGGCGTGGGGGGTTGCAGGACGGGGCCGCACGCCTCCCGGCGGCTCGGGTTCGCACGCCGTGACGGCGTGCGACGGTCAGGCGAAGACGTCCTGCTGGTAGCGCTCGTCCGCTTCGAGCTGGGCGAGCCACTGCTGGGCGGTCTCGTCGTCGCTGCCGGTCTTGTGGCGGTGGATGGCGGCGAGTGCCTCGCGGACGGCGGGGGCCATGCGGCGGCCGTCACCGCAGACGTAGATGTACGCGCCGTCCTGGATGGCCTGCCACACCGTGTCGGCGGCCTGGGCGATGGCGTTCTGCACGAACCGGGCCGGGTGGCCGGTCACCGCGGAGAAGGCGGTGTGGATCTGGGCGATGCCGGCCTGCTCCCAGTCCTGCATCTCCTGCTTGTAGAAGTAGTCGTGCTCAGGGTGGCGGCAGCCGACGAACACCTGGGACAGGCCGACCTGGGTGCTGTTCGCGTGCTGGGTCGCCCGCTCCTCCAGGAAGCCGCGCAGCGGCGCGATGCCGGTGCCGGGGCCGATGAGGATCAGTGGCGTGGCGGGGTCGGCGGGCGGGGCGAACGTCGGGGAGGGCACGCGGACGTAGCCGTAGACGACGTCTCCGGGTTCGAGGCCGGCGATGTAGGCGGAGCAGGTGCCGCGGTACTGGCCGTCGCCGGACAGGGCCGGGCCTTCCAGCAGGCCGACGGTCAGCCGGACGTGGCGCGGGTTGGCGGACGGGGCGGAGGAGATGGAGTAGAAGCGCGGGCGGATGGGGCCCGTCATCTCCAGGAAGACCGCGAGCGGCAGTTCGACGGCCGGGAAGCGCTCCAGCAGGCCCAGCACCGAGATGCGCTTGCCGAGGATCTCCTTGCTGTAGCGCTCCTCGGCCTCCTGGGTGGCGGCGGTGTACGCCTGGAGCTGCGGCCGGGTCCACGGGCACTCGGTGTGC
>NZ_JBIATN010000034.1:0-114570 GCF_042891825.1 Streptomyces sp. NPDC001852
CCCAGCCTTCGGCCGGGGGGACCCCCAGAGCACGCACCTGACGCCGCAGGGCCCGCCCTTCGGGCGGACGACGGGAGTTTGACGACAGGGCCTAGGCCGGACGGCCTGGTACCGGCGGTCGTGACCGGTGGTCCGAAATGCCGATGCAAGGACCGTAACCGGGTTGAGAGCATGACGCCCATGCTGGAAGCCGCCGACACCACACCTGTCATATCCCGCCGCACGGCCGCGCCGACCTGGCTGGTGGTGGCGCTCGCCTGTGCCGGACAGTTCCTGGTCGTCCTCGACGTGTCGGTGGTGAACGTCGCCCTGCCGTCCATGCGCAGCGGCCTCGGCCTGACCCCGTCGGGCCTGCAGTGGGTCGTGAACGCGTACGCCATCGCCTTCGCCGGGTTCATGCTGCTCGGCGGCCGGGCCGGCGACCTGTACGGGCGCAAGCGGATGTTCCTCGTCGGGCTCGGCCTGTTCACGCTGGCGTCGCTGGGCGGCGGCCTCGCCCAGGAGGGCCGGCAGCTGCTGCTGGCGCGGGCCGTACAGGGGCTGGGCGCGGCGGTGCTGGCCCCCTCGACGCTGACCCTGCTGACGTCCGCCGTGCCGGAGGGCGCGGCGCGGGCGCGCGCGATCGCCACCTGGACCGCGGTCGGAGCCGGTGGCGGGGCCGCGGGCGGACTGGTCGGCGGGGTGCTCGTGGACGTGCTGTCCTGGCGCTGGGTGCTGCTGATCAACGTGCCGGTGGGCGCGCTGGTGCTGGCGCTCTCGGTGCGCCGGCTCACCGAGAGCAGGGCCGGCGACGGGCGGCGCCTGGACCTGCCGGGCGCGCTGCTGGTCACGGCGGGCCTCGCGGTCCTCGCCTACGGGATCTCGCAGACGGAGGCCGAGGGCTGGACTGCTGCCGGCACGCTCCTCCCGCTGCTCGCGGGCCTCGCGCTCATCGCCCTGTTCCTGCTGGTCGAGGCGCGTACGGCGGCCCCGCTGATGCCGCTCGGCCTGCTGCGGCTGCGCTCGGTCGCCTCGGCCAACGCGGCGATGTTCCTCTCCGGCTCGGCCATGTTCTGCATGTGGTACTTCATGACCCTGTACGCCCAGAACGTCCTCGGCTACACGCCGTTGGAGGCCGGGGTCGCCCTCGTTCCCAGCTCGCTGTCCGTGGTCGTCGGCTCCAAGCTGGCGCCGCGCCTGATGCGGGCGGCGGGCGCGCGGACCGTGGCGGCGCTGGGCACGCTGGTGGCCGCGACGGGATTCGGCTGGCAGTCGACGATGAGTGCGCACGAGGCCTACGTCACCGCCATCATGATCCCGGGGATCCTGATGATGCTGGGCGCGGGACTCGCGGCGACCCCGCTCGCCTCCCTGGCCACGTCCGGGGCGGCACCGGGCGAGGCCGGTGTGGTCTCGGGGCTGGTCAACACCTCGCGCACGATGGGCGGTTCGCTCGGACTCGCCGTGATGTCGACCGTCGCAGCGGCCGGCACGGGCAGCGGCCACGGACCCGAGGCGCTGACCGACGGCTACGCGCTGGCCTTCCGGACCAGTACGGCGGTGCTGCTGGGCGGGGCGGTGCTGATGCTGCTGTGGCTGCCGCGGAGAATCTCCTCGACGTGAGGCAACGGTCCGGGGCGCCCATGGACTCCTTCAGACGTCTAGGAGGTGCCCATGGGGGACGGGAAGCGGGCTCGGAACGACGAGTTCCAGAGCTTCATGGTCGGCCGCTGGCCGCGGCTGATGCGTACGGCATTTCTCCTCACGGGGGAGCAGCACGCCGCCGAGGACCTGGTCCAGTCGACGCTCGAGCGGGTCTATGTGTCCTGGCGCAGGGTCGGCGCCGCCGACGATCCGGAGGCGTACGTACGGCGCGTGATGATCAACCTGCACGCACGCAGACACCGAAGAAGGCTCAAGGAGTTCCTGGCTCCGAAGGACGACTCGGGCCTGGTGCACGAGATCGCCGACACGGGGGACCGGATCGCGCAGGCCGACGACCGCAGCGCGCTGCTCAAGGCGCTCGCCCAACTGCCGGTGCGGCAGCGCGAGGCGGTGGTCCTGCGCTACTGGGAGGACCTGACGGAGACCCAGGCGGCGGAGGCCATGGGCTGCTCGGTCGGCACGGTGAAGAGCAACGCGGCCAAGGGGATCGCGAAACTGCGGGCCATACCGGGACTGGCCGAGACGGTGACGCATGGAGGGCGGAAGTAGATGAGCGCGGACCGGGAGAACCACGAGGTGGCCGACATGACACCGACGGACATCGCCCTCCTCCTCGCGGACGCCGCGGACGAGGCCGAGATCGGCATGGCCCCTGTCGAGGCGGTCATCCGCAGGGGCCGACGGCGCAGAGCCCGCCGCTGGGCGGTGGCAGCGGCCACGACGCTGGTGCTGGCGGGGTCGACGGGGGCGACGCTGGCGGTGACGGGCCTTCCCGGCCACAGTGACCGGCATGCGGCCGTGGCGGCCGAGCCGTCCACCCTCGAGGACCGGCATGTGGATATTCCGCAGGAAACAGAGCTTGCGCGCGGGACGGACCACGGCAAGAACTGGCGTGTGGTCGTCTCCGTGTGGGGAGCGCCGCGGGACGCGTCGGAGGCGGCGGTGCAGCTGGCCGCGATGCGCAAGTACGGCATCGAGTCGGCCGCGCTTCCCGACCACGGGCACCGGCACCTGGTCGGCATGACCTCGTACTACTCGGGTCTGTACTACGGCGACAACCCGCTCAGAACGATCATTTTCGGCACGGTCAAGAGGTGGGAGCCCCTGACGGGCACGAGCCTGATGTCGGGGGCCCTCCCCCTGGACAAGGCGAACTCCGGCGGCCCCGACCGGCTCGTGGTGGGCGCGGTCGCCATCACCGCCCGTCAGGTCAAGTGCGGCTGGAAGGACGGCACCGGCACGGTGGTCGAGCCCCAGGCGGTGGCCGGCTCGCCGGTGGAGTGGTTCGCCTGCACGGCCCCGGAGGGGACGGCCTACCAGAACGCGGAGGTGATCCAGTAGGACCGCAGGTGACTCACAGCCACCCCTGCTGCCGGGCCTCCCGTACCGCCTCTGCCCGGTTGCGGGTGCCCGTCTTGCCGATCGCCGAGGACAGGTAGTTGCGGACGGTGGACTCGGACAGGTGCAGTCTGCCGGCGATGTCGGCGACGGTCGCCCCGTCGACCGACGCCTTCAGCACCTCGCACTCCCGGGCCGTGAGCGGACTGGGCCCGGCGCTGAGCGCGGCGGCGGCCAGGGCCGGATCGACGACGCTCTCCCCGGTGAGCACGCGCCGGATCGCCGCAGCCAGTTCCTCCACGGGCCCGTCCTTGACGAGGAACCCGGCCGCCCCGGCCTCCATGGCCCGGCGCAGATAGCCGGGCCGGCCGAAGGTGGTGAGGACCAGCACCCGGCAGTCGGGCGCCTGCTCGCGCAGCTCGGCCGCCGCGTCCAGCCCGCTGATGCCGGGCAGCTCGATGTCCAGCAGGGCCACGTCCGGCCGGTGGGTGAGCACGGCGTCCACGATGCCGTCGCCCGAGCCCAGCTGGGACACCACCTCGATGTCCTCCTCCATACCGAGCAGCAGTGCCAGCGCACCCCGCATCATGCCCTGATCCTCGGCGAGCAGCACCCGAATGGACTTGCCGGACCGGTGCTCCCGGGGCATCTCGTTCATCTGGAACCTCCGAGGAAACCCCCGTCTTCAGGCGGGGGAGGAATCGGACTCCTGCGGAGCAGGGTAGGGAAAGCCGAATCGCCGGCAGGGCGATTCGGCATCCGGATGTGTGCGCAAGGTCTACAATCTCGCGCTTGCGGCCCGCACCGAGGCATGGACGCTGCGGGCGGAGCGGATCAACTACAACACGACGTCGGCGATGCTGACTGCGTGGAAGAAGACCGAGGAACTCGCCTACCTCAACGACGTCTCCTCCGTTCAAGTCGAGGAAGAAGTCCGCCGAGTACACCACCTCGGCGTTCCGTTTCCGTGACGGCGAGCTGACGCTGGCGAAGATGGCGGAGTCGCTGGCCATCGTATGGTCGCGCCCCGAGGGTGCCGTACCGTCCACGGTGACCGTCTCCCAGGACCCGGCCGGACGCTGGTACGTGTCCCTCCTTGTGGAGGATCCCGGCATCGAGCCGCTCCCCGCCACGGATACGGCCGTCGGTGTGGACGCCGGACTCGACCACCTGCTGACCCTCTCGACCGGAGAGAAGATCACCAACCCCCGCCACGAGCGGCGCGACCGCACGCGCCTGGCCAAGGCCCAGCGGGAACTCTCCCGCAAGGCGAAGGGGTCTGCGAACCGGGCTAAGGCGCGCCGGAAGGCCGCCCGCATTCACGCCCGCATCGCCGACCGGCGACGCGACACACTGCACAAGCTGACCACTCGGCTCGTTCGTGACAACCAAACGATCGTGCTCGGTACGGCCGCGAAGTGATCGCAGTCGACCGCTGGTTCCCCTCTTCCAAGCTGTGCTCCAACTGCGGACGCCTGCAGGACAGGATGCCGCTGAACGTCCGCACCTGGACGTGCGAGTGCGGCGTGACCCAGGACCGCGATACGAACGCGGCGAAGAACCTTCTGGCCGCCGGACTGGCGGTGTCGGCCTGTGGAGCCGGTGTAAGACCTCAACGGAGTACTCCGGGCGGGCAGTCGGCGACGAAGCAGGAAACCCCACGGCGCGAGCCGTAGGAACCCCCTCCTGAAGGAGGGGGAGGAAGTCAAGGGCTCAGGTTACGGTCGGAAACCCGTCGCGGCGGCCGTCGTACTCGAGCGCCGGCAGACGCAGGACCGCGCCGAACCAGTCGGCCGCGAAGCCGACGCGCTCCTCGGCCGGCGCGAGGTTGCAGACGTGCTGGGTGCCGCCGCTGGAGCGGGACCATATGCGGCTGAAGAGACGGGTTTCTTCCAGCCGTTGCTCACGGCACGGGCAGCCGCCGTCGATTAAAGACTTGGCATTGTCCGGTGCGCCGGGGGTTGACGGTCTCCGGCGGTACTCAAACAATCGCCCCTGCATTTCCAGGAATCCGCGCAATTTCCACCGTCAAATAGGTTCGGTATTTCGATCGAACGTTGTCCGAGATATCGAACCGAGAATCCGAGGTGCACCGTGCCCGTGAGCTCCCCCCACATACGCCCCCGGCGGCTGAGAAGCGCCGCCCTGTCCGTGCTCGCCGTCTGCGCGACCCTCGCCGCGCTGCTCCTGGGCGTCGGAGCGCCCCAGGCCGCAGCCGCGAGTTCGCTGCCCTGTGACGTCTACGCCGCCG
This sequence comes from Streptomyces sp. NPDC001852, assembly GCF_042891825.1. Taxonomy (NCBI): domain Bacteria; kingdom Bacillati; phylum Actinomycetota; class Actinomycetes; order Kitasatosporales; family Streptomycetaceae; genus Streptomyces; species Streptomyces sp. NPDC001852. The sequence continues at coordinate 5,234 of NZ_JBIATN010000034.1, forward strand.
CCGGAACCCCCTGCGTCGCCGCGCACAGCATGGTCCGGGCGCTGTACTCGTCGTACAACGGCTCGCTCTACCAGGTGCAGCGGGCCTCGGACGGCGCCACGAAGGACATCGGGCTGCTGGCCGCCGGCGGATACGCCAACGCGGCCGCCCAGGACTCCTTCTGCTCCGGCACGACCTGCATCATCACCAAGATCTACGACCAGTCCTCCCGCCACAACGACCTCACCGTCGAGGGTGCGGGCGGGGCCGGGAAGGCCGATGTCGGGGCGCCCGCCGACGCGCTGCCGGTGACCGTCGGCGGGCACCAGGTCTACGGCCTGGAGATCTCCGCCGGCATGGGCTACCGGAACGACTCCACCTCCGGCGTAGCCACCAACGGCGCCGCCGAGGGGATGTACATGGTGACCTCCGGCACCCATGTCAACGGCGCCTGCTGCTTCGACTACGGCAACGCCGAGACCAACAACAGGGACACCGGCAACGGCCACATGGACGCCATCAATTTCGGCACCGAGTGCTGGTTCTCGCCCTGCTACGGGCAGGGCCCCTGGGTGCAGGCCGACCTGGAGAACGGGCTGTTCCAGTCCGACGCCGGATACAGCAAGAACTCCTCCAACACCGGCACCGGACCGCTGCCGTTCGTGACCGCGCTGCTCAAGAACAACGGTCAGAACCATTTCGCGCTGAAATGGGGGAATGCACAATCCGGTGGGCTGACGACCACCTATTCCGGAGGTGAGCCGACCACGAGCGGATACTCGCCGATGCACCAGGAGGGCGCGATCGTCCTCGGCACCGGCGGCGACAACAGCAACGGCTCCATCGGCTCCTTCTTCGAGGGCGTCATGACCTCCGGCATCCCGACGGACGCCGCCGACAACGCCGTCCAGGCCGACATCGTCTCCGTCGGCTACGGCGGCGCGACCGGCAGCACCGGCACGCTCGGCGCCGGCTCGGAGATCTCGCTGCGCGCCACCACCTCCTGCTGCACCGCCGACTACGTCCGCCACCAGAACAACGCCGGGGTCCTCTCCTCCATCACCTCCAGCAGCTCCGGCCTGGACAAGAGCGACGCCACCTGGATCGTCCGCAAGGGGCTCGCCGACAGCTCCTGCGTCTCCTTCGAGTCACGCAACTACCCCGGCGACTACCTGCGCCACTTCAACTTCAAGCTCTACCGGCAGCCGATGGACGGCACCGCCCAGTTCCGGGCCGACGCCACGTTCTGCCCGCAGGCCGGCAAGAGCGGCACCGGCACCTCCTTCGCCTCGTACAACTACCCGACGAGATACCTGCGCCACTACGACTACAACCTCTACGTGGCGAGCGACGGCGGATCCAACGACTTCGACAGCAGCACGTCCTGGACGAACGACGTCAGCTGGGCGGTCAGCGCGCCCTGGGCGCCGTAGCCACCGCCTTCGCGAACTCCGCCGACTGCACGGGGAGTTCGGCGGTCACCGTGAAACCGCCGCGCGGCGACGGGCCGGCCGTGAGCGAGCCGCCCGCCGCCGCGAGGCGCTCGGTGAGCCCCTTGAGCCCGGTGCCGCCGATGCCCTGCTGGGGCCGGCTGACCGGCTCGCCGCTGCCGTTGTCGGTGACGGTGAGCCGGACCTGCTCGGCGCCGCACTCGACCGTGACCTCACAGCGGCTCGCGTCGCTGTGCCGGACCACGTTCGTCACCGCCTCGCGCACCACCCAGCCCAGCAGCGCCTCCGTCTGCGGCTCCAGCGGCGCCCCCGACTGCCGTACCACCGCCTCCACGCTCGCCGCCGCCAGCGCCGAGCGGGCCCGGGTCAGCTCGGTGACCAGGCTCCCCTCCCGGTAGCCGGTGACCGCCTCGCGGATCTCGGTGAGCGCCTGCCGGCCCACCGACTCGATGTCCGCGATCTGGCCCAGCGCCGCGTCCATGTCGCGCGGGGCCAGCCGCCGGGCCGCCTCCGACTTCACCACGATCACCGACAGCGTGTGCCCGAGCAGGTCGTGCAGATCCCGGGAGAAGCGCAGCCGCTCCTTCTCCACCGCGCGCCGGGCCAGTTCCTCGCGGGCGGCGCGCAGTTCCCGCACCGCCTCGGACAGGCCGAGGATCGCGGCGGTCACCATGCTGGAGAGGAAGGTCGCGTAGCCGATGTTCGTCGCGTCCCCCCAGCCGCCCCGGACGGCGGAGACGCAGGCCGCGTACACCGTCAGCAGCAGACCGGTGCGGCCCAGCCACGGCCCGCGCAGGGCGGCGCCCACGGCGAGGCCGAGCAACGGGAAGAACATCAGCCAGTTGCCGCCGTAGCCGAGCGCCAGACCCGTGGTCACCAGGCCCATGAGGAGCAGCGCCACCCGGGTCGAGGCGGCCTCCCGCTTCGCGCGGTCGAAGGAGCGGAAGGTGACGTAGATGTACAGGGAGTTGAAGGCGACCAGGCCCAGGGAGCCGACCAGCGGGTTCGCGGTCCTGCCCTGCAGGAGGTTGGAGAAGGACCCCATCCCCATCAGCAGCCAGGGCAGCAGCGCGAAGCCGGTGGGCGGCGGGCCCGGATGGTCGACGTCCGGCTTCTCGCCCCGCTTCCGGGCGGCCCGTTGCGCCGCCTTGAACCGCTCGTGCTCGGCCTTCCACCGGCGCCGCTCGGCCCGCAGGACCTGTATCTGGCACCGAACTCCCGACACCCACGTCATGTCTGTGTTTCCCCCGGTCACATGGTCCCCGCCCGACGGCGGTACGACAGCACAGCGTACGAACCGAACAGAACGAGCCAAGCCGTCAGCACGATGATGGCACCGGCGCCCGGCGCGTGCCCCTCGGACACGGAGGTGCCCAGCTGGGCGAACCGACGGGTCGGGGTGTACGCCGACAGGGTCCGCAGCCAGCCGGGAAAGAGGCTGATCGGGAACCACAGGCCGCCCAGCACCGCGAGCCCCAGATTGCACCCCATGTTGACCACCCCGGTGCTCGGCCCGGTCAGCCGGTAGCCGTTGCCGAGGCCGAGCAGCGTGAACGGGACCGAGCCGAGCCACAGCAGCAGCGCGGTCGCCGCCCACTGCCAGGCCTCCAGCCGCACCCCGTCGACCAGCCCGCCCGCCGCCAGCACCGCGACGATCGAGGGCAGCACGGTCACCACGCCGGTCAGTGCCCGGCCGGTCACCACCTCCCGTGGGGGCATGGGGGTCACGCGCAGTTGGCGAAGCCAGCCGGTCGCGCGGTCCTCGGCGACGGCACCTCCGGTGTTCAGCGCGGAGCCCACGGCGCCGTAGGCGGCCATGCCGACCATGGCAGCCGTTTTCCAACTCCCGTCGTTCTCACCGAGGTTGGTGAACAGGACGTACATCACCACCGGCATGGCCATGCCGCCGATGACGAAGCCGGGGTCGCGCAGGGTGCGGAGGGTTTCCAGGCGGATGTAGGCGAGCATCAGACGGTCTCCTTTCGGCCGCCGGTTCGTTGTGGTCGCTCGCGCCCACGCGGTGGCAGCCGCATGTCGGACACGGCCCCGCTCCCCTTCGGGGCGCCTGCGCCTCCGTCGGCCGTCAAGGCGAGGAACGCATCGTCCAAAGACGCCTGGGCCACCTCCAGCCCCCTTATCGCCCCCGCCTCCGCCAGCGCGATCACCGTCGCGTCCGAGTCGTCGGTGCGCAGTCGGACCCGGTCGCCGTGCACCTCCACCGAACGGACGCCGGGCAGCAGGGCCAACCCGTTCGGCTCCCTGCCGGCCAGGTCCACGCACACCAGGTTTCCCCCCGCCGCCCGCCGCAGTTGCTCGCCCGTGCCGTCGGCGGCGATCCGGCCCCGGTCGATGACCACGATCCGGTCGGCGTGCGCGTCCGCCTCCTCCAGGTAGTGCGTGGAGAACAGGACGGTGTGCCCCCGCCGGGCGTAGGCGCGCATCGACTCCCAGAAGGCGTGCCGGGCCGCCACGTCCAGTGCCGCCGTCGGTTCGTCCAGCACCAGCAGCGCCGGGTCCCCGGCCAGCGCCACGGCGAACCGCACCCGCTGCACCTGCCCGCCGGACAGCCGGTCCACCCGCCGCCCGGCCAGGTCGGCGATCCCGGCCAGTTCGAGCGCCCGCGCGACCGGCATCGGTGCCGGATACCGGGAGGCCACGAAGGTGACCAGCTCGCCCACGGTGACCCGGGGCGCGGGCCGGGCGTCCTGCAGCATGGCGCCCACCCGCCCCGCGCGCACCGACCGCTCGGGCGCCGCGCCGAACAGTGCCACGGCGCCGGAGTCGGGCTCGTGCAGCCCGAGCAGCAGGCCGATCGCGGTCGACTTGCCGGCACCGTTGCGGCCCAGCAGGGCCACGGTCTCCCCGCGCCCGATGTCCAGGTCGACCCCGTCCACGGCGCGCACCGCGCCGTACGTCTTGACCGCCCCCGTGAAGGACACGGCGGTGTTGTCCGTCTGTGTCATGTCTACGACGTTAGGAAGCGCGCGCCGCCTCCGGCAGATGCGCATGTACGGACTCGGGCAGTACAAATGTCACCGCCCCGTCCCGGGCAGCGACCCCTGAGCTGACACAGCGTCAGGAGCCTTCACAACTGTGGAGCGCTGGGCTATACAGAGGGCGCCGGACTGGAACGCGTTCTAGATCGGCCCGTAGCGACCTCGGTGCGGCCGACGGTGCGGACGTCCGCACCGGGGTCTTGAACCGCCGGCGGACCGCCGGCGGACCGCCAGTGTCAGGAGCCGTATGCCCATCGACGCAAGCCGAGCCCTCGCGGCCGAACCCCGGACCGGCGAGATCTCCTGGACCACCAAGGACGTCCAGCTCTACCACCTCGGCATCGGCGCGGGAACCAACCCCGACAAGGACGATCCCGCCACCGACCCCGACGAGCTGCGCTACACCCTGGAGTCCCGGCTGCACGTCCTGCCGAGCTTCGCCACCGTCGCGGGCTCCGGCGCGCCCGGGGTGATCAGCGGGCTGTCCATGCCGGGCGTGGAGGTCGAGCTCGCCAAGGTCCTGCACGGCGGGCAGACGCTCCGGATCCACCGGCCCATCCCGGCCGAGGGCACCGCGACCGCGACCAACCGGCTCGCCGACGTCCACGACAAGGGCAAGGCCGCCATCCTGGTCCTGCGCACCGAGGTCGCCGACGCCGACGGCCCGCTGTGGACCAACGACGCCCAGATCTTCGTACGGGGAGAGGGCGGGTGGGGCGGCGACCGGGGCCCGTCGACGCGCCTGGAGCCGCCCACCGGCGATCCCGACAGGACCGTCGAACGCCCCGTCCGTGCGGACCAGGCCCTGCTGTACCGCCTCTCCGGCGACTGGAACCCGCTGCACGCCGACCCCGAGTTCGCCAAGCTCGCCGGCTTCGACAAGCCGATCCTGCACGGGCTGTGCACCTACGGCATCACGCTCAAGGCGGTCGTGGACACGCTGCTCGGCGGGGATGTGAGCCGGGTGCGGTCGTACACCACCCGGTTCGCCGGCGTCGTGTACCCGGGGGAGACCCTGCGCATCCGCATGTGGCGGCGGGAGCGCGGCGTCCGGGTGGCCGTGAGCGCGGTCGAGCGGGGCGACGCGCCGGTCCTCGCCGACACCGTCGTAGAGCACTCCTGAAACCAGCATCGAGGGGAGCCGCACCATGCGCGCAGCCGTACTGCACGAGATCGGCCAGGAGAAGCTGGAGGTCCTCGACGACGTCGAGGCGGTGGGCTTCGGCCCCGGCAAGGTCAGGGTCCGGGTGCGGGCGACCGGGCTGTGCCACTCGGACCTGTCCGCGATGAGCGGCGTGCTGCCGCAGCCGGCCCCCTTCGTGCCGGGGCACGAGGGTGCCGGTGAGGTCCTCGAAGTCGGGGAAGGCGTAGGGAACTTGAAGGCCGGCGACCGGGTCGTCATCTGCTGGCTGCCCGCCTGCGGCGCCTGTCCGGCCTGCGGGCGCGGCCAGAGCGAGCTGTGCCTGGCCGGCTTCATGAACGCGGGCACCCCCAACTTCAGGCGCGCCGGCGGCACCGATCCGGATGTGTTCGGCTTCGCCGGCACCGGCACCTTCGCCGAGGAGGTCGTGGTGGACGCCGGCTGCGCCGTGCCGATCCCGGACGACGTGCCCTACGACATCGCCGCGCTGATCGGCTGCGGGGTCACCACGGGCCTCGGTGCCGCCCTCAACACCGCCGACGTGCAGGCCGGTTCGTCGGTCGCCGTCATCGGCTGCGGCGGCGTCGGCATCTCGGCGGTGCAGGGGGCGCGGCTGAAGGGCGCCGCCGAGATCGTCGCCGTGGACCCGGTCGCCTCCCGGCGCGGGTCCGCCCTCAGGTTCGGGGCCACGAAGGCGGTTTCGCCCGAGGAACTCGCCGACGCCAAGCAGCAGGTCACCGGCGGCGAGGGCTTCGACTACGTCTTCGAGGTCGTCGGAAAGTCGGCCACCGCCCGCACCGCCTACGAGAACACCCGGCGCGGCGGCACCCTCGTCGTGGTCGGCGCCGGCGCCATGGACGACTTCCTGCAGCTGAACATGTTCGAGCTGTTCTTCGACGAGAAGCGCATCCTGCCGTCCCTGTACGGCGGCGGGGACGTGCTGCGCTCCTACGAGCGCACCATCGCCCTGTGGCGGGCCGGCCGCATCGACCTGGCGGGCCTGATCACCCACCGGGTCCCCCTCGCGGGGATCAACGAGGCACTGGACCAGATGCGTACCGGGACGGCCCTGCGTACGTGCATCGAGATCTGAGGACGGGGACCGGCAATGGCACTGCCATCCGAGGGGCCGTTGAAGGGGCTGTCCGCCGTCGTCACCGGCGCCGGACGCGGGCTCGGCCGGGCCGAGGCGCTGGAGCTCGCCCGGCTGGGCGCGGCCGTCGTCGTCAACGACTACGGGCAGCCCGGGCGGGACGGGTCGGGTGCGGCCTCGGCGGGACCGGCCGAAGAGGTCGTCGCCGAGATACGCGCGGACGGCGGCCGGGCGGTCGCCCACACCGGGGACGTCGCCGACTTCCAGCAGGCGCAGGAACTCGTACAGTTGGCCGTCGACGAGTTCGGCAGGCTGGACGTCCTCGTCAACAACGCGGGCATCCTGCGCGACCGCATGGTCTTCTCCATGACGGAGGACGAGTGGGACTCGGTGATCCGCGTCCACCTCAAGGGGCACTTCCACACCACCCGCTTCGCCGCCGCGCACTGGCGGGAGCGGTCCAAGGCGGCCGGGGGAGAGAAGGTCTACGGGCGGATCGTGAACACCTCCTCGGAGGCGTTCCTCGCCGGTTCCGCCGGACAGCCCAACTACGCGGCCGCGAAGGGCGGAATCGTCGGCCTGACCACCTCCACGGCCCTCGCCCTCGCCAGGTACGGCGTCACGGCCAACGTGATCTGCCCGCGCGCCCGGACCCGCATGACCGAGGACGTCTTCGCCGGGTTCGAGCAGCCCGCCGAGGGCCTGGACCCGCTGGCTCCCGAGCACGTCGCCCCGCTCGTCGGCTACCTGGCCTCGCCGGCCGCCGCCGGGATCAACGGCCAGCTGCTCGTCGTGCACGGCGGCATGGTCGCGATCGTCGAACGGCCGCGGGTGCGGGCGAAGTTCGACAGCAAGCAGGAGACGTTCACCTACGACGAACTCGACGCGCTGCTCACCGCGCACTACGCGGACCGGCCGCCGGGGGAGACCTTCGCGGCGGCGGAGGTGCTGGGGCTGAGACGGGGGTAGCGAAAAGGGGCGCCCGTTGGACGGGCGCCCCTTCTTCCACGTGCCGTCAGGCAGCCGCCTCCGCGGTCTCCTCGGCCGGCTTGCGGTGCCGGCCGTGGGGGGCCGACTCGCTCTCCTGGGCCGCGATCCGGCCCCGGTGCCGGCCGTGGCCGGCAGCCTCCTGAGAGTCGGCAGACAGCTGCTCCGTCGTGCTGGTGTCGCTCATCGGAAGTATTCACCCCGTCAACATGATCTTTCGTACAGCCGGGCGAGTGTAACCGGCGCACCACGGGCCGAATCCAGGCGCACACGCCAACCGGCACTAGTTCGTTACAAGACGTCCCAGAGGCGCCTGCTGCAACGGCACCGGACGCGCCATCACCGGCTCCACGGTGCCCGGTTCCGCAGGTTCCACACGTTCCACGGGCTCCACACGTTCCACAGGTTTCGGAGGGTCCGGTTCCGCCGGCTCCGGTGGCGCCCCGAGCGCCCCGGCAGCCGTGCCGTCCCGGACCGGACCCTCCGGACCCGCGCCCCCCGCGGCCGCGACCGTACTGCTGTCCGCGGCCGTCTCCCCCCTGGGCGCCGTCAGCTCCGCCACGCCGCACGGAGTCTCCTCCGTGGCGTACGGCAGCCGCAGCACCCCGTCCCGTGTCCACAGCCCGGCACCGGCCAGCCACCCCGCGGGCGCCGGGAGATGGCTCGTGCGCCGCCCGGCCGGCCGCCAGACCGCCACCCAGCTGTTGCCGTACGGCCCGTCGAGGCGCAGGGCCACCGCGCAGTTCTCCGGCATCAGCACCTGACCCGGCTGGATCGCGAACGGCGTCACCGCGCAGTCCGGCACCCGCAGGCACTCCGGGAAACGCACCGGAAGCAGGCTGCCGAGCACGCCCCAGCCCAGTCGTTCCCGCCCCGGCGAGGGGGCGTCGGAGGAGATGATCAGCAGCCCGCTGTCGGGGTCGGCCAGCAGCAGCCGGTCGTCGCTCCCGGCCGCGATCTGCAGCAGCGGCGAGACCTCCCCGCGCTCCAGGTCCACCACGACCGTCTTGACCGGCCCGCCGGCCGGCTGCCGGTCCAGCGCCAGCATCCGCCCGGCGCGGTCCAGCCAGATCCCGCCCGAACAGCGCCCCGGCACCTCGGCGAGCCGCTCGGGCCCGAACGCCCCGCCCGCCACCAGCCACACCACGCTGGAGCGCGACCCGACGGCGAGGGCGTACGCCCGTACGCCTCCCGGGGCGGGCGGCAGCAGCGTGAGCCCGGTGCCGGGCTCATGGCACTCCACCGCGCCCAGCGGCAGCTCGCCGGTGCCGGGACCGGTCGGGTACAGCAGCGAGAAGGTGTGCCGGTGCTCGACCAGCCGGTGGATCAGCACCCGGCCGTCGGACAGGGGCTGCACCTCGGTGCCGGGCTCCTCCGGCTGGTTGCCGGGCAACGGCACCGCGTACGGCTCCGGGCCGTCCAGCGTCCAGCGTTCCGGGAACCAGCAGTCGCCGGCCGGGGCGAGCCGGGCCGCGTAGGCGCCGTCCGCCGTCACGGAGAACGCCGTCCCCGGCGCACCGTCGGCCCCGCCCGTGGACGGGGGTTCGATAGCACAGGCCGTCATCGTTCGGTCACCTCCAGCGACGAAGCTAGTTTTCGCACGCACAGGCGGGGGACGGGCCGACCCCGGCTTCACACATACGGGTGGCGCAGAAGCGATTCACCTGTGGAAAGCGGGGTCTTTGTGCTGAGCGGTGACAGAGCGGACGGATGCGGTACGGCCGCCCGGACCAGCCAGGTAGCCTTGCCTTCGTGCCCCGTCTGTCTGAAGTCATCGCCGCGCTGGAGAACCTGTGGCCCGCCGAGCGGGCCGAGTCCTGGGACGCGGTCGGCACGGTCGTGGGCGACCCCGACCAGGAGGTCACCCGGGTCCTGTTCGCCGTCGACCCCGTGCAGGAGATCGTCGACGAGGCGGTCAAGCTCGGCGCCGACCTGCTGGTCACCCACCACCCGCTCTATCTGCGGGGGACGACCACGGTCGCGGCCGGCCACTTCAAGGGCCGTGCCGTGCACACGCTGATCAAGAACGACATCGCTCTGCACGTGGCCCACACCAACGCCGACACGGCGGATCCGGGTGTCTCGGACGCGCTCGCGGGTGCGCTGGACCTCCGTGTCGTACGGCCCCTGGTGCCGGACCCGACCGACCCGGCGGGGCGGCGGGGCCTCGGCCGGGTGTGCGAGCTGGACCACCCGGTGACCGTCCGCGAACTGGCGGCCCGCGCCGCCGAGCGACTGCCCGGCACCGCCCAGGGCATCCGGGTGGCCGGCGACCCCGAGGCCGTCGTCCGCACGGTCGCCGTCAGCGGCGGCTCCGGCGACAGCCTCTTCGACCAGGTCCGCGCGGCCGGTGTCGACGCCTTCCTCACCGCCGACCTGCGCCACCACCCGGCGTCCGAGGCCGTCGCCCAGAGCCCCCTCGCGCTGCTCGACGCGGCGCACTGGGCCACCGAGTGGCCCTGGTGCGAGCTGGCCGCGAGCCAGCTCGACGAGATCTCCGACCGCCACGGCTGGGACCTTCGCGTCCACGTCTCCAAGACGGTCACCGACCCCTGGACCGCCCACGCGGCGTCCACCACCTCTAGCTGAACTCCGGGAGCCCCCAACTGAACGCCGCGCCCGCCGACCAGATCCGACTCCTCGACGTCCAGGATCTCGACGTCCGCCTGCAGCAGCTCGCGCACAAGCGGAAGTCCCTGCCCGAGCACGCCGAGATCGACTCGCTGAACAAGGACCTCACCCAGCTGCGGGACCTGCTCGTCGCCGCGCAGACCGAGGAGAGCGACACCGCACGCGAGCAGACCAAGGCCGAGCAGGACGTGGACCAGGTGCGCCAGCGCGCCGCCCGCGACCAGCAGCGCCTGGACTCCGGTGCGGTCACCTCGCCCAAGGACCTGTCCAACCTCCAGCACGAGATCGCCTCCCTCGCCAAGCGCCAGGGCGACCTGGAGGACGTGGTCCTGGAGGTCATGGAGCGCCGCGAGGCCGCGCAGGAGCGGGTGAACGAGCTGACCGAGCGGGTCGCGTCGGTGCAGTCCAAGATCGACGACGCGAGCGCGCGCCGGGACGCGGCGTTCGAGGAGATCGACGGCGAGGTGGCGGCGGTGACCAAGGAGCGCGAGGTGGTCGCCGGGTCCGTCCCCGCCGACCTGCTGAAGCTCTACGACAAGCTGCGCGCGCAGCAGGGCGGCATCGGCGCGGCCAAGCTGTACGCCCGCACCTGCCAGGGCTGCCGCCAGGAGCTGGCGATCACCGAGCTGAACGAGATCCGCGCGGCGGCGCCGGACACCGTGGTGCGCTGCGAGAACTGCCGCCGCATTCTGGTGCGTACGGCCGAGTCGGGTCTGTAGTCGGGCTGTAAGAGCCGGTAAGGGGCTTCAGGGGTGCGGGAGTTCATCGTCGAGGCGGACGGCGGGTCGCGGGGCAACCCGGGCCCCGCCGGTTACGGCACGGTGGTCCGCGACGCGGCCACGGGCGAGCCGCTGACCGAGGTGGCCGAGTACATCGGCGTCGCCACCAACAACGTGGCCGAGTACCGGGGCCTGCTGGCCGGCCTGCGCGCCGCCCACGCCCTCGACCCGGCCGCTACGGTGCACGTCCGCATGGACTCCAAGCTCGTCGTCGAGCAGATGTCGGGCCGCTGGAAGATCAAACACCCCGACATGAAGCCCCTGGCGACCCAGGCCCGCTCCGTCTTCCCGCCGGACCGGGTCACCTACGAGTGGATCCCCCGCGAACAGAACAAACACGCGGACCGCTTGGCGAACGAGGCGATGGACGCAGGCTCGAAGGGCGAACAGTGGTCACCCGCGCAGTCCACGGCGGCCCTGGACTCGTCGGCCACCGCCGCAGCCGCGGTCAGCGAGCAGCGCCCTGCCACCACCGACGAGCAGCAACTTTCCAGTACCCCTGGCTGGAGCAGCGCCCCCGACCTCGGCGCCCCCGCCACCTTCGTGCTGCTCCGCCACGGCGAAACCCCCCTCACACCCCAGAAACGCTTCTCCGGCAGCGGCGGCACCAACCCCTCCCTCTCCGCCGTCGGCCGCGAACAGGCCCACCGCGTCGCGGAGGCGCTCGCCGCGCGCGGCACCATCCAGACCATCCTCGCCTCCCCCCTCACCCGCACCCGCGAGACCGCCGCCATCGTCGCCACCCGCCTCGGCCTGGACGTGACGATCGAAGAGGGCCTGCGTGAAACGGACTTCGGCGCCTGGGAGGGCCTCACCTTCGGCGAGGTCCGCGAGCGCCACCCGGACGACCTGAACGCCTGGCTCGCCGACCCGGAGGCCCACCCGACCGGCGGCGGCGAGAGCTTCGCCGAGACGGCCACCCGTATCGCCGCCACGCGGGACAAGCTGGTCGCCGCCCACGCCGGCCGCACGGTCCTGCTGGTCAGCCATGTGACCCCGATCAAGACCTTCGTCCGCCTCGCCCTCGGCGCCCCGCCCGAGTCGCTGTTCCGCATGGAACTGTCGGCGGCCTCCCTGTCGGCGGTGGCCTACTACGCCGACGGCAACGCGAGCGTACGGCTGTTCAACGACACGTCCCACCTGCGTCCCTGAGCCCGGCGAGCCGCGCCGCGCCCCGCGCCAGCTCCTCGATCCGCGCCCAGTCCCCGGCGGCCACCGCGTCCGCCGGGGCCATCCAACTGCCGCCCACGCAGCCGACGTTGGGCAGGGCGAGATACTCCGGCGCGGTCGCCGGGCCGATCCCGCCCGTGGGACAGAAACGAGCCTGCGGCAACGGCCCGGCCAGCGACCTCAGATAGTCCGTCCCGCCCGCCGCCCGCGCCGGGAAGAACTTCATCTCCCGCACCCCGCGCTCCAGCAGCGCCACGACCTCCGACGTGGTCGACACGCCGGGCAGGAACGGCACCCCGGACCCGCGCATCGCCTCCAGCAGCGCCTCCGTCCACCCCGGGCCGACCAGGAACCGGGCGCCCGCCGCCACGCACGCGCCGACCTGCTCCGGCGTGATCACCGTGCCCGCGCCGACGACGGCCCCGGGCACCTCACCGGCGATCGCCCGGATCGCGTCCAGCGCCCCCGGCGTCCGCAGCGTCACCTCGATCGCCGGCAGCCCGCCCGCCACCAGCGCCCGCGCCAGCGGTACGGCGTCGGCGGCGTCGGAGACGACCACCACGGGCACGACGGGGGCGAGGTCCAGCACGGAGGCAGCCGAAGAGGAGGGCAGCGGTGAGGTCATGCCCTCATCGTGCCCAGCCGCTGCAGCACGCGCAATGATCGTTGCGTATGCTGCAATGGCGCTGTTTGGAAGGTCTCCGGCTCCTCAGTGAATCTCGTCCACCAGCACGTCCAGCGACCACGCCCTGCCCGCCCTGCCCGGCGCCTCCGCCTCCACGACGTACCCGAGCTCCCGCAGCACCTCGACCAGCTCGGCGGGCCCCTCGGGCGCGGCACCGGCCGTCAGCAGGCTCCGTACCATCCGGCCCTTGGTCGCCTTGTTGAAGTGGCTGACCACCTTCCGGGTCGGCGCGTGCAGCACCCGTACGGTCGCCGTGCGCCCCGCGAGCTCGCCCTTCGGCTTCCAGGCCGCCGCGTACGCCGAGGAGCGCAGATCCAGGACCAGGCCGTCGCCGGCCGTCTCGGGCAGCACCTCGGCCATCGGTGCCCGCCAGTGCCCCGCCAGCGCACCGAGCCCCGGCAGCTTGACGCCCATCGAGCAGCGGTAGGAGGGGATCCGGTCCGTCACCCGCACCGCGCCCCACAGCCCGGAGAACACCAGCAGCGAGTCCGCCGCGCGTTTCCCCGCCGCCGCGTCCAGCGTGGCCAGGCCGAGCGCGTCGTACAGGACACCGGTGTAGATCTCCCCGGCGGGGCGGGCGCCGGCCGTGCGCAGGCCGGCGTTCTTCGCGACCTCGCCGCGCAGGCCCTGGCTCAGCCCGAGCACCTCGCGTGCCTTCTCGTTCTGCTCGGGGTCCCCGGCACACAGCTCGGCCAGCTCGGTGAGCACGGCCTCCCGCGCGGCGGTCAGCCCCGGCAGGGACAGCGACCCGAGCTCCAGCGGGGCGCCCTCGCCCGAGTTCGCCTTTCCTTCCGAGGGCGGCAGCAGGACCAGCAACACGTACTCCTCACGTAGACCTCCGCGACAGCGTACGGCGTGCCACCGGTGCGGCCCCGACCGCAGGTCCCGCCCGGCGGATCCTGCCGGAGACGCGGGGTCCGGCACGCCCGACTGCGCCGTTGCCGTCCGTTGTCGCCCTCCATGCTCGGCTTCCCCCCACGCTCGGCTTCGCTCGCGCGGGGGACCCCCATCGCCTCGGAGATCTGCCTGGCCGCCGAGGCCGGCCGGCGCCCGCCCGACTGGCTGCTCGCCGCGCTGGACGCGCTGCCCCGGCGGCTGGCCGACGGCTCCCGGATCGCCGGCACGGTCGAGCGCGAGTGCGTGGTCCGGCTCGGCCGGGCCGAACCGGGGGCGACGAAGATCCTGTTCACTGTGGCGTGAGGGCCCGCACGAGACTGCCGGGCTCGTCGGCGTGCAGCCGCACCGAGCTCACCTGGCGGGGCGGCCGAGGAGCGACCGGTGGGTGACGGGCTCGGCCGGCTCCAGCCGCACCGACGTCTGTGAACCGACCGCGAGGTCCAGCACGTCGTCCGCCGGCACGTGCGTCAGTCGCGTCTCACGGTGTACGGCGGTGATCGCGCCGAGCGGAATCACACGAAGGCCGGCCCCACCGTCGTGGCGCCCTGCCCGCGCATGTACCCGAACCCCCGCCCGCCGCCGGTCCCCTGAGTGCGCCGGGCCGGCCACAGCACCAGGCTCACGTAGAGCCGCACCTCGCACCGAACCAGCCGTGCCGCTGTCTTCAGCATCCCCATCTCCCTTCCCCCACAAGGACATTGAGTGCCCAGCGGCTATTCGGCCGGTGCGCCGAGCCAGTGTTCCAGGGGTTCCGGCAGGCCCTTGCCGCCCGCGTCCTCGGCGGCCCAGGCCACGAAACCGTCCGGGCGTACGAAGAGCGCCTTCAGCTCGGGCCGGGTCGGGCAGGTGGCCGTGACGACGTGCAGCCGGTCGCCGTAGCCCTCGGCGTGGGCGCGCAGCGTGGGATCGTCGGCGAGGTCGAGCAGCAGGGCGCGGCCGGTGTGCAGATGGTCGCCGAGCCGGGTGCCGTCGGCCAGCTCCAGGTCGGGGGCGCTGGCGCCGGTCAGGGGGTGGTCGCCGGGCAGGTCGTAGCGTTGCCAGATGCCGGAGATCTTCGTGACGAGGTAGGTCGTGCCCGTGGTGGTCAGGGCCAGGTCGGTGACCACCCGGCGCAGGGCGCGGGCATGCCGGTCCGGGCGCATCACCGCGATCTGCGCCCGGGTCCAGTCGAGCACCCAGGCGCCGATCGGATGCCGCTCGGCGGTGTAGGTGTCCAGCAGGGACTCGGGTGCCGTCCCGCGCACGACGGCGGCCAGCTTCCAGCCCAGGTTCATCGCGTCCCCGATGCCGAGGTTGAGCCCCTGCCCGCCGAACGGCGAGTGCACGTGCGCCGCGTCGCCCGCGAGCAGTACCCGGCCCCTGCGGTACTCGGTGGCCTGGCGGGCGTTGTCGGTGAACCGGGTCGCGGTGATCACCCTGTGGATCGTGAGCTCGGGCACGCCGGACACCCGGCGCAGGCTGTCCTGCAGCTCCTCGGCGGTGATGGGCGCCGACCGGTCGGCGGGCGGCCCGTCGAACTCCACGCTGAGGACGCGCCCGGGGAACGGCCCGTGGACGTACGTCCCCACGTCGGTGGTGTTCCAGCCCACGCGCAGCCGCTCGGTGCCGGACATCTCCACGACCGCCTGATAGCCGGTGATCTCCGGGTCGGTGCCCGGGAAGTCGAACCCGGCGAGCTTGCGGACGGTGCTGCGGCCACCGTCGCAGCCGACCAGCCAGCCCGCGCGGACCGTCCCCTCGCCGGTGTGCACGGCGACCCCGTCCTCCTCGGCGTCGAAGCCCGTCAGCTCCACGCCCCGGCGCACCTCCACCCCGAGCCCCGCGGCCCGCCGGGCCAGGATCCGCTCCAGCTCGGCCTGGGGCACGCCGAGTCCCGTGTCCCCGGCGGGGCCGACGTCCGCCCAGGCCGGGTCGGAGCCGTCGAAGAGATCGGGGTCCATGGTGATCCCGGCGAAGTGCCCGGCGAACTTGGGCGGGAGCTTGCCCCGGTCCTGGAGCTTTCCGCTCTCCCGGAAGGCGCGCATCCGTTCCCGCGCCGCCTCCCACACCGCCGCCAGCTCGGGCAGCAGGCCCCGCCGGTAGAAGGCCACCGCGCTCGGGACGTTGACCGCGCCCGCCTTGATCGTCTCGTCCACCTCGGTCAGCCGCTCCACCACCAGCACCCGCGCCCCGGCCAGCCCCAGCTCGCAGCCGAGGAAGAGGCCCACGGGGCCGGCGCCGGCCACCACCACGTCGTAATCCGTAGTCGTCATGGGTTTCACTGTAGTCACTAAAAATTTCGAGTGGCTATAGTTTTCGGCATGGGTGGCATGGGTGAGGAACTGGACGAGGAGCTTCCGCTGCGGGAGCGCAAGAAACGGGCCACGCGGCAGCGGATCTCGGACATCGCGACGGGGCTCTTCGTGGACCGGGGCTTCGACGCGGTGCCGGTCGCCGAAGTGGCCCGGGCGGCCGGCGTCTCGGCCATGACCGTCTTCAACTACTTCCCGCGCAAGGAGGACCTGTTCCTCGACCGCATCCCGCAGGCCGTCGAGCTGGTCGCCGTGGCCGTACGGGAGCGCAGGCCGGACGAGACCCCGCTCGCCGCCCTGCACCGGCTCGCGATCCGACTCCTCGAGGAGCGGCACCCGTTGAGCGGGGTGGGGGAGAGGTTCCTGCCCTTCTGGCGGACCGTGATCGCCTCGCCCGCCCTGCGCGCCCGCGCCCGCGAGGGCGTCGAGGAGGTCGAGCGGTCCCTGGCCGAGGCCCTCGCCGGGACCGGCGCACCGGACCCGCACCTCCTTGCCGCACTGACGGTCGCCGCCTACCGCACGGTCTTCGTCGCCTCCGCGCGACGGCTGCTGGCCGGGGACCCGGTGCAGGAGGTGGCGCGGGACCACCGGCGGTGCCTGGAGTCGGCGTTCGGGGCGCTGGAGCGCATGGTTGCCGAAGAGCCCGCTGCCACCCGGCGGGACGACAGGTCAGGGTGAGCGCCTGGCTCCTTGCGCCCTCCGGCGCCACGTTCCACGGCGGCTCCACGTTCCCCGGCCGGCCTCCCGCGGGCGCCGCCCCGGACGCGGCATGAAAGCGGGGCCCAAGGCGTTGCACCCATGACGGAAGGGGTGGTGGGGCCGGATGACGGAACAGGCGCTGTGGACGCGCGCCCGGCTGGGCAGCGGCGGACCTCCGCTGGACCTCCTGACGGCGAACTTCCGCCGGCACACCTACGCCCCGCACGCCCATGACGAGTACACGATCGGCGTCTGTGTCGGCGGCAGCGAGGTCATCGACTACCGGGGCGGCCACATCCGCACCGGCCCCGGCACGATCGTCGTCCTCGACCCCGGCGAGATGCACACCGGCGGCCCCGGCAACGCCACCGACGGCTACGCCTACCGCGCCCTGTACGCCGAGCCGTCCCTCCTGGCCGACGGCACCCTCGGCGGCCTCCCGCACTTCCGGGAGCCCCTCCTCGACGACCCCGAACTCGCCGCCGCGCTGCGCCGCGCCCACACCCGGCTGAGCACCTGCCCGGACCCCCTGGAGGCCGAGTCCGTGCTGCCCTGGCTGCTGACGGCCCTGGCCCGCCGCCACTCCACCGCCAGATCCGCGTCCGACGAGATCCCCGGCGCGGCCGCGATCGCCCGGACGGTCCGCGACCGCCTCGCCGACGAACTCACCGACCCGCCCTCCCTCGCCCTCCTGGCCGCCGACCTCGGCCTGTCCCGCTACCAGCTCCTGCGGGCCTTCCGTACGACCATGGGCATACCCCCGTACGCCTGGCTCGCCCAGCACCGGGTGAGCAGGGCCCGGACGCTTCTCGCGGCGGGCCTGCGCCCGGCGGAGGTGGCGGGGCTGGTGGGCTTCGCCGACCAGGCCCACCTGACCCGCTGGTTCCGCAGGGTGCTCGGGGCGACGCCGGCGGCGTACCGCAACAGCGTTCAAGACGCCAGGTGACAGGCCGGCCGAAACTCGCTGCATGACTGCACGCGGCTGGTTCCTGTTCTCCCTCATGGGAGTGATCTGGGGCATCCCCTATCTGCTGATCAAGGTGGCGGTGGCCGAGGTGTCCCCGCCGGCGCTGGTGTTCACGCGCTGCGCGCTCGGCGCGCTCCTCCTGCTCCCCTTCGCCCTGCGCCAGGGCGGCCTGCCCCGGACCGTGCGCACGCACTGGCGCCCCCTGCTGGCCTTCGCGTGCCTGGAGATCATGGTCCCCTGGTTCACCCTCACCGACGCCGAACGGCACCTGTCCAGCTCGACGTCGGGCCTGCTGATCGCGGGCGTACCGATCATGGGCCTGGTCGTGGCCCGCCTCCTCGGGGACACGGAACACCTGGGAGCCCGCCGCCTGACGGGCCTCGCCCTCGGACTGGCAGGCGTGACGGTCCTGACCCTGCCCCACCTCACCGGCGGTGACGCCCGCTCCCTGGCGGAGGTCCTGGTGACGGTCGTGGGCTACGCCACCGCCCCGCTGATAGCCGCGCGCCGCATGAAGGACGTCCCCTCGCTCCACCTGACAGCGGCCTGCCTGACCCTGGCGGCGCTGGTCTACGCACCCGTGGCCATGGCGACGCTCCCGTCCTCCCTCCCCTCGACCCCCGCCCTGGCGGCCCTGGCCGGCCTGGGCGTGCTCTGCACGGCGGTGGCCTTCGTGGCGTTCCTGGAGCTGATCAAGGAGACGGGTCCGACGCGGGCGACGGTGATCACGTACGTCAACCCGGCGGTGGCGGTGGCGGCGGGCGCGGTCTTCCTGAACGAGCGCCTGACGACGACGGTCCTGGTGGCCTTCGCCCTGATCCTGACGGGCTCGGTCCTGGCGACGGCGGCCGCGGGTCCGCGCCGCCCCAGGCGCCCGGTACCATGGTCGACACGGCAGACGAGCCGGGCGGACGGCCGCGTGGAGTCCCCCTAGGGGGCTTCCCGAGGAACGTCCGGGCTCCACAGGGCAGGGTGGTGGCTAACGGCCACCCGGGGTGACCCGCGGGACAGTGCCACAGAAAGCAGACCGCCCGGGGCTTCGGCCCCAGGTAAGGGTGAAACGGTGGTGTAAGAGACCACCAGTGCCCAGGGTGACCTGGGCAGCTAGGTAAACCCCACCCGGAGCAAGGTCAAAAGGGAGCACCCCGGTGCTCCTGCGCGGACGCTCGAGGGCTGCCCGCCCGAGTCCGCGGGTAGACCGCACGAGGCCGGTGGCAACACCGGCCCTAGATGGATGGCCGTCGCCCCGGCGCCCGCGAGGGCACCGGGGAACAGAACCCGGCGTACAGCCCGACTCGTCTGCCCTCCCGCTTGTACCTGTGGTTTCCCGGGGTTTCCCGGGGGATTGTGCACGGGGATGTGCACGCCGGCCCGGTGCCAGGGGCAGCTGTTGACCAATCTGTCGCCGCCATGCTGTGCCGGCACCGCCGATCAACCACCTGTGAGGGCCTGGCAACGCCTCATGATCGGGACATCATCCTCACGTCGGTACAGCCGCGCAGCTTTGCCTCGTGCTCGGCGAATGCCTTCACTGCGGATTTGGCGAACGACGCCGAGTAATGGCGGACGGGGTAGCTGTCGGTGTCCCGGTCGTAGAGGTGGTAGAGCACAAATACCGCCTCCTGATCCGACTGAGGGCACGTGGCGGTCGCCAAGGCGTAGTCGTCGCTGCGGTTGGCCGAATTGACCGACTCAAAGTCCTTGGCGACGACACCGTAGTACGCGTACAACCCGTAACCCGGCTTCCCTGCCGGGGTGTACAGGTAGCAGTTGACCTGCGGCGTGTGTGCGTCCGCGGGGTACTCGACGAAGTCGGGCGTCCCGGCGTCGGACGCCTGGCCGGCGAGTCCTCGCAGCGCGACGCAGGAGCCCCGGGTCTGCGTAAGTTGCTGAGGGGTTGTCTTCCCGCTCGGGGACGGGAACGGGACATGGGTCAACGGTCTGCCGCCCTGCGCCTGGCACTCGTACTTGGCAGCCGCCCTCTGCGCCGTTTCCGTCGTCACTCTGCCCAGCCCGGTGAGCACGGGTTCCTTCGTCTTGGCGTCCTCCGGCCACTGGATGAGGTCGCCGTATGCCACCAGAGCCCGGTTCTTGTTGTTCTGGCAGTCAAGGGCGACCACGACTTGCGCTGCCCCGTCGTACCGGACGAAGCCCGGCCAGCCGTTGCCGAGCGGAGCCGCCTGCCCCTGGACCCCGTTGGCGTTCCTGCTGAACGGCGCGAGGGCCTCGGATGCGGCCGACTGATCGCTCCAGCGGAGCATGAGCTGGAGAGCGCCGCCATGCCGACCTGTGTCGGGCCTGTTGATCAGGCAGGCCGCCAGGTACTCCGAGTCGTCGGCGGCCCTGGCACGCACCTGCGAGGAGTTCAGCGCATCGTCGAGGCCGCCCTGAGCCAGGGTGCCGCCGCATGCCGAGTCCAGGGACTGCTGATCCCGCCAGGACGCGTAGACGCCAGTGCTGTAGAGCGCCTGCCCCACGATGTACAGCGTCAGCAGGATGCCGCCCACGGACCAGCCGACCAGGCGCTGCCTGCGGCTTGCAAAGATCTTCATTGTGCTCTTCCCGTTCGGGTGGTGTCACCCTTCGGCGTCACCGGTCGGCTCGGAGAACGTCGAGCGCCCGGTCACGGCCGTAGTTGTAGTCCTGCTGGCCGACGTGGACATACTGCTTCGTCCAGTCGCTGTCGATGTCATTGCCGCGGCTCTGGCCCCACATCCTGACCATGTTCTCCACGTCGTGCTGTCCGGCTGCGTAGAGCTTGACGTTGTCTTCCGTGGCCTTGAGGTTCGCCTCGGCAACGTGTTCCTTGTTCGATTCGTACGTGTACAGGTCGAGAGCCCTCGAGGCCACATCCCCGGCCGGGCCGAGGAATTCGGCGTTCTTCGGCTTGAACATCAGTGCAGTACTGAGCGAGCTGCTGAGGCCGTGGTTGAAGTCGGCGGCCCACTGCGTCTTGTTGAAGCGTTCACCGAAGATGATGTCGGCGCGGACCCCGTCATACGCGCCCATGGCCCGCGAACAGTCGGTGATGCGATTACTGATCACCGTCTTGCTGGCATCCTGCGGAAGAGCGGCCAACAGGTCGTGAGCGTGGTGCTGCTCCGCAGCGTAGACATGTCCGAACGCCGTGGGATCATTGGCTATTCCGCGCATGAGCTTGGTGAGGGAGTCCCGCGCAACAGTGATGTGTGCTCCGTTCTTGTCGCTCCAGACCGAGCCTGTATTACCCGGAGGGAGCTCAAAACGGGAATCCGACTGTGCGTTGATCTCATGGGTGTCCGGCGTGTATGCCGTCAGGATGTGCGCCAGCGGAAGCGTGAGGTTGTTCGGTAGTTTCTTCGCCTGGTTATCCGAGTCCAGTGTGTCGATGGTGTGTTGCAGGATGCGGGCCTGCGGCTCGGTGTGCTGACCGACCGGGTGATAGCCGCCTGGCGCCTGGCCGGTCGTCGCGGCCTCCAGCGCATCGCCGAAGCCCTTGCGGGCGTCACTGTCCTCCACGTCGGGTCCCACGTAGTCGGTCTTGGCGCCCTCGTGCGTGGTGTGGATGATGTTCCAGTCCCGGCCGCCGTGTCCGTGGCCGAGGAGGTAGTCCAAGCGTTCCCTGCCGGCGGCGGTGCCGGGGTCGAGATAGCCGGTCGCCCCTTCCGGATTGCGTGACATGGCCTCAAGGGCGCCGTCGACGGGGTCGTTCGCGAACCATCCATCGCCGTCCTTGTCGCTGAACTTGCCATAGAGATCCCAGATGTGGGGGTCCTTCTTCTCCGTGGCGATCATGTCGTCAGCGACGTCCGCGACAAACTGGGGCGAGTAGTCGTGCCCCTGCTGCATGAGCGTGGCGAGGCTCTGGTAGCCGCGGATCTTCTGGCCCTGCCCGTACCCGACGGGGATCTTGTCTCCCGCTGCTTCGAGGGCGTATTCGTCGTCGCCGTGTTCACGTAGCGCCGCACGCCACTTGGTGTAGAACCGGGCGTCATCTGTTTTCGTCCAGGCCTGGAACGCCTCGTTGTACGCGGTGGTTCCGAAGCGCAGGCGTCTGCCCTCGGAGTCCTTGAAGTCCGGCACCCGTGTGGCGACTGCCAGGGAGTCCGCAAGGCCGCCATTGATTTCGAGGTAGGTGCTCTTGTTCTTGGTGTCGTCGAAGTACGCCAGGTCTTCCAGCTTGTTCGTGAACTTGAGCGTTCCGTCCGGCCCCAAACCGTCCAGGAAGGTCTGGCTGAATGTCTTGTCGCCCTTGTTGTCCCGGAAAGTGCGGCGCAGTTCGGCCAGGTCGGCGGCGGAGACCTTCTCGCCCTTGGCGACCCGTCGGGCGATGTCGTCCGCTTCCTGGGCCTCGTACTTGTCGATGTCGCCCTGGGCCTTGCCGTTGAAGCCGGGGACGGTGCCGTCGCCCATGTCGGGGCCTTTCACGACGGCGTCGAAGGCGACCTCGACGCCCTTGTCGGCGTCGTCCACGTCCTTCACGCACTGGTCGATGCGGGCCTGCCAGGAGGCGACGGACTTGCGGACGCTCTCCTGAGAGTCGGGGTCGTGCGCCAGCTCCTGCCGCTCCCCCGGGCTGAGCTTCCCGGTGTCGTACGAGACCACGCCCTGGTCTGACACCTTCATGCCCGCGGCGATCGCGTCCTGTCGGGCCGACTCCAGCTTCTTGCGCAGGTCCACGAACTGGGTGTGCGCTTCACGGAGGAGTGAGGCGATCGCCTTGGCCTCGGTCTGGGCGCTCTGGAACTCCGTGAGCCTGACGCCGAAGCGCGCGTTGGCGGCCTGCCGGCTCTCGCCCGCGAACGTCGGGAGCAGGGTGATGCCGTGGACGTCCCGCCGGTACGCGGTCTCCTGCTTGTTGAAGTCCTTTGCCATGCCGTCCCAGCGTTCGGCGGCCTTGGTGAGCGTGGACAGGTCGGTCGTCAGGATCTCGTGGTAGGTCGGCATGGGTCCCCGTTGGAAGCAGTGAATTCGGTGGCCTGCGAGACAGCCCGGCTGTCTGTCAGTGCTTCGGCGGCGGTGAGTACGTGTCGAACACGGACACCTTGCGCGCCGTACCGGCCACTCCCGTATCCGTTCCGGTCAACACGGTGTTGTTGTTCCGGAGGGCCGATTCATCCCCCGCCAACCGGATCAGAAAGTTCTGGACCTGTTCGCCCCAGATCTTGTGCGCCTTACTGACGGCAGTGGACGTGAGCCAGCCGTGTCCGTCCTTCGCATCGAACGCCTTCACCACGGCGCCCGTCTCGTCATCCGCCTGCTGCCCGGCCTTTTTGGTATCCGGTTCGATGTACTTGCCGAGTGTGTCCGCGGCGGCCTTCTTCTCGTCCGGAGAGTGGGCGAGGTCGGGCCCGCCCCCGCCCGGGATGTCCTGAAGGTGATTGAGCCGCATGCCCACCGGGTGTGCGGAATGACCGTGCACCATGTGCCGATCTCCTGCCGACTCGGACATAAACCCTCTCCCCGTTACACCTCGGTTGGCGTGCGCCTGCCAGGCTAGCAACCACACTCGTGCTTCTCAGTGGCGACGCTTCCTTGTGGCAACAGCCGCAACAACTCCGCCGATGAGTAGCGCAGCTCCGATGCCCGGTGCGACCCACAGAGTGTCGCTTCTGCCCTGGTCGGAAGAAGCTTCGGCCGCCGCTTTGTCTATCCTTCGCCTGCGAGGCGGAGTCCTTGGAACCGGCAGTGCCGGGAGAGGGCGACATCGAGGATGCGCCTGAGAAGTCCGGCAGCGGGTAGGCATCGGCCGGCCCGGGATCACCAGGGTTCGGCAGGGCGATGCGAGACCGCATGATGCCGTAGCCGATGGACTCGTTGCGTTTGGCGCCGTCTGTGGGGGCGCCGGCGGTGTCTAGCATGACGCGGAGGACCTGGTTGTTGGTCCAGTCTTACGGGGGTCACGGCCTACGGCGCCCACCGCCACCACCCCGGGAGTCCCGACGGGGTATTCGACTTCCGAGGTCCCATCATTGCCGGATCCGGCGAAGATCAGGGCTCCCTCGTTCAGGGCGTACTTCACAGCGGCAGTAAGTTCGTCAGAGCCTTTGTACGCCCTCATGGAGATGTAGATGGCCTTGGCGCCGGAGTCGACGGCGTACCGGATTCCCTGGCTCACTACTTTGGCACGGGCATCAGGCCGAGTGATCTGGCCGCAGCGGACGTGCACTCACCCGCGTCAGATGCCCCTCGAACACCTCCCGCGCCTCCGGCGTCAGGGTTCGAAGCGCCACCAGGGCCGTGATCACCACGTCGCACAGTTCCGCCTGTACGTCCTCCCAGGTGTGGGTGACGCCCTTGCGGGGGTTCTGGCCGGTCGTGCCGATGATCGCCTCGGCCACCTCGCCGACCTCCTCCGAGAGTTTCAGGACGCGCAGGAGGAGGCCCTCGGTGCCGGGGTGCTTGCGGGTGGCCTCCAGGCGGGACCAGAGTTGGTCGATGGTCGGCCAGAGGGCGGCGGTGCCGGTGGTGTCCTGATCGGTCATGCCGGGCAGCTTCCCATGCCCCCGGCACCGCCCCGCACCGCCTACTCCTCGAACAGCACCTCCTGCTCCCCCTCCACCTTCACCCGCACCCGCTGGTTCCGCGCCCCGATCACCAGCGCCGTCGCCGCCGCGGTGACCCCCAGGGCCACCGGTACCATCCAGCCCCGGTCGAAGACGTGGCCGAGGGCGTGGTCGAGGGAGAGGCGGCCGGGGCCCGTCACCGCGAGGCCCGCCGCCGCGAGGCCCAGGCTCGCCGCGTACTCGTAGCCGCCCTCCTGGGCGAAGAAGCCGTTGGGCATGTGGACCGTCGCCGCCCCCGCCATCGCGCCGGCCGCCGCCGCGCCCGCCGCCGGGGTCGCGAGGCCCAGGGCGAGGAGGGCGCCGCCGCCGGCCTCCGCCAGGCCCGCCGCCGTGGCGCTCGCCCTGCCGGGCGCGTAGCCGACGGACTCCATGAACTGGCCGGTGCCCTCCAGACCGCCCCCGCCGAACCAGCCGAACAGCTTCTGTGTGCCGTGCGCGGCCAGCACCCCGCCGGTCCCCAGCCGGAGCAGCAGCAGGCCCAGATCGCGTCGGTCGAAACAGCTCACGGTGACTCCCAAACGGAGAGGCGGAGAGGCTCGTGTGTCCACCGTCGCAGGTTCCACACCACCGGGCCCGTTCTGGCGGGCGTTCGGGTGGCGGGTCCGGCACCCCGGTGTGAACCTTGCGCCATGACGATTAAGCCAGCCAGACTCAGCGACCCGGCCGTTAGGGCGTTCGTCAACGCCGTCAACTCCCATGACCGGGAAGGCTTCATGGCGCTCCTGGAGCCCGGTGCGACCATGTCCGACGACGGATCCGACCGTGACCTCGCCGAGTGGATCGACCGGGAGATCTTCTCCTCCAACGGACACATGGACGTCGAGAGCGAGTCCGACGGGGGCCGGGCCGTGCTCGCCCGCTACCGCAACGACACCTGGGGCGAGATGCGCACCCGGTGGACCTTCACCGTGGAGGACGACGGGCGCATCTCGCGCTTCGAGACCGGGCAGGCTTAAGCGCCGTAGGGGGCTTGTGCGCGCGGGCACTCCAACTCCTGTCGTTCACGGACATGGAGACCCCAAGGACCCTGGGACGCAGCCGTATCGACGTCGGCCCGCTCGGCTTCGACTGCTGGGCCATCGGCGGGGAGTGACGGGCCGCCGACGGGCAGCCGCTCGGGTGGGGGACGGTGGCCGACGAGGAGTCCGTGCGGGCGGTCCACCGCGCCCTCGACCTCGGTCTCCTGGGTAACATCGGATTTTCATAACGTGGCAAATTCCACGGCGATGACGGCCCCGTGGTGCGGAATCCGCTGCTCGGCGCGGTGTACCTTCCCCGGGTGCGCGAATGTTCCCCGCTCAGCCGGCGTGCCGTCCTCGGACTGACGGCCGCCGCCCTGCCCCTGTCCGCGACCACTCCGGCGTCCGCCGCGACCGTGATCGGCGGCGAGCAACTGGCCGGTAACGGCGTCCAGGTGCGCGGTGCCTCGGGGCTGCCCGAGAAGCTCACCGCCCGCTCCTGGCTGATCGCCGACTGCGAGAGCGGCGAGGTGCTCGCCGCGTTCAACGCGCACCGGCGGCTCCCGCCCGCGTCCACGCTGAAGATGCTGTTCGCGGACACCGTGCTGAAGAAGTTCGACCGCACCCAGCGGTACACCGTCAAGGACTCGGACGTCGCCGACGTCCCGCTCGGCTCCAGCCTGGTCGGCATCAAGCCCGGCATCACCTACACGGTCGAGCAGTTGTGGCAGGGCGTGTTCCTGCGGTCCGGCAACGACGCCGTGCACGTGCTCGCCCACATGAACGGCGGCATCGCGAAGACGGTCGCCGAGATGCAGGCGAAGGCCACGGACCTGCAGGCCCTGGACACCCATGTGGTCAGCCCCGACGGCTTCGACCACCCGGGCCAGATCTCCTCGGCGTACGACCTCACGCTGTTCGCCCGCCACGGCCTGAAGAACGCCGACTTCCGCGGCTACTGCGGCACGCGGACCGCGGACTTCCCGGCGGGCGGCAAGAAGACCTTCCAGATCCAGAACACCGACCGCCTGCTGACCGGGGCGTGGGGGCTGAAGACGTACGACGGCCTGATCGGCGTCAAGAACGGCTACACCAGCCACGCCGGCAACACCTTCACCGGCGCGGCCACCCGGGGCGGGCGCACCCTGCTGGTGACGGTCATGCATCCCGCCGAAGGCAGCAACGCCGTCTACGAGCAGACCGCCGCGCTGCTCGACTGGGGCTTCGGGCGCGGGCGTTCGGCACAGGCCGTGGGCACGCTGGTCGATCCGCTCAGCGAGGGTGGTGCGAAGGCGACCGAGGCGCCCGCAGGGAAGGCGGTGCAGGCGGCGGCGGGCGCGCTGGGCTCGGGCTCCCGCGGCCCGTCCACCGGCCGGCTGGTGGAGGGCGCGGGCGGTACGGCCCTGCTGCTGGCGGCGGCGGGGGCGCTCGTGGTCAAGCGGCGGCGCAGGGCGGTCGCGGCGGCCGCGATGGCCGAGGCGGCCGAGGGAGCGGAGATGTCCGAGAGGGATGCGGGGGCCACGGAGCCGGGAGCCGGCCGGCACCGGCGCTGAACAGTGCGGCGGCCGTTCCACCGGCCGGCGTGTACCTCGCGTCCCGTCGCGAGGTCCACCCCCAACTCCGGCCCGGTGGAACGGCCGTCGCCTCCCCCATCGGTGATGGCTTGCGGAATCCACGTGCTCCAACTGTGAAGCTCTCGTGAAGGAAAGTTGAGCATATAAGCTCGACATGCCGCAATACCGCGGATGTTCGAATTCCGGTTGCGGAGACGGGTTCAGCCCCGCCCGATGTACGGCATCGCCGTCGCCAGCACCGTCGCGAACTGCACATTCGCCTCCAGCGGCAGCTCGGCCATGTGCCGCACGGTGCGCGCCACGTCGGTCACGTCCATCACCGGTTCCGGGACCACCTCGCCGTTCGCCTGCAGCACCCCCGCCTGCATCCGGGCCGTCATGTCGGTCGCCGCGTTGCCGATGTCGATCTGCCCCACGGCGATGCGGTACGGCCGCCCGTCCAGCGACAGCGACTTGGTGAGACCGGTCAGGGCGTGCTTGGTCGCGGTGTAGGCGACCGAGAGCGGGCGGGGCGTGTGGGCCGAGATCGAGCCGTTGTTGATGATCCGGCCGCCCTGCGGATCCTGCTCCTTCATCCGCCGGTACGCCGCCTGGGCGCACAGGAACGCCCCGTTGAGGTTGGTGTCCACCACGTGCCGCCAGGCGTCGTACGACAGTTCCTCGACCGGCACCCCGCCGGGTCCGAAGGTCCCCGCGTTGTTGAACAGCAGGTCGACCCGGCCGAACCGCTCCACCGTCGCCGCGAACAGCGCCTCCACGTCCTCGGGGCGGGAGACGTCGGTGCGCACGGGGAGCGCGGCGGCCTGCGGGACCAGCGCCGCCGTGGCCTCCAGTGCCCCGGTGCGCCGGCCGGCCAACGCCACCGACCAGCCGGCCCGCAGCAGTTCCACGGCGACGGCCCGCCCGATCCCGGAGCCGGCGCCGGTCACCACCGCGATCTTCGATTCCCTGTCAGTCATGACACCGCAGCGTAGGCGGCAAGTCCGCCATGCGGAATCCCGTGTCCGCCATACGGTTACCCGGGGAAGGCGGTCACCTCCTCGCGGGGACCGAATCCGCGCGGGAGACCGGTGGTGCGCCCTTCTGCGGAACGCCGGTCCAGTGGTCGCCGCGACCGTCTTCCCGGTACGCCGGTTGGCGGGGCCGAGGTGATTGTGTTCCCGGTTCGCCGGGCCGGGGTGGCCCTGTTCTCGGCATGTCGGCTCACGCGGTCGCCGCGACCGTCTTCCCGGCACGCCGGTTCGCGGGGCCGAGGTGACTGCCTTCCCGGCGTGCCGGTTCATGTGACGCTGCGATCGCCTTCTCGGCCCGTCGGGTCACACGGTCGCCGCGACCGCCTCCCCGGGATACCGCACCCCGATCCGCTCCCGCAGCGCGTCCAGCGTGCGCATCACCGCCAGCGAACCCTCCAGCGGCACCAGCGGCGACTCCTTCTCGCCCGCCCGCAGCGCCCGCATGACCTCGACCGCCTCGTGCCGCAGGGTGGTACGTGGCCCGTCGGCCGGGTCGGCGGGGAACTCCTCGGGATCGCGGCCGTCGCGGCGCAGCACGAACCGCTCCGGGTGGAAGAAGCCGGACGGCACGTCGATCCGGCCGCGTGAACCGGTCACCGACGCCGTGCCGCCCGTACCGCCGACGATCGAGCAGTGCAGCGCCGCCATCGCACCGCTCTCCCAGGACAGCACCGCGCCCGTCTGCAGGTCGACGCCCTCCGGCGACAGCAGGGCGCTCCCCGCGACCGCGTCCGGCTCCCCCAGCAGCAGCTGTGCGAACGACACCGGATACACGCCCAGGTCCAGCAGCGCTCCACCGCCCAGCGCCGGATCCCGCAGCCGGTGCGCCGCGGGGAAGGGGCCCGCGAGCCCGAAGTCGGCCTGCACGGTGCGCACTTCACCGATCGCCCCGTCGTCCACCAGCGCCATCAGCCGCCGGACCAGTGGATTGCAGTACATCCACATCGCCTCCATCAGGAAGCGGTCGTGCTCCCGCGCCAGCGTGACGAGTTCCTCCGTCTCCCGCAGGTTCAGCGTGAACGGCTTCTCGCACAGCACGTTCCGGCCCGCCTCCAGGCACAGCCCGGCCGCCGCACGGTGCGCCGAGTGCGGAGTGGCGACGTACACGACATCGATGTCCTCGTCCGCCGCCAGCGACTCCCAGTCGCCGTACGCCCGAGCCGCCCCGAAACGCTCCCCGAACGCCTCCGCCGACTCCCGCCGCCGCGAGGCCACCGCCGTGATCTCCGCGTCCGGCAGATCGACCAGGTCCGCCGCGAACGCCGCCGCGATCCCGCCCGTCGCCAGAATCCCCCAGCGCACCGTCTGCTCCGCCATCGCCCCGCCCTCGGTCATGTGTGCCCCGGCAGTGTGTACGAGCTGAGAGCATAGGTGCCGGTTGGTTGAAACAGGGAGGGACACATGCCCGAGCACGCGGCGGCGCCGACACCGGATGCCCAGCGCTCGACCCCGTCCCCGCTGTCCACCGCCACCCGCCGCACCGGCCCGCTCGTCACCCTCCTCCTCGGCGCTCTCACCGCGACGCCCCCGCTCGCCATGGACATGTACCTCCCGTCCCTGCCGGAGGTCACCCGCTCCCTGCACGCCCCCGCCGTCACCGTCCAGCTCACCCTCACCGCCTGCATGGGCGGCCTCGCGCTCGGGCAGCTGGTCGTCGGTCCCCTGAGCGACCGCTGGGGCCGTCGCCGCCCGCTGCTGGCCGGGCTCGCCGTCTACCTGCTCGCGACCGCCCTGTGCGCCTTCGCGCCGAACGTCGAGACCCTGGTCGTCCTCCGCCTGGCGCAGGGCCTCGCCGGCGCCGCCGGAGTCGTCATCGCGCGGGCCGTCGTACGCGACCTCTACGACGGCGTGGCCATGGCCCGCTTCTTCTCCACCCTGATGCTGATATCGGGGGCCGCCCCGATCGTGGCGCCGCTGATCGGCGGGCAGATCCTCAGGGTGACCGACTGGCGCGGGGTGTTCGCGGTCCTCACGGCCGTCGGCGCCGTCCTCGCGGCCGTCGTCTGGCTGCGGCTGCCCGAGACACTGCCGCGCGCCGAACGGCACGCCGGCGGAGTGGGGGAGACCCTGCGCTCCCTGCGCACCCTGCTCGCCGACCTCCCCTTCACCGGATACATGCTGGCCGGCGGCTTCGCCTTCGCCGCGCTGTTCGCCTACGTCAGCGCGTCCCCCTTCGTCGTCCAGGAGATCTACGGCGCCTCCCCGCAGACCTTCAGCCTGCTGTTCGGCCTCAACTCGGTCGGGCTGGTGATCGCCGGGCAGGTCAACGGCAAGCTGCTGGTCGGACGGGTCGCCCTGGAGAAGGTGCTGGCGTGCGGCCTGGCCGTGATCCTGCTCGCCGCGACCGCCCTGCTGCTGATGTCCACCGGCGCCCTCGGCGAGGTCGGTCTGCCGCCGGTCGCCGCCGCCCTCTTCGTCCTCATGTCCGCCATGGGCGTCACGCTCCCCAACGCCCAGTCCCTCGCCCTGCTGCGCACCCGGCACGCCGCCGGCTCCGCCTCCGCCCTGCTCGGCACCTCCTCCTTCCTCGTCGGCGCGGTGGCCTCACCGCTCGTCGGCGTCGCCGGAGAGCACACCGCCGTACCCATGGCGGTGGTCCAACTGGCGGGAGCACTGGTCGCGACGGCCTGCTTCATGGGAATGTGCCGTCCCTGGAGCACACGTGGGAACACACGTGCGGGGTCGGAGGGAGACGAGAACTGAGCGCACCGAGACTGCGCGCCGACACACCGGAGAGGGCGGGGCTCGACCCCGTGGAACTCGGGCACCTGGTCGGCGAGGTGCACGCCCTCACCGCCGGAGACCGCCCCTGGGCGGCCGGCGCCGTCGTGCTGGCCGGACGCGGACCCGTGGTCGCCGTGGCCGAGGCCGCAGGCTGGGCCGTCCGCTACTCCGCCCACGACCCCGAGACCGACACCGGTGTCGAACTGCCACCTGCCGCCCGGGTCCCGGCCACCGTCGACACGCCCTTCGACCTGGCCTCCCTCACCAAGCTGTTCACCTCCGTCGCCGCCGTGCAGCAGATCGAGCGCGGCACCCTCGGCATGAACGCCCGGGTCGGCGACTACCTGCCCGACTTCCACGCCGCGGCCGCCCACGGCATCACCGTGCGACAACTGCTCACCCACACCTCCGGGCTGCGCCCCGAACTGCCGCTGTACGACTGCCCGGACGACGCGAGCCGGCTGGCCCTGCTGCGCGCCGAGCCCCCGACGGGCGAGCCGGGCCGGTATCTGTACTCGGACCTGAACATGCTCCTGCTCCAGTCCGTGCTGGAGCGCATCACCGGTCGCGGCCTCGACGTCCTCGTCCAGGACGGCATCACCCGGCCGCTCGGCATGACGGCGACCTGCTTCGGGCCCTGCCCCGGCGCGGCCGCCACCGAGGACCAGCGGCGCCCCTGGGCCAAGGCGGACCGCGGAATGCTGCGGGGCGTGGTGCACGACGAGAACGCCTGGGCGCTGGGGGGTGTGGCCGGGCACGCCGGGCTCTTCTCCACCGCCCGCGACCTGGCCGTCTTCTGCCGTGCCCTGCTCACCGGCGGTGCCTACGGCCCCGCCCGCATCCTCGGCCCCGACTTCGTGGAACTGCTGCTGGCCCCGCCGGGGCTGGGCTTCGCCGTCGACCAGCCGTGGTTCATGGGCGAACTCGCGGGCCACGGGGCGGCGGGCCACACGGGCTTCACCGGCACGTCCCTCGTCCTCGACCCGAGGACGGACACGTTCTTGATCGTGCTGGCCAACACGGTCCACCCGAGACGCAGGGCACCGGACAGCAGACCACGGGCGGCGCTGGCGACACGGCTGGCGAGGGCGGTGATCTGAGCCGAACCGGACGGGTGGTGGGCGGGCATGGGCCGGGGTACCGGGGCGGAGCCCCCAGCAGGTCCGGCACCGGCACCGGGCGCCATAGAATCACCGGGTGAACGCCCCCGTACGCCCGGCGGAAGCCCTGCGCCGCAGCCTCGCCGACCTGCTCGACGGACTCCCGCCCACGCAGGCCGCCGGGGCCGTGGAACGGCTGATCGCCAACTACCGGGGCGAGACGCCCACCCACGCCCCGATCCTCCGCGACCGCGCCGACGTCGCCGCCTACGCGGCCTACCGCATGCCGGCCACGTTCGAAGCGGTCCGCTCGGCGCTGGAGGCGTTCGCGGCGGCCCTCCCCGACTGGACGCCCCGCAGCCATGTCGACGTCGGTGGCGGCACCGGCGCCGCCACCTGGGCCGTCACCGCGACCTGGCCCGGCGAGCGCAGCGTCACCGTGCTGGACTGGGCCGAGCCCGCCCTCGCCCTCGGCCGGGAGATCGCCGGCGCCAACCCGGCCCTGCGCGGCGCCCGCTGGCAGCGCGCCCGGATCGGCGCCGACCTCACCCTGGACGACGCCGACCTCGTCACGGTGTCGTACGTCCTCAACGAGCTCTCCGAGCCCGACCGCGACGCCCTCGTCGACGCCGCCGCGGCCGCCGCGCAGGCCGTGGTGATCGTGGAGGCCGGCACCCCGGCCGGCTACGCCCGCGTCATCGAGGCCCGCGACCGCCTGATCCGCGCCGGACTGCACGTCGTCGCCCCCTGCCCGCACAGCGCCGCCTGCCCCATCGAGCCCGGCCGGGACTGGTGCCACTTCTCCGCCCGGGTGAGCCGCTCCTCCCTGCACCGCCAGGTCAAGGGCGGCACCCTGCCGTACGAGGACGAGAAGTTCTCGTACGTCGTCGCCACCCGCCTGCCCGCCGCGCCGGCCCCCGCCCGCGTGATCCGGCGCCCGCAGATCCGCAAGGGCCAGGTGCTGCTGGACCTGTGCGAGGCCGACGACCAGCTGCGCCGCACGACGATCACCAAACGGCACGGCTCCCTGTACAAGGCGGCCCGGGACGCGGAGTGGGGCGACTCCTGGCCGCCGGAGGACTCCCCGGAGGAGCCGTCCGCGTAGCCGCCGTGGCTTGTTAGCGTCCCCTCATGGTCAAGAAGCCGGCCCCCGACGCCACCCGCCGCAGCGAGAAGTCCCGCAGGGCGATCTACGCCGCCGCCCTCGCCCTGGTCGGCGAGGTCGGGTACCCGAAGACCACCGTCGAGGGGATCGCCGCGCGGGCCGGGGTGGGCAAGCAGACGATCTACCGCTGGTGGTCGTCCAAGGCGGACGTCCTGCTGGAGGCGTTCCTCGACCTCGCCGGGCAGGCGGCACGGGAAGCAGGCCGGGAGCCGTACACCGTCCCGGACACCGAGGACCTCGCCGCCGACCTCAAGGCGGTGCTGCGGATCACGGTGGACCAGCTGCTCGACCCGCGCTTCGAGGTTCCCTCCCGGGCGCTGGCCGCCGAGGGCCTGGTCAACGAGCCGCTCGGCCGCCGGTTCGTCACCGAACTCCTCGAACCCCAGCTCCAGCTGTACGTCGACCGGCTGCGCTCCGCACAGGACGCCGGGCACGTACGGCCCGGCGTCGATCCCCGTATCGCCCTGGAACTGTTCGTCTCACCGCTCGCGCAGCGCTGGCTGCAGCACACCGGGCCGATCTCGTACGACTACACGGACACCCTCGTCGAGTACGCACTGCACGGAATCGCATCCCAGCCACCCCGAAGCACATGAAGATGGGACGATAAGGCACACTGTCCGCACACCAGCGAGGCGACCACCAGACCGAGGGGATAGATGAGCGCGACGTTCGGCGGCCGGTCCGGCCGGCAGGGCAAACTCTCCCAGTGGCTGCTCGGACGCCGCCCGAAGGAGGCCCCCGACGAGGGGGGCCGTGAGGCCCTGCTGGTGGCCGCCGCCGCGGCGGGCCTGCCGCTCGCCCCCGCCGCGCACCCCGCCCCCGGCTACCGCTGTTCCTGCGACCGCGTCGGCTGTCCCACCCCCGCCCGGCACCCGGTGTCCTTCGCCTGGCAGACGCAGTCCACCACCGACCGCGCCCAGATCGAACGCTGGGCCCGGCACCAGCCGCAGGCCAACTTCATCACCGCGACCGGCATGGTGCACGACGTGCTCGACGTGCCCCTGGAGGCCGGGCGGGAGGCGCTGGAGCGGCTGCTCGGCTCCGGCGTCGAGGTGGGGCCCGTCGCCGAGAGCGACGACGGCCGCATGCTCTTCTTCACCCTCACCCGCGGCACCCCCGAGGACGAGGACGAGTGGTGGCCGTGCGAGCTGGACTGCCACCCCGAGACCATGGACGAGCACCCGTTGCTGCGCTGGCACTGCCGGGGCTCGTATGTGCTGGTGCCCCCGGCTCGGCTCCCCGGTGACGATCAGTCGGTGCGGTGGGTACGGGGACCGGAGCACGCGCTGCCGGATCCGCTGAGCCTGCTGGAGGTGCTGACCGACGCGTGTTCGCGGTACGTGGGCGCGGAAGGGGCCGGCTGGCCCCTCCGGCACTAGGAGTTCGGCGGTGCTGGGGCGCCCCGCTTCGGGGAGCTCGGCGGTGCTGGGGTGCCCCGCTTCGGGGCGTTGATCACTCGCCCTGCGCCGAAGTGAGCCCCGGCACCCTGCCCAGCACCGACACCTTCCCGCTCCCCGCCGGGTCCAGTGCGACCTCTCCCGACATGAACTCCAGCGTCAGGGACTGCTTCACCTCGCCCTTGGTCAGTGCCTGTACGTCCTTGTTCGTGACCGGGACGGTGGTTCCGGTGGCGGCGGTCTGCTTCTCGTAGTGGTGTGTGGTGAAGAACACCAGCGCCCCGCCGTCCGCCGTGCGCAGCGCCAGCGGTGCGTAGCTGCCGTTCGTCAGCGGCCCGTCGATGAACTGCGTGACCAGGCCCGGCTTGCGGTCCCGTCTGGCCCGGTCGGCACGCTCGCCGCTGGTGTAGCTGCCGTCGGCGAAGGTCTGGCCGCCCTTCTTCAGGTACGTCGCGTACGCCTGGCTCAGCTTCCCCGGGGCGACGGCGAACTGCTGGGAGCCGACCGGTACCGCCTCGGCCCAGCCGTCCTTGTCCGTCGTGAACTCCGGTACCGCGGACGGCACCACGAGGGTGACGTAGGCCACCCGCCAGCGCTCGCCGAGGTCGCCCCGGGTGAACACCATCAGCCAGCGCTGGTCGCCGGTGTTGCTGCCCTTGGCGTCGGCGACGAACCAGCGCGGCCAGCCGGCCTTCTTCGGGATCGTGATCTTCACGTCCGACAGCTTCAGCGGCACGTGGTTCGGGTTGCCGGACGGGCTGTTGGTGTGCCTGGCCTTCAGCCGGGCGGCCGTGATGTCGCCGAACGGGCCGGTGAGATAGGGCGCGTCCAGGGAGTTGTCGTAGGCCTTGTCGGCCTCGTTGTACGCGGTCGTGAACGCGGTGAGCGCCTTGGCGGCCTCGGCACGGGTGGCGGCGGGGAGTACCTCGCGCTCCCCGTGCACCACCATGCACCCGCTCGCCGTCAGTGACAAAGCGGTCAACGAGGCCGCTATGAGTGCGTTTCGGTCACGCCTGCGGAGCCTGTGCGGGCTGCGATCCCTGCTCATCGGGTCCCTTCACCTTCCCCTTCCCGGAGGCGAACCCTACCCTGGACGACCGTCGGGGCCGAGGTCCGTGGGACGCTGGCCGGCATGGCGAACGCGCGCAGGGAACCGCTGGGGGCCGGCCGTCTGGTTCTCGACATCCGGGACCGGCCGGAGCCGTCGTCGCTCCGCTTCGAGACCGCGGACGACGGCAGGATGGTGCTCCTGCGGCAGTCCGGGCGCCCCCTGTTGCTCGGCCGGTCGGTCGCCGACGGCGCGCCGTGCTGCCCCGAGCTGTATCTGCACCGCCTCGACGGCTACCGCTCGCCGCTGCCGCCGCTGCGTGCGGCGCAGCAGCGGTCCTCCGTCAACTGGCCGCACGAGTACGCCCGTCGGCTGGAGGAGGCGACCGGGACCCCGCTGAGCGACGGCCGCTGGGAGCTGGCCCTGCGCACCGGATTCCCGCCCGGCATCTGGGAGGAGGACCTCGTGCGGGAGTGGCCCGGCGGCACGCTGGAGCTCTCCTGCGGTGGCGGCTGGCACGGTGTCGTCCCGCTGCGCCCGCTCTCGCCACCCGACTCCGGCCGGGTCAAGGCGCAGCGCAGACTCGTCCGCGAGGGCACGGCCGCGCCGGTCCTGCTGTGGTGGGTGTCCTTCCTCGACGGCTGGCTCCTGCTCGACGGCCACGATCGGGCGGTGGCGGCGCTGGCGGAGGGCCGCAGGCCGGACTGCGTGGTGCTGACCCGGCTGCCCGCGGCCGACGTGCAGTGGCACGGCGCCGAAAAGGTCCACGAGGCGCACGAGTACCACCTGCAGCGGCTTGCCGCGCTTCCCCCGGGGCCGGGAGCCGAACGCCAACGGGACGCCGTGAACCGGGCCTACGGCGACACCCTCGCCGGGTTGCCGTACGCCTCGGTGGCCACCGGTACCCACCCGCTCCCCGGCGGCGCCCCCGCCTGGGACGCGCTCGCGGGCGCCGCGATGTTTCAATTCCCCCGTGACTGACTACGACGTACTCCGTGTCTTCTGCGGACCGAACGGCGGCTACGGCAACGAACTCGGTGTCGTCCGCGACGGCTCGGTGCTGCCCGAGCGCGGTGACCGGCAGGAGCTGGCCGCCAAACTCGGCTTCAGCGAGACCGTGTTCGTGGACGACCCCGAGCGCGGCGTGATCGACATCTACACGCCCACCCTGCGCCTGCCCTTCGCCGGTCACCCCTGCGTCGGCACCGCCTGGCTGCTCGACGTGCCCGAACTCGTCACGCCCGCCGGGGTCGTCGGCGCCCGGCTGGACGGGGAGTTCAGCTGGATCGAGGCCCGCGCGGAGTGGGCGCCGCCGCGCACCCTGCGTCAGTACGGCAGCGCCGCCGAGGTCGACGCCCTGGAGATCCCGGCACCTGGTGAGTGGATCTACGCCTGGGCCTGGGAGGACGAGGCGGCCGGCCGCGTCCGCGCCCGCGCCTTCCCCGGCCGGAACGACGGCATCGACGAGGACGAGGCCACCGGCGCCGCGGCCCTCCTGCTCACCGACCGGCTGGGCCGCGCCCTGAACATCACCCAGGGCAGGGGATCGCAGATCCTGACCGCACCGCAGCCGGAGGGATGGGTGGAGGTCGGCGGCCGGGTCTACCTGGAGCGCTGAGCACCCTCCCACGCTAGGCCCTGTCGTCAAACTCCCTCCCCCAGCCTTCGGCCGGGAGGTGCCCCCAGCCCCGCGACGCCATGCACGCACTCTCGCCGCACCGGGCCCGGGCCCGAGTACGTCCAGTACGAGGGCCAGGGCCCGGCACTCCCCCAGCCTTCGGCCGGGGGGGGACCCCCAGAGCACGCACCTGACGCCGCAGGGCCCGCCCTTCGGGCGGACGACGGGAGTTTGACGACAGGGCCTAGGCGCTCAGCGGGAACTCCTCGCCCAGGGCCCGGAACACGCCTGTGTTCAGGGCGAACGCCCGCTTGCACTCCGCGATCACCCGCTGCTTCTCCAGCTCGTCCACGTCCACCGCATCCAGCAGTTCGCGGTAACTCCGCTTGAACGCGGCCGGGTTGGGGACGCCCTCGAAGACGTAGAAGCGGACGCCGTCGCCCTTCCTGGCGAAGCCCCAGGTCCTCTCCGCCCGGTCGCGGATGATCTGGCCGCCGGACAGGTCGCCCAGGTAGCGGGTGTAGTGATGGGCGACATAGCCGGCGGGCCAGCGCTCGGCGCACTCGCGGACCCGGGCCGCGTACTCCCGCGTGGCCGGCAGGGCGCTCAGGCCCGCCCGCCACCCCGGCCCCCGCAGATGCGCCAGGTCGCGCTCCAGCGCTGCCAGCCGGAACAGCTCGGGCCGGACGAACGGCCCCGCCACCGGATCCGCCGCCAGCCGCCCGGCGCCGCCCTCCAGGGCCTCGTACACGAACCACAGCTGCTCCGTGTAGCGGGCGTAGGCGGCCACGCCCAGCCGGCCGCCGAGCAGGTCGCTCATGAACGTCGAGGTCTCCGCCTCCACGTGCTGCTCGTGCGACGCGGTGCGGATGAGGGACGAGAACGACTCCATGGACACTCCCCGGTTTGCCGACAGCCTGTCGGTAAGTTTACCGACAGGCTGTCGGAAACGCATCAGGGGCATGAGAAAGGCCCGCCCTCCGAGGAGAGCGGGCCGAGGCGAGCGCGCCGTTACGGCAGGGTCAGGATGTCCGCGCCGGTCTCCGTCACCACCAGCGTGTGCTCGAACTGGGCCGTCCGCCTGCGGTCCTTCGTCACGACCGTCCAGCCGTCCTCCCACATGTCGTACTCGTGGGTGCCCAGGGTCAGCATCGGCTCGATGGTGAACGTCATGCCCGGCTGCATGACCGTCGTCGCGTGCGGGCTGTCGTAGTGCGGGATGATCAGGCCCGAGTGGAAGGAGGTGTTGATGCCGTGGCCGGTGAAGTCGCGGACGACTCCGTAGCCGAAACGCTTGGCGTAGGACTCGATGACCCGGCCGATGACATTGATCTGCCGGCCCGGCCGGACCGCCTTGATCGCGCGGTTCAGGGCCTCCCGGGTCCGCTCCACCAGCAGCCGGGACTCCTCGTCCACGTCCCCGACCAGGTACGTGGCGTTGTTGTCGCCGTGCACCCCGCCGATGTACGCCGTCACGTCCAGGTTGACGATGTCGCCGTCCCTGAGGACCGTCGAGTCCGGGATGCCGTGGCAGATGACCTCGTTGACCGACGTGCACAGGGACTTCGGGAAGCCGCGGTAGCCGAGCGTGGAGGGGTAGGCGCCGTGGTCGCACATGTACTCGTGGGCGACCTTGTCCAGCTGGTCCGTGGTGACCCCCGGCGCGATGATCCTCGCGGCCTCCTCCATCGCCTGCGCGGCGATGCGGCCGGCGATCCGCATCGCCTCGATGGTCTCCGGGCTCTGCACCTCCGGTCCGGTGTACGGCGCCGGCGCGGGCTTGCCGACGTACTCGGGGCGGCGGATGTTTCCGGGTACCGAACGGGTGGGGGACAGCTCCCCCGGTACGAGCAGCGACTGGCCAGACATGACAGCGAGTCTATCCAGCCGACATGGGGGAACATGACGTTGGCGAGAGGAGCTGTTCATGCCCCTGTTCAAGAAGCGCACCGTCGGCAAGCCGGGCGAGTGGTACTACTGCCTGGAGCACAAGAAGGTCGAGGAGGGCCCGGAGTGCCCGGGCAAGGACCGCTTCGGACCGTACGGCTCCCCGGAGGAGGCCCATCGCGCGATGGAGACGGCCGCCGAGCGCAACCTCCAGTGGGAGAACGACCCGCGCTGGCACGACACGGCGGCGGGCGGGAGCACCGACGACGACTGAGCAGGACCGGGCAGCCCTGATCAGGCCTGTACGGCCGTGCGCTGCTCGCGCATCCGTACCGCGTGCTCGTTGGTGCGGGCGTCGTACGTCATGAGCCCCGGCAGACACAGCGCGAGCAGTCCCATGGCGCCCGCGCACGCCAGCCCGCCGGAGACGACGGAGGCCCGTACGCCCGCCCAGGCGGCCATGCCGCCCGCCCGGACCTGGCCGAGCTGCGGGCCGACCGAGTAGGACAGCAGCTCGATCCCGGCGAGCCGGCCGCGCAGCTCGTCCGGGATCGTCTGGTTCCACATCGCCGACCGGAAGATCCCGCTGACCATGTCGAAGCCGCCGCCGACGGTCAGGAGGACGAGGACCAGCCACACGTTCCCGCACACGCCGGCCGCCGCGACCGCGAGGCCCCAGCCCGTCGCCGACAGCACCACCATCAGCCCGTGCCGGTGGATCCTCGACGCCCAGCCACTGGTCAGGCTGACCAGCATCGCGCCGGCCGGGACGGAGGCGTACATCAGGCCGAGCGCCCAGTCGGCGTGCAGTTCGTCGGCGAGGAACGGCAGCACTGCCAGCGGCATGGCCAGGAACATCGCCGCGAGGTCGACGACGTAGGTGCCGAGGAGTTCCTTGCGGCTCCAGGCGTACCGGGCGCCCTCCAGGACGGCGTGCAGCGAGGGCTTCGACGCCTCGTGCGAGGCGGGGGAGGGGGCGATGCGGACGATGTACGCCAGCGAGACGGCGAAGGTCAGCACGTCGGCGGCGTACGCCCAGCCGAGGCCCGCGCAGGCGACGACCACGCCCGCGACGGCCGGGCCCGCGACTCCGCCGACGGTCCAGCGCAGCGAGTTCAGCGAGGCCGCGGCGGGCATGTCGGCATGGGCGACGATCCGGGGCCACAGGGAGTCGAGGGCCGGGCGCTGGACGGAGGCCAGGGCGGAGGAGAGGGCGGCGACGGCGTACAGCGGCCAGACCATGGGGTGCGGGGCCAGCGCGTTGAGCAGCAGAACGGCACTCAGCACACCCTGCCCGGCCTCCGTCCACACGATGAGCTTCCGCTTGTCGAGCGCATCGGCGAGGGCGCCGCCGTACAGGCCGCACACGACGAGGGGCAGCAGCTCCACGGCGCCGATCGCGCCCACGGCAGCCGCCGAGCCGGTGAGGTCCTTCAGCTGGACGGGCAGCGCGACGAAGGTGAGGAAGCTGCCGAAGTTGCTGATCAGGCCCGACATCCAGAGGCGGCGGAAATCCGCGGAGGCCTTCCAGGGGGCGAGGTCGGGGAGGAGGGCGCGGGTCACTTCAGGCATGTTCGGCTGCCGGGCAGGGTGGGGCAACCGTTTTTCCTTCCCCGTCCGCCCACCCGTCCCGGTCGGCCGAGAGGCTGGAGGAAGAGGCCCGTTGCACCGTCACCAGGGGGCCGGCGGCGGTGCCGTCAGCGCTTCCGCCAGCCTTGCCAACCTGTCCCGGAACCCCCGCCGAACCCTCGGAGAGCCCCCGTTCTCGCCGGCCGCCGCGCTGACCAGGTGCTGGACGGTGTCCAGGTCCAGCTCCGCCCCGTCGGGCACGGCCAGCGTGTCATGGGCCATGGCCGCGAGGTCGCCGTCACCCGGCCCCAGGGCCAGTACCGTCACCCCGGCCCGCCGAGCCGAGTGGACCCGTTCCAGCAGCGGCGCGGGCTCCTCGGGAGCCACGACCAGCAGGGTCTCGCCCCGCCGTGCCGCCTCGATCCGGCCCGGCCCCACGGCCAGGTGGGGCGGGTCGGAGGGGCGCACGTGCTGCCGTACCAGGGTCGGCGCCAGCTCGGGCGTCCCGGACCACGCGGCCTCGTCCACCAGATGCGCCGCCAGATGCCACGGCTCGTACTCCGGCGTGCCCACCAGCAGCAGCCCGCCCCCGTGCGCCACCACCGACCCGCGCAGCACCCCCGCGAATCTCCGGGTGGCCCCCAGCCACTCGGTCCCGGCGAGCACTTCCCGCAGCAGCGCGACCCGTACGGCGTCCATACGCCCGCATCCTGCCGCAAACGGTCACTCGTGACGTGGAGTTCACCCGGAATTCGCCCGCCCCGGGGACATGCACCGGTCACCGTGCGAACAGGTCCCCGCACGAACCGGTCCCCGTCCCCCTCACCTTCGCCGAGGAGCCGCCCGATGGCCGAGGTCACCGTCCCCTTCCGCGCCGGACACGAGGGCTACGCCAGTTTCCGGATCCCTGCGGTCGTGGCCACCGGCGCCCGCACCCTCCTCGCCTTCTGCGAGGGCCGTGTCGACTCAGCCGCCGACCACGGGCACATCGACATCGTGCTCAAGCGGTCCACGGACGGCGGCCGCACCTGGGGCCCGCTCCGGATCGCCGCGAGCAACGGCACCGATCTCGCCGGAAACCCCGCCCCCGTCGTCCTCGACACCGGCCGCGTCCTGCTCGTGCACATCCGCGCCGCCGCCACCGCCACCGAGGCCGCCGTCCTGCGCGGTCAGGTGCCGGACGCCGACGGGCGGCGGGTGTGGGTGCAGCACAGCGACGACGACGGCGTGACCTGGTCCGCGCCGAGGGAGATCACCGCACAGGTGAAGAAACCCGGCTGGCGCTGGTACGCCACCACACCCGGCCACGCCCTCCAGCTGAGCACCGGCCGGGTCCTCGTCCCCGCCAACCACACCCTGCCGCCCACCGGCACCGACACCGGCGCCGAACCGCGGTACAACTGCGGCCACTGCCTGCTCAGCGACGACCGGGGGGAGTCCTGGTACCTCGGGTGTCTCGACGAGAGCACCGACGGGTACGTCAACGTCAACGAGACCACCGCCGCCGAACTCCCCGACGGGCGCGTCTACTTCAACACCCGCAACGACTCCCCCTCGCCCGGCAACCGCGCCGACGCCCGTTCCGAGGACGGCGGGCGGACGCTCGTCGAACCCTTCCGACCGCAGGCCGGGCTGACCGCACCCGTCTGCCAGGCCTCCGTGCTCCAGCTGCGCGACCCGGACCTGCTCCTCTGCTCCGGCCCGGCCGACCCCGCCTCCCGCGCCCGGATGACGATCCGCGCCTCCACCGACGGCGGCGCCACCTGGCGCCCGGCGTTCACCGCCGACGGGCTGCCGGCCGCCTACTCCGACCTGGTCCGCGTCGATGCGGACACCGTCGGACTCCTCTACGAGACCGGCGACTTCGGCGCCTACGAGACCATCGCCTTCCGCCGGGTTCCGGTGGCGCGGCTCGCGCGGGCCGGTGCCGTCCCCCGCACGGACGTAGAGTCGCACCCATGACCTCTACGACCTCTTCCGACAGCGCACAGACCCCGGCCAAGGCCCCCGCCAAGGACCCCTGGGACCTGCCCGACGTCTCCGGCTACGTCGTCGGCGTGCTCGGCGGCACCGGACCGCAGGGCAAGGGCCTCGCCTACCGGCTCGCCCGGGCCGGCCAGAAGGTGATCATCGGGTCCCGGGCCGCCGAGCGCGCCCGGGCCGCCGCCGAGGAGTGCGGCCACGGTGTCGAGGGCGCCGACAACGCCGAGACCGCGCGCCGCAGCGACATCGTGATCGTCGCCGTACCGTGGGACGGCCACGGCGACACGCTGAAGGCACTGCGCGACGAACTGGCCGGCAAGCTCGTCGTGGACTGCGTCAACCCGCTCGGCTTCGACAAGAAGGGCGCCTACGCCCTCAGGCCCGAGGAGGGCAGCGCCGCCGAGCAGGCCGCCGCCCTGCTGCCGGACTCCCGCGTGACCGCCGCCTTCCACCACCTTTCCGCCGTCCTGCTCCAGGACCCGGAGATCGAGCAGATCGACACCGATGTGATGGTGCTCGGCGAGGAGCGGGCCGATGTCGAGATCGTGCAGGCCCTCGCCGGGCGCATCCCCGGCATGCGGGGCGTCTTCGCCGGCCGGCTGCGCAACGCCCACCAGGTCGAGTCGCTGGTCGCGAACCTGATCTCCGTCAACCGCCGCTACAAGGCCCACGCCGGGCTCCGCGTCACGGACGTCTGAGCCGATGGGGGACACTGGTCGGCGAAGCAGTGAAGCAGTCCCGAGCAGTGTCCCCCACAGGAGCCACCCCCATGCCCCGCATCGCCCTCTACACCCTCGTCGTCTGCGTCCTCGCCGTGGCCGCCGCCGTCGTCTCCTTCGCGCAGGGCAGCTGGCTGGGGATCGTCTGGGTGCTGCTGGCGGGTCTGACGTCCAACATGACCTGGTACTACGTCAAGCGCGACCGGGCGGCTCAGGCCCAGAACCGGTAGAGGCTCCAGCCGTACGAGGTGTCCAGGTCGCTCACTCCCAGTGCGCGCAGGATCGCGTGGATCATGTCGAAGAACGCGATGTTGACCGACGGCACCCACAGCAGCGCGAACGCGAACAGCAGGCCGAACGGCGCGAACGGCTCCACCTGCCGCTTCACCCTGTACGACAGCCAGGGCTCGAGCACGCCGTAGCCGTCCAGGCCCGGTATCGGCAGGAAGTTCAGGATCGCCGCCGTCACCTGCAGCAGGGCCAGGAAGGCGAGCGCGCACCGGAAGTCGGTCGGTACGCCGCCCAGCGCGTCCAGCCAGAAGGGGGCCGTGCACACGGCCGCGAACAGCACGTTCGTCAGGGGGCCCGCCGCCGAGACCAGGCTGTGCCGCCAGCGGCCCCGGATCCGGCCGCGCTCGATGAACACCGCGCCGCCGGGCAGCCCGATCCCGCCCATGATCAGGAAGAGGACCGGGAGCACGATGCTCAGCAGCGCGTGCGTGTACTTCAGCGGGTTCAGGGTGAGGTAGCCCTTGGCGCCGACGGTGATGTCACCGCTGTGCAGGGCCGTGCGCGCGTGCGCGTACTCGTGCAGGCACAGGGAGACGATCCAGGCCGCCGTCACGAACAGGAACACCGCGACGCCCCGCTGTGTCGCATACCCCGTCCAGGTGGCCCAGCCCGCCACCGCCGTCACGGCCAGGATCCCGAGGAACACAGGACTGACCCGGCGATCGCCGCGGCGGGTGGTGGCGGTGGCCATGGCGGGCTCCCGTGCTGAGGGGGGACGGTCAAGGACTGCGACCGTACCGGCCGCGCACTCGTCGGGGA
The DNA here is from genome assembly GCF_042891825.1 of Streptomyces sp. NPDC001852. Taxonomy (NCBI): domain Bacteria; kingdom Bacillati; phylum Actinomycetota; class Actinomycetes; order Kitasatosporales; family Streptomycetaceae; genus Streptomyces; species Streptomyces sp. NPDC001852. Next base: position 49,354 of record NZ_JBIATN010000034.1, read on the forward strand.
AACGTCTCGCGCCCGCCGTCCGGTTCCTGGACCCTGGAGGAATGCCACGGATGAGGGTGTTCTACGAGAACTGGCAGATGGAGTGCTGCGGCACGCCCTTCGCGGTGGGCGACGAGGTGGCCTGGCCGCTGGTCGCCCACGACGCCGAGGACATCCGGCAGGGCCGCGGCTACGGCGCCGGGGCCCGGGTGGAGAACCACGGCGGCCCGGACAGCATGGAACCGGTACCCGGCGCGCACACCCTGGAGGCCGTGGGCGCCTGCCCGAAGTGGTTCGAGAGCCAGGAACCCGGCAGAGAGCCGGGCCCCCACCGGATCCGCCGCGCCGTCGGCGTCCTCGTCGCCCTGGAGGTCCCGGACGGCACGCCGCCCGAACCCGGTGACCACCGGTGACCGCTCCGGCGACAATGGTCTCCGTGCGCTACCGGCTGCTCGGCACCATCCAGGTACTCCGCCCCGACGGCACGGCCGTCCCGGTCGGCGGGGCGCGGCTGCGTGCCCTGCTGGGCGTGCTCGCGCTCCGGGCCGGGCGGACCGTGCCCGTGGGCGTGCTGGTCGACGAGGTCTGGGGCGCCGACCCGCCCGCCGACGCCGCCGGTGCGCTCCAGGCGCTGGTCGGCCGGCTGCGCCGCACCCTCGGCGCGGACGCCGTCGCCTCCGCCGAGGGCGGCTACCGGCTGACCGCCGCGCCCGACGACATCGACCTCAACCGCTTCGAGCGGCTCACCGGCGACGGCCTGCGGGCCCTCGCCGACGGCGACCCGGCCAAGGCCGCCGCCGTCCTGGACGACGCGCTCGCCCTGTGGCGCGGCCCGGCGCTCGCCGACCTGCCCGACCACACCGCCGAGGCGGCCCGCTGGGAGACCCGCCGCCTGGACGCGCGGCGCGCCCGGCACACCGCCGGCCTCGCCCTCGGGCACGCCGAGCAGTCCCTGCCCGAGCTGACCGCCCTGTGCGACGAGCATCCGCTGGACGAGCCGCTCCAGGCGCTGCGGCTGCGCGCCCTGCGCGACGCCGGCCGTCCGGCCCAGGCCCTCGCCGCCTACGAGGACGTACGACGGCTGCTCGCGGACCGGCTCGGCTCCGACCCCGGGCCCGAACTGCGCGCCCTGCACACCGAGTTGCTGACCCAGGCGCCCGCCGAACCCGAGCACCGGGCGCTCGGCAACCTGCCCGCCCGGCTCACCTCCTTCGTCGGCCGGGAGACCGACATCGAGGCCATCGGCGCCGATCTGGGCGCCGCCCGCCTGGTCACCCTGCTCGGGCCGGGCGGCGCCGGGAAGACCCGGCTGTCCCAGGAGGCCGCCGAGGCGGTACGGCACACCGTCCCGGACGGGGTGTGGCTGGCCGAACTGGCGCCCGTGGACGACCCCGAGGCCGTACCGCAGGCCGTGCTCACCGCCATCGGTGCCCGCGACACCGTGCTGCACGGCGCCGGCGCCGAGAGCATCCGCGCCGTCACCGACCGGTACGACGACCCCCTCGAACGGATCGTGGAGCACTGCGCCCGGCGCCGGATGCTGGTCGTCCTGGACAACTGCGAGCACGTGATCGAGGCCGCCGCGCACCTCACCGAGCGGCTGCTGGCCCGCTGCCCGAAGCTGACCGTCCTCGCCACCAGCCGTGAACCCCTCGGCGTGCCGGGGGAGTTGGTGCGCCCGGTGGAGCCGCTGCCGGAGCCGGTCGCGCTGCGACTGCTCGCCGACCGGGGCGCGGCGGCCCGGCCCGGATTCCGCGTCGAGGACGACCCCGAGGCGTGCGCGGAGATCTGCCGGCGGCTCGACGGACTCCCGCTCGCCATCGAACTGGCGGCGGCCCGGCTGCGGATGCTCACCCCGCGCCAGATAGCCGCCCGGCTCGACGACCGCTTCCGGCTGCTCACCTCCGGCAGCCGCACCGTGCTGCCCCGCCAGCAGACCCTGCGGGCCGTCGTGGACTGGTCCTGGGAGCTGCTGGACGCCGACGAACGGGACGTCCTCGCCCGGCTGTCCGTCTTCGCGGGCGGCTGCGACCTGGCCGCCGCCGAGGCCGTGTGCGGGCCCGTCGCCCTGGACGCGCTCGGCTCCCTGGTCGACAAGTCCCTGGTGGTGGCCGCGCCTCTGCCGGACAAGGGGGCCGAGGGCGGGATGCGCTACCGGCTGCTGGAGACGGTCGCCGAGTACGCCGGTGAACGGCTGGAGGAGACCGGGCACCGTACCGACGCCGAGCGCGCCCATCTGACGTACTACCGCGAACTCGCCCGCGGCACCGACCCGTTGCTGCGCGGCCCCGAACAGCGGGCCGCCATCGAACGGTTCCAGCTGGAGTACGAGAACCTGCGCACCGCGCTGCGGCACGCCGTCACCGCCCGCGACGAGCAGGAGGCGCTGTGCCTGCTGCTGTCCCTGGTGTGGTTCTGGCAGATGCGTGACCAGCGCATCGAGACCCGCACCTGGTGCCGGGAGGTCATGGCGCTCGGCCCCGACCCCTTCGCCGAGCCCGTCCGGCCCGCCGAGCCGGTGTGGCAGCGCTGCACCGACGCCCCGCCCCCGTACACCGGCGAGGTCCTCGCCGAGGCCCGGCGCGGCGTCCACCTCGCCCACCTCGCCTGCATGGACCATGAGCTGGAGGCCTGGCAGACCCCCGAGGCCCAGGCCAAGCTGCGCGCCATCACCCGGGTCTACCGCCCCGGGCTGCCGCAGACCTGTCGCGCGCCCGGCATGCTGTGGTTCTTCGCCGTGATGCTGACCGGCGGTGTGGACCCGATGCGGGAGGTCATCGACGCCTGCGTGCAGACCAGCCGGGAGACCCCCGGCTTCGAGTGGGAGCTGGCCGGCGCCCTGCAGATGCGCGCCAACATCCTCGCCAACCGCGCCGCCTGGGCCGGCAACGCCACCCGGGACGCCGAGGAGGCCCTGGAGATCTACCGCCGCCTCGGTGACGCCTGGGGCACCGCCGAGGCGCTGTCCGCCCGGGGCGAGGCCCACGAACGCCAGGGCGAGTATCCGGAGGCCGCCGCCGACTACCGGGCGGCCGTCGCACACGCCGAACGCCTCGGCGCCCGCGGCCAGATGGCCGTCCTCCGCGCCCGCCTCGGCAGCGTGCTGATGGAGGCCGGGGACATGGAACTGGGCGAGCAACTGCTCCGGGACGTCATCGCGAGCAGGGACGGTTCCCTCAACGAGGCCATGCCCGCCGCCCGGCTGTTCCTCGCCTGCTGGCTCGGCCTGACCGGCCGTACCGCCGAGGCGCGTGAGCAACTGCGCCTGCTGCGCGAGGAGTTCAAGATCGCGCACTTCGTCGTCTTCAACTCCATGATCCTCACCCAGGAGGCCTGGCTGGACGCCCTCGACGGCCGTGCCGAGGACGCCCTGGAGCGGGTCGGGCGGGCCCTGCACCTCGCTCGGGACCCGCTGGCCCAGGCCATCGCCCCGCACCTGGACTCCGTCTGCCTCTACACCGCGGCGATGGCCCTCGCCCGCGTCGACGGCGGCAGCCGCGCCGTCGACGCCGCCCGCTGCCTGGGCGCCGCCCGCGCCCTGCTGCCCTGCGGGCACATCCTCTCCGGGGTCGAGCGCCGGTGCCACGACATGGCCGAGGACCGGATCCGGGAGGTCCTGGGCGGACCCGCCTACCGGGCCGCGTACGCCGAGGGCGGTGGCCTCTCCCTCGCGGAGGCCACCGCCCTGGTCTGAGGCACGGGTGCTCAGGTCTTGGTGCGGAACTTGTGGATGGCGACCGGGGCCATCACCGCGGTGATCCCCACCGACCAGGCCAGCGTCACCCACAGGCCGTGGGTGACCGGGCCACCCACCATCAGACCGCGCGCCGCGTCGGCGAGGCCGGACATCGGGTTGTAGTCGGTGAAGTGCCGCAGCCAGCCCGGCATCGAGTTGGTCGGGGCGAAGATGGACGAGCCGAACTGCAGCGGGAACAGCGTCAGGAAGCCCATCGCCTGAACGGACTGCGCGTTCTTCATGATCACGCCGAGGGTCAGGAAGACCCACATGATCGACGACGCGAAGAGCGTCGCCAGGCCCACGGCGGCGAAGAGCCCCGGCCAGTCGGTGATGTCGAAGCCCACCAGCACACCGACGACCAGCAGGACGGCCGTCGCGATCAGCATGCGGGCCAGCTCCACCGCGATCTTCGCGAAGAGCACGGAACCACGGCCGATCGGCAGGGACCGGAACCGGTCCATCACACCGCTGTTGAAGTCCTGGTTGAAGCCGGTGCCCACGCCCTGGGCCATGGACAGGCTCGTCATGGCCATCAGGCCGGGTACGACGTACTGGACGTACCGGTGCTGTCCGCCGCCCAGGGCCTGCCCGATCGAGCCACCGAAGACGTACACGAACAGCAGCGTGAAGATGACCGGCATCAGCAGCGCGTCGAACATCGACTCCGGGTCCTGGCGGATCCACAGCAGGTTGCGGCGCAGCAGGGCGCCGGTGTGTCGCAGGTGTCCGCGCAACGGAATGCGGACGTCGGCGGCGCGGGTGGCGGCGCTTGCGGCGCTCATACGGTGACCTCCTGGCGGGAGTCGGCGGGCGTGGCGTCCTGCGGGGCACCGGCGCGGTGGCCGGTGAGGGAGAGGAACACCTCGTCCAGGCTGGGCAGTTCGGTGGTGATGGAGGAGATCGTGATGCCGCGCGCGGTGACCGCGCCGACCACGGCGGTCAGTTGCTCGTCGCTGAGGATCGGCACCAGCAGGGTGCCGGTCTCGGTGTCCACGGTGGTGGTCGCGAGTCCGGTGATGCCCAGTTCGTCCAGCATGGCGGCGAGCGGCCGCAGCTGCAGCGGGTCCACCGGCCGGATCCGCAGGGTGCGCCCGCCGACCCTGGCCTTCAGCTCCTCGATGCCGCCGTTCGCGATGACCTTGCCGCGGTCGACCACGGTCAGCTCGGAGGCGAGCTGTTCGGCCTCCTCCATGTACTGGGTGGTCAGCAGCACGGTGACGCCGTCGCCGACCATCGCCTTCACCTCGTCCCACACCTCGTTGCGGGTGCGCGGGTCGAGCCCGGTGGTCGGCTCGTCCAGGTACAGCACGGCAGGGCGCCCGATCATCGAGGCGGCGAGGTCGAGTCGCCGCCGCATACCACCGGAGTAGGTGCTCGCCGGCCGCCTGGCCGCCTCCGTCAGGGAGAAGCGCTCCAGCAGCTCGTCGGCGCGGGCGCGGGCGTCCTTGCGGGACAGGTCCAGCAGCCGGCCGATCATGTACAGGTTCTCCCAGCCGGGGAGCTTCTCGTCGACGGAGGCGTACTGCCCGGTGAGCCCTATGACCCGGCGCAACTGCCTCGGCTGCCGTACGACGTCGTACCCGGCCACGGTGGCCCGGCCGGCGTCCGGGGTGATCAGGGTGGACAGGATCCGTACGAGGGTGGTCTTGCCGGCGCCGTTCGGACCGAGCACGCCCATCACGGTGCCCTCCCGCACGTCCAGGTCGACACCGTCCAGCGCCTTGGTCTCGCCGTAGTGCTTGACCAGTCCCCGTACGTGCACGGCGTGGCTTTCGCCGACGGGGTTCTCATGGATTCGCGTCATGAGGAAGACGGTGCCAGCGCCCACCGACAAACCGCCTACAGACCACCGACACCGCCGACAGCTCCCCGACATGATCGGTCAGGGGCGGTCAGGACCTGTCGGTGGACGTGGCGGGGTGGTGTGTTCAGGCAGCTCAGGCCTCCTGGGGAACCTCCACGATCAAGAGGGTTCCCCGGCTGCCCGGCGCTACGGCGTGGCGCACGCCGGCCGGGACCTGGTACATCTCACCCGTCCCTACGGTCACCGGGGTGCCGTGGACAACCAGTTCCAGCCGTCCGTCGAGGACGACCAGGATTTCGGGTGTGCCGTGTGCCTCTTCCACCACCGGCGTCCCGTCCATGCGCAGCAGCTTCACAGATGCGGTGCCGATCTCCCCGAGTAGCCGGGAGCGCCAGGCGGCAGGCAGGGCCAGGGCCGCATCGAACAGGTTGACCAGGCTCATGGCATACCTCCGGAAGCGCCCCTTGCAGAGGCGACGGCGACGGGTGAATGCCTGGACGTTACCTCCGCCCCACCGCCGCTTGGTCGACCGCGAGGCAAAGTCTGCCGCAGACGCGCAGCCTCGTCAGCGTGCTGCCGCGGCACTTCACCAGCGGTGTCCGTCCTGAACAGTCACCCGGAACGACACCGCGGGCTCCGGCTGCGTGGTGTGCAGGGCACGGTGCACCAAGCTGCGGTTGTCCCAGATCAGGAGGTCGCCCTCCTCGAAGTTCTGGAGGTGGATGTTCTCGTGCTCGAAGGTCATGTCCAGCTGCCCGGTCTCGGCCAACAGCTGTTGCAGCACCGCATCGTCGAGCGGCAGATCGTCCGCGTCCAGCAGTTCCTGCACCATTGCGGCGCTGATGTAGAGGATCTCCTCACCGGTCACGGGGTGGGTGACCACCGTGGGGTGGAATACGTCCGGGCTCTCCTTCTCTATCTCCGCGATCACCTCTTCGAGGGGCCGGAAGACATCGCCAGGACGGATCTTGAAGTAGCGACGGACGCTGTGCCGGGCCCGGGTCCCGGCAACGGCGGACTTGAGGTCCTCGGGCAGCTTCCCGTAAGCCTTGCCCATGTCGATGAAGTAGGTACCGCGGTTCTTCTTGGGTACGACTTGCGGGTAGATGAACGTCAGGGCGAAGGGGAGCTGCATGAACGAGTAGTCCGAATGCCAGAACTTTCCCGTCTGGGGAACCCCGACCCGCCTGTTGTTCTCCACCACATTCGAGGAGACGAAGATCTCCGGCACCTCGGGGTGCTGGTACATCGGCTGGTAGTACTTTTCGACATCTCCGAACCTGCAGCCGAGCTCCAGAAATTCCTGCGGCCCCAGATGCTGGTTCTTGAGGACCACGATCTTGTCCGTGTAGACGGACTTCCTGATGAGTTCTACATCCTCGTCGGAGGCGGTCTTCGTGTCGAATCCCGACACCACCACGCCCAGCTTCTTTCCGTCCTGCGGGCGGATCTCCACTGCTGTGCTCCTTGTCATTCGATGCTGAGGGGGAGGTGTTCTCACTTCAGGGGCGGATCGACGATGGCGAGGCGGACCGTACCGTCGGCTCGGCCCTCCGCGTCGTCCCAGTAGCGGCAGGCGCTCTCGACCAGGATCAGCGGCCTGCGGCCATCGGCGCCGGTTCGCTCCGTGACGCCGGTCAAGGAGAACTCCCCGGAGAAGCGCCGCCCGTTCACCGGGCGGCGGAACCTGCTTCGGAAATCGGTGATGAGGATGCTCGGCAACTGGCGCTGCCGGAAGTCATCCATGTCCCAGCGGTCGAACGGGGCGGTCAGACGCCCCTGAACCGTCTTCGCCAGGACGTAATAGGCCATCTGGTTGTAACAGATGTTGAATTCAACCGAGTTGAAATGTCCAGTGTCCGCGATATAGCAGGACTCCGGGATGGTGAACTCGCAGCGGGCCAACGGAAGTGCGCTCTCCGGCGAGAGGGAGACCGACGCGCTCCGCAGGTATCGGCAGTGCGGCAGGTACGGCGTGAGGACTTCGTCCAGCAGGGGCTGGTCGGTCTCCAGTACGGGGACGGCCTCTCGGACCTTGGTCTGCATGGGTGTCGCCTTTCTGGCTAGCGGCCGGTCCCCGCATACACCTTCGCCTCGCCGTCGCTCCGGTCGAGCCCGAAGCAGGTGTGTACGGCGCGGACGGCGATGTCGACCTGGTGCTGCGGTACGACCGCCTCGATGTTGATTCCGGATGACGTCACGAGGTGGACGTCGACGCCCTCGGCGGACAGTGCCTCGATGAAGGTGGCGGCAATGCCCGGGGTGGTGCGCACCCCCATCCCGACCAGCGAGAGCTTGGCGATCTCGGTGTCGTGGCCCAGCCACGTGAAGCTGACGCTCGACCGCACGCCCTTCAGCGCCCGCAGCGCCTGGGACAGCTCGTCGCGCGGCACCAGGAAGGAGATGTCCGCCAGGTCGGGGCAGACCGGCGAGGCCTTCACGTCAACCATGTCGACGCTGAGATGGGCGTCCGCGAGGGCTCGGAAGAGCTTCGCGGTGGCCTGTGGCTTGTCGGGAACACCGCGGACTGTGACCTGGGCGGCCGAGACGTCGTGGGCGACTCCGGAGATGATCGCGTGCTCCACCTGCTTACCCCCTTGCAGCTCAGGCTTTTCGTTGCTGACCCAGGTACCCGGTAGTCCGGAGAAGGACGAGCGGACGTGGATCGGGATGTTGTAGCGGCGCGCGTATTCCACGCAGCGGTGCAGCAGCACCTTGGAGCCGGAGGCCGCGAGCTCCAGCATGTCCTCGAAGGAGATCCAGTCGATCTTCGTCGCCTTCTTCACCACGCGCGGGTCGGCGGTGAAGATGCCGTCCACGTCGGTGTAGATCTCGCAGACCTCGGCGTCCAGCGCCGCGGCCAGGGCGACGGCCGTCGTGTCCGAGCCGCCGCGGCCGAGGGTGGTGATGTCCTTGGAATCGGCGGAGACGCCCTGGAAACCGGCGACGATCGCGATATTGCCCGCTTCGAGCGACTCCCGGATACGGCCGGGCGTGACATCGATGATCCGGGCCTTGTTGTGGACCGAGTCGGTGATGACGCCGGCCTGACTGCCCGTGAACGACTGGGCCTCGTGCCCCAGATTCTTGATCGCCATGGCCAGCAGGGCCATGGCGATCCGCTCTCCGGCGGTCAGCAGCATGTCGAATTCCCGCCCGGCGGGCATCGGCGAAACCTGCTCGGCGAGATCGATCAACTCATCCGTGGTGTCGCCCATGGCCGACACCACGACCACCACCTGGTTGTCGTTCTTCCTGGCGTCGACGATGCGCCTGGCGACCCGCTTGATGCCCTCGGCATCCGCGACGGAGGAGCCTCCGTACTTCTGCACCACGACGCTCATCGCCTGACCCCGCCCCCGCTGAGCAGGCGGAACACCAGCGGCGTAGCGGCGCAGCCGAGGGCCGCACTCACGATCCACGGCCACAACGGCCCCATGCCGTACAAGAGCACTCCGAACGCGGGCCCCAGCGACATGCCGGTCGACTGGCAGAAGCCGAGGAACGACTGGTAGCGCGCACCGGCCTCGGGCGGAGCAGCCTCGGCGGCGGCGGCAGCGGCGACCGGTGAGACCAGCATCTCGCCCACCGTCCACAGCAGGACCCCGCCGATGAGGAACGGCCAGGTGATGCCCAGTGCGTTGACGAAGAAGCCCAGGAACACGCAGGCGGCGCCGAGCGTGAGGGGAATCCGGGTCGGCAGCTTCCCGACCGCGAGGGACATGGGAACCTCGCAGAGGATCACCACCACGGCGTTCATGGTGAGCAGGGCCCCGAAGGCACTGGTGCTGAACCCGCTGTCCTTCATCGCCAGGGGAAGGGGGCCGGTCTGTTGCGCGTAGACCAGGGCGATGACGCCCAGCAGCACGCTCACACCGACGAACCGCGCGTCGCGCAACACGCCCGCCTGCGCCCCCGACGTATCGGGTGGCGCATCTCCCCCGGTGCGTGCCTCCGCCCCGGAGACCGAGGCACGCGGGGTGTCCTTCGGCAGGCCGAACAGCAACAACAGCGCGGCGGCCGCGGAGACCGCGGCGTTGCCGACGAGCAGTGAGCCCATGTTGCTCGCCGCCCAGAAGCCGCCGATCAGAGGTCCGATCGCGGCGCCGATGTTCAGGGCCATGCGGTAGATCGCGAAGAGCGTGACACGGCGGTCGGGAGGCGCGGCTTCGCCCACGACGGCCTGGGCCACCGGCCCGTAGGCCTGTACGGCAGCGCCCATCAGGCAGGCGAGGACGAGGGTGCCCCAGTACCCGGTGATCTCCACCAGGGCGAGGGAGAAGACCGCCGTCAGGCCCGTGGCCAGCAGCAGCGTACGGCGTCGGCCCAGCCGGTCGGAGACCCAGCCGGAGACGCCGGCCCCTGCCATGCCGGAGACGGCGACGAGGGCGAGGCCCAGCGTGATCTCGCGCGGTCCGTAGCCCCGGTCGGCCAGGACCAGGGTGAGGAAGATCGAGAAGAATCCGCCGACCCGGTTGAGGAACACGCCGAGCGAGACAACGGCGATGGGACGGGGCAGTGCCGGCCGGGCGTACCGGCCGGCGGTCCCAGCGTCGTCCGGCGCGGGAGCCTCGACCTCTCGGCGGCTGTCGGAGATCGTCACGGCTTCTGCCCCAGGGGCTCGTAGTCGAGCCCGACCAGGCTCTCGGCAGTGTCGAGCCGGGCGGCGCACTCCGCCTCGTCCCGCCCCTCGGCCACGACGAACGCGTAGCGGGCCACGAAGTCACCGGGCGGGGTCAGCAGTTCGGCACCGGGGCGCACGGCGGCCGTCATCTGCACGATGCCGTCCGTGTCACCGGGCTCGCCGAAGGTGATCTCCTTGACGCGCAGGTCCTGCTCCGGGCCGAGGAAGCGGATGCCCAGGGTCTTCGAGTGCGTCCGCTCGATGACCGGGCGGCGTCCGGTGACGACGTCCACGGCCACCAGGCCGGGGTCGATGCCGGTGGCGAGCTTGCCCAGGTACGGGATCAGGTCACCGCCGAGGCGCCCGTTGACCTCCACGATGACCGGGCCGCGCGAGGTGAGCTTGACCTCGGTGTGGGTGGTGCCGTGGGTGATACCGAGGGCCGCGTGGGCATCCTGGAGCATCCTGATGATCCCGGCATCGGTGAGCAGCGGGTCGTCGCCGGAGACGTAGTGGCCGGTCTCCACGAAGTAGGGCTCGCCGCCCAGCTGCTTGCGGCCCACGAACATCGGGGTGTATTCGCCGTCGAAGACGGCGCCGTCGATGCTGACCTCCGGACCGTCGAGGTACTGCTCGATGATGTAGTCGTCCGGCACGTGCACGCCCGGGTAGACGGCCGAGGTGGTCACGGCGAAGGCCTCCGCCATCTCGGCGGGCCCGGAGACCTTGACCACGCCCAGGCTGGAGCCGAGAGTGCGCGGCTTGAGCACCACCGGGTACTCCAGTCGCTCCGCGGCCTCCAGTGCCTCCTGAGCGGACCGGACGGTGGCGAACTGCGGCTGGCGCACGCCGGCCGCGGTCAGGCGGGCACGGCTGAGTTTCTTGTCCCGGCAGCCGAGAACGGTGTCGACGGACATGCCGGGCACGCCGAGCGCCTCGGTGACGTGGGCAGCCGACAGCAGGGTGCCCTCGTCGGGGCAGAACATGCCGATGATGCGATGCTCCTCGGCCAGGGTCTTGGCTGCCTGGACCACGGCATCGGGGTCGTAGCAATTCAGGGCCGTCGCACCGGCGACGTACTCCTTCTGCCAGGTGGGCTCGTCCGAATCGAACAGCCACAGAGTGAAACGCTGTGCGGCTGCTGAGAGCAGGTACTCGCGGTAGGGCCGGCTGTCGCGGTCCTTCTGGCTGCCGATGCCGATGACGAGCAGGATTCCGTCTTCGGATGCAAGCGGGGTGCTCATGGTGTCCATTCCTGGGGGGTAGGTCGGTGCGGGGGATTTCTGTGCGGAGAGCGGGCGTCCGGTTCAGCGGGTGACAGCCGGGCGGCGGCCCAGGACGTAGTGGCCGAGCCAGTTCGCGTAGAGCAGCCGGCCATGGGCGTGCCAGTTGCGGACCGGGGTTCGGGTCGGGTCGTCGCCGGGGTAGTAGCCGGGCGGGACGTGCATGGGAAGGCCCTTGGCGGTGTCGCGCTCGTACTGGTCCCGCAGGGTGTTCCGGTCGTACTCGGGGTGACCTGAGACGTAGAACTCGCGACCGTCCCGCCGCCCGGCGATGTAGAAGCCCGTCTCGTCCCCCTGCGCCAGGACCTCGATCTCGGACTCGGCCTGGAGGTCGGACAGTTGAGTGCCCGTGTAGCGGGAATGCGGTACCCGGAACTCCTCGTCGTAGCCGGCCAGCAGCGGCGAGGTCTCCTGCACGGCGCGGGTGGCGAAGTTCCCGAACATCTTGGCGCCCAGGTGGTGTTTGGAGATGCCGTAGTGGTGGTAGAGGGCGGCCTGCGCGCCCCAGCAGATGTACATCGTCGAGGTGACGTGGGTGCGCGCCCAGTCCATGATCCCGCACAGCTCGTTCCAGTACGTGACCTCTTCGAAGGCCAGCTCCTCGACCGGCGCCCCCGTGACGATGAGGGCGTCGAACCGGCGGTCGGCGACCTCGGCGTGCACCTGATAGTGCTCGTCCAGGTAGGCCTGCGGCGTGCTCTTGGACGTGTGCGCCGCGGGGCGCAGCCACGTCGTGCGCACGGGCAGCGGTGAGACCGACAGGAGCCTGAGCAACTGGGTCTCGGTGACCGGCTTGTTCGGCATGATGTTGAGGACCGCGACGTCGAGAACATCAGTACCCTCTGGGACCCCGTCCAGGACCGGGATGTTCTCCTCGGCCAGCTCGGCCTTCGCAGGGATGGGTTTGGGCAGGATGAGAGGCATCGTCCAGGCTCCGGGTTCGGGTTGGTGCGGGCGCGGAAGGTCGCCGACGTCGGGGGCGCGGGCGGGGGAGGTTCGGGGGCCGGAAGCCGGTTGGCTCCGAGACTTCCGGTCCCCGAACCGGTTCGGGGGGCCGCATCGGGCCTTGCCGCCGACGGCATCCGGCCGGCGGCACAGGGGGCGGGCGGGTTCAGCCGGTGGGCGCCCGCCCAGATGTCAGGCGCCGGGCGAGGTCAGCCGGTCGAGGACGCGGTCGAGGACGTCCGCCGCGAAGTCGGCCTCCGCTTCGGTGAGGACGAGTGGCGGCAGTAGCCGTACGACGCAGTCGTCGCGGCCGCCGAGTTCGAGGATCAGCCCCTCTGCCAGAGCCTCGGACTGCACCTGCTTGGCCAGGGCGGAGCCGCGGGCGCCCGTCTCGGGATCAGTCAGCTCGATGCCCAGCATCAGGCCGCGGCCGCGAACGTCGCTCACCCAGGAGCAACGGTCGCGCAGCGCGGTCAGGCGGGCCATCAGCTGCTCGCCGCGGTCCCGCACGTTCTGCAGGATGCCGTCACGGCGTACCACGCGGACGGCCTCGGCACCTGTGGCGAAGGCCAGCTGATTGCCGCGGAAGGTGCCGGAGTGCGCGCCAGGGGCCCAGGTGTCCAGCCGTTCGTGGTACATGATGACGGCGGCCGGGAGCCCCATGCCGCTCAACGCCTTGGAGGCGACGACGACATCGGGTTCGATGCCGTACTGCTCGAAGGCGAACCAGGTTCCGGTGCGGCCGCAGCCGGTCTGCACCTCGTCGATGATGAGCGGGATGTCGAGTTCACGCGTGACCGCGCGAACCCGGCGGACGAATTCGAGCTCGGCGGGGATGACACCACCCTCGCCCTGGACCAGTTCGAGGATGACCGCCGCCGGCCTGGCGATGCCGCCGTTGGGGTCCTCCAGCGACTTCTCCAGGTAGGTGGCGCAGTTGGTCTCGCAGGCGTCGGGGCGCATCCCGAGCGGGCAGTCGTGGCACGAGGAGTAGGGGAAGAAGTGCACTCCCGGCATACCGTTCGCGATCGGGCTCTTCTGCTCGACGAGGCCGGTCAGCGCCATCGCCGCGTGCGTACTGCCGTGGAAGCCGCCCTGGAAGGAGATGATGTCGCCGCGGCCGGTGTACGTCTTGCAGAGCTTGATGGCGGCGTCGACCGCGTTGGCACCCGTGGGGCCGCAGAACTGGATGCGGGTGGTGCGCTGCATGGACTCGGGCAGCATGCCGAGCTGCTGCTCGACGAAGTCGTCCTTGGGCTCGGTGGGCAGGTCCAGACCGTGTACGAAAGTCTTCAGCTGCTTTTCGGCGGCTGCGAGCAGGTCCGGGTGCCCGTGACCGAGGGAGAGCACGCCGGCGCCGGCGAGGCAGTCCAGGAAGACGTTGCCGTCCAGGTCCTCGATCAGGCTGCCCTCGGCCCGCGCCACCGCGAAGGGCAGCCGACGCGGGTAGCTCCGGGCGTTGGATTCCCGGTCCGCCTGGCGTTTGAGCAGCTCGGAGCTGCGGGGGCCGGGGATCTCGGTGGAGATCCGGGGCTGGGTCAGCGAAGGCATGAGTCTGGTGTCTTTCCGTCGCGAGTGGGTGGCGGTGTGCCCGGTCAGGCGCCGACCGGAAGGGAACTGCGCTTGCGGATGGCGTCCAGCAGGGTCTGGGCACGCAGGGAGAGCAGGCTGAAGGAGCCGGCATCCCCGATGCCGTGCGAGGACTCGCACAGGCCGTTCAGGAAGAGCGGTGGGGTACCGGCGTAGGCGTCCGCGGCTTCCAGGGCGTAGTCCGCACTCACCCGCAGAGCCCCGGACTCGTCGGTCAGGAACCGGTCGGCCACGTCCTTGATGACCTTCGGGCAGAGCTCCTGGTGCTCGCCGGGGCCGAGGTCCCGGAAGCCGGTCGCGACGACGACCAGGTCGAAGGAGTCGGTCTCCACGGCTCCCGTGTTGAGCTCGCGCAGTTCCAGGACGGCCTTGCCGTCCCGCTCGGCGGCCGACACGGCCTGGAGGTTGCCGTCGACGAACACCATTTGCTCGCCGTCCAGCCGCTGCTCGTACATGAGGAGGTACAGCTCCTTGAGGACGTCGCCGTCCACCGAGGAGTAGTTGGTGGCGTGCATGTAGGCGTCCAGCCGGCGCCTCGCCTCGGGCGAGACCTGGTGGTAGTACTCCGTGAACGCGGGAAAGTAGCCCTCCTCGCTGAACGGGCTGGTGTCCTTCAGGCGCAGACTGAAGGACCGCACGAGGTTGCGGACGCGGGTCTGCGGGAAGCGGCGGGCCAGGTCGAGGGTCAGCTCGGCGGCGCTCTGGCTGCCACCGATCACGGCCACGGACTCGGGTGCGCGGTCGGCCGTGAACTCCTGCAGCCGGAACAGGTAGTCGGTGAGGTGGAAGATGCGCCGGCTACCGGCAGTGTCGAAGGGGCCCGGGATGTACGGGGTACGCCCGGGGGCCACCACCAGGGACCGACCCAGATACCTCTCGCCGGTCTGCGCGGTCACGGCGTACAGCGTCTCGCCGTCCTGCTCCACCACGCTGACTTCCTCGGCCCGGCGGCCGTAGTCGACAACATGGTCGAAGTGCCGGGCCACCCACGTGATGTAGCGGGCGTACTCCTTGCGGAGCGGGAATTCGATGGGCAGGTTGAGGTGCTCCAGCAGTCGGCCGTTCTCGTGCAGGTAGTTGAGGAACGAGTAGCGGCTGCGAGGGTTGCGCAGGGAGACCAGGTCGCGCGAGGGGTGGTTCTGGATGTCAGAGCCGTCCAGCAGCATGCCTGGCTGCCATGCCGGTTCCGTCCGTGCTTCCAGGAAGCGGGCGCTGAGGCCCGTCTCCTGTTCCTCCAGCGCAATGGCCAGAGCCAGATTGGCGGGACCGAATCCGATGCCGACAATGTCATGAATGGTCACGTGTTTGCCTTCTCATCTGGGCCGCCCCGGCCCTTTCCCTGATGCCCTGCAGAGCTGTTCAGCGAAGGTCCGTATGGAATACCGGACAGATAATTCCCGTACGCCATGGAAGGAGAAAGGAGGGGTAAAAGCGATGGGACGCCAGGCGGTCGCCCCAGGTATGTGGGCGGGAGCTGCTGAACTGGCCGGCGCATTCGAATTATCGAAAACCTTCAGGGCCTGCTCGGCTCTCGCACGACAGAAAGATTGGCAGCGGGGCGCGATTCAGTCAAGCGGCAATAAATTGCCGCCCCTCGAAGTAAAGTATCGGCATGTTTCTGCCGTACTCAGGAACCCCACCGGAAGGCATGCGGCAAATATTTACCGCTGTACAGGGCTGACACCCCGTGACAAAGTAAAGCCCCGGGCCTCAGAAGAGGTACCCGGGGCTGTCTTTACGCGCAAGGGGGGCGGAGTGATCAGTCGGCGGAGGAGTGGGGCATGGCGGCCGTGTGGTGCGGCACGACCACCACACAGCGCAGGCCCTGGTTGTAGGGCGGGACGAGGACCTGGGACGTGACGATCAGTTCCTCCGGGGATACGTGAGGGAGCGAGAGCCGGAACCGGTGCCCGTGACGGTACGCGACGAGGCGCGTCCGGCTGTCCCAGATTTCCCGGACCTCGGGTACGCGTAGGGCTTCCTCGGCCAGCGCGGCCAGTTCCACCTCTTCGGGGCTGCTGGCCAGCCCGAACCGCAGGAGCGCGAGGTAGGTCTCGGCGTGCGTGCGCCAGTCGATCAACTGTTCGCGCGCCTCGGGCGTGGTGAGCGCCCAGCGGATCAGGTTGGCGCCGGACTCGGTGACCCACGGGAACCATTGGGCCATCAGCCGGTTGTGGCCGAGGATGTTCCAGGCGCGGTCGGTCAGGTAAGCCGGCATGGACGTTTGCGCCTCGACCACCTGGACGAGGGTGGTCGTGGCCACCTGATGGGCGCCGGCGGGCGTCCCGAGGGGAGCCCCGCCGAGGGCCTGGGTGTAGAGCACTGTGCGCTCGTCCGGGCCCAGCACCAGCGCCCCGGCGAGTCGTGCCAGTACGTCCGGAGTGAGCGAGACGGCGGCTCCGCTCTCCAGGCTGCGGTACCAGCGCTCGCTGACCTGCATCCGCTGGGCGACCTCGGTCTGCGGCAGCGCCTTGTTGCGCCCCAGCTTGACCCCTGCCTCGCTCCGCCATGCCCGGAGCAGATCCGGGAGTCCCATAGACGAAGTAAGCAAATCAGACATAAAACCAATACCGCCCACATGCAGAACACTACGGATAGCCATGCCCTCTTACGTGAGGACAAACGAACCACAGTGTAAGTGGTCGTCACAAAGAGTGCCTGGGGTGCAGGTTGGGGCATGGTCCGAATTCGCCTGAGTTTCACGGATACACCACTCCAGTGGGCACCGGTGTTCCTTACCCAGAGAAAGTCATCACTGCCATGAGCCTGCCGGGTATATCGCCCCCGCCTTCCGTCCGCCCGGTTCCCCGCAACGAAGGGCGCTGCACACCGCAGCCCCGTCGTCCCTCATTGCCGGAACGGCTTCGGGACGGGGACCTGGCCACGGTGCTGTGCACTGACGGCTCCCGTGTCGTCGAGCGTGCGTACACCCGCCGGTGGGGCATCTGGCACGAGGGACTGGACCGGCAGGGAGGCCGCCCCCTGTCCGACGCCGAACTACGGGACCGAGCACACGAGGACGGCACCGTGGTCCGCTTCACTCCCCGCCCGACGACCGAGCGGCAACCCCGCTCGCGCCGGCGCGTGGTGATCACGGGGCTCGGTGCGGTCAGCCCGCTCGGCTTCGGTGCGGCCGAGATGTGGCAGGGGCTGGTACGGGGCCGAAGTGGTGTACGGACGTTGCAGGGAGCGGAGTTCGCCGACCTCCCCGTGCGTATTGCCGCCACCGTGCCGGACGATCCCGGTGAACGGATCCCTCCGGCCCAGGCCCGCCGGATGAACCGGGCCTCGCAGTTCGCCGTGCTCACGGCCCGGGAGGCCTGGCAGGACGCCGGCTTCGACGCGACCGGCACCGAGCGCAGCGGCCTCGATCCCGATCGGGTCGGCGTGTCGATCGGGACCATCATCGGAGGCGCCCCCGTCCTGGTGGACGGCGATCGGCGGCTGCGCGATCGTGGTGCCCGCGCCGTGCCGCCGCTCACCGCGCCGATGACCGTACCGTCCCAGGCGGCGGCCCAGATCGCCATCGACCTGGGCATCACCGGCGAAGCCCGAACCGTGGTGAGCGCCTGTGCCTCGGGAACGGAAGCGATCGGGCAGGCCATCGACCGCATCCGGTACGGCCACATGGACGTGGCGCTGGCCGGCGGAGCCGAGGCCGTGATCACCCCGGCGGTCATGGCAGCGTTCTCCGCGATGCGCGCCTTGTCCACCCGGAACGACGAACCGTCCTGCGCCTCACGCCCGTTCGCCAAGGACCGCGACGGCTTCGTCCATGGCGAGGGGGCCGGCCTCCTCGTTCTGGAGGCGGAGGAGCACGCCCTGGCACGTGGCGCTCGCATCTACGCAGAGGCCGCCGGATGGGGGCTCTCGGCCGACGCGCACCACATCGCCAGCCCCGACCCCTCGGGCAAAGGGGTCGCCCTGGCACTGCGCCGCGCGCTGGCGGACGCCGAGGCGCATGCGGTGGATGTGGTTCATGTCAACGCCCACGCCACGGCCACCGTCGAGGGGGATCTGGCGGAAGCGACGGCCCTGCGCACGGTGTTCCAGGGCTCGGGGGAATACCCGCCCGTGCCCGTCACCTCGGTCAAGGGCAATCTCGGGCACCTCCAGGGCGCGGCCGGTGGGGTGGAGGCCGTCGCGTCCGTGCTGACCCTGCATCACCGGCTCGTCCCGCCCACCCTGGGGTGCGACGACCTCGACGACGCGATCGGTCTGGACGTGGTGAGGCCGGTGCCCAGGGTGCTGCCACCGGTGGGGGACCTGGTCCTGAGCAACTCCTTCGGCTTCGGCGGCCACAACGCGGTACTGGCCGTGCGTCGCTACGGAGCGGGAGCGGCCTGAGCCGGGCGGTGGTGCACGCGTTGCATGCCGTTCTCCGCCCCGGAGACGACCGATTCGCCGCTGCCAGGACGCAGTTGAACAAGGGCAGCCCGCCGACGGGGGAAGATCGGCGGGCTGCCCGGGTGTTGCCGCAGTGGCTCAGTGGACGGAGTGCTCCTCCAGCGGGAACGTCCCGGAGACGACCTCCTCGGCGAACGACTTCACCGCGTTGCCCATGACCTCACGCAGGTCGGCGTACTTCTTCACGAACTTCGGCACCCGGCCGGAGGTCAGGCCGAGCATGTCCGTCCAGACCAGCACCTGCGCGTCGGTCTCCGGCCCGGCGCCGATCCCGACCGTCGGGATGTGCAGCACCCGCGTCACCTCGGCCGCCAGCTCCGCCGGGACCAGTTCGAGGACGACCGCGAAGGCGCCGGCGTCCTGTACGGCCTTCGCGTCGCGCAGCAGCTGCTGCGCCGCCTCCTCGCCCCGCCCCTGCACGCGGTAGCCCATCGCGTTGACGGACTGCGGGGTCAGGCCGATGTGCGCCATGACCGGGATGCCGGACTCCACCAGCAGCCGGATCTGCTCGTGGGAGCGCTCGCCGCCCTCCAGCTTGACCGCGCCGACGCCCGCCTCCTTCACCAGCCGGGTCGCCGAGCGCAGCGCCTGTACCGGGCCCTCCTGGTAGGAGCCGAAGGGGAGGTCGCCGACGATCAGGGCGCGCTGCGTGCCGCGGACCACGGCCGCCGACAGCATCGTCATCTCGTCGAGGGTGACGGGTACGGTCGTCTCGTACCCGAGGTGGCAGTTGCCCGCCGAGTCGCCGACCAGGATCACCGGGATCCCGGCCTCGTCGAAGACGGACGCGGTCATCGCGTCGTAGGCGGTGAGCATGGGCCACTTCTCGCCGCGTTCCTTGGCGAGGGTGATGTCGCGGACGGTGATGCGGCGGGTGCCCTTCCCCCCGTACAGCGCCTTGCTGCCGTCGGAAGGCTTGTTCTGGGCAGCCGAAAGCTGCGTCATGGCAACGGCTCCTTCAGTCATCTCGAGGCGCCCTGACGGCGTCCCCGGATCGACTCCATGGTGGCACCTCGTGCCGGACAGGGCCAGAGGGGTCCCCTGTGATCCCCACCCGCGGCCGATCCGCGCTCATGCCGGAAGCGAGCGTGCGAGACCAGCCTGGTCGGGCGGGCGAGGCCGGCCTCGGTCGAGCGTGTAAGGCCTTGGTAAAGAAGTGAGATACGAGACCGTTCCGTATCGAAATGGTCGTACGCTCGAACGCATGACAAGTCCCGTCCCTGCCTCCCGGATACCGGAAGCGGTGCACCGGCGCCGCTGGGCGATCCTCGGCGTGCTGATGCTGAGCCTGCTCATCGTGGTGCTCGACAACTCGATCCTGAACGTCGCCATCAAGACCATCTCCAGCCCCGCGCCGACCGGCCTCGGCGCCTCCCAGGGGCAGATCGAGTGGGCGATCAACGCCTACACCCTCGTCTTCGCCGGCCTGCTGTTCACCGCCGGCCTCATCGGCGACCGCCTCGGCCGCAAGAAGGTGCTGCTGGGCGGCATCGCCGTGTTCGGCATCGGCTCGATGCTGGCCGCCGAGTCCGGCTCGCCGGACCAGCTGATCGCCTACCGCGCACTGATGGCCCTCGGTGCCGCGTTCGTCATGCCCGCCACCCTCGCCGTGCTGATGAACGTCTTCGAACGCGAGGAACAGCCCAAGGCCATCGGCATCTGGGCGGGCGGGGTCGGCCTCGCCATCGCCATCGGGCCGATCACCGGCGGCGCGCTCCTCGACCACTTCTGGTGGGGCTCGGTCTTCTTCGTCAACGTGCCGATCGTGATCGTCGCGCTGGTGCTGATGACCTGGCTGGTGCCCGACTCCCGGGACCCGAGGCCGGGCCGCCTCGACCCCGTCGGCGTCGTCCTGTCCGTCGTCGGCCTGGTCCTGCTGGTCTACGGCATCATCAAGGGCGGCGAGCTCGCCGACTTCACCGACGCCAAGGTGCTCGCGACCATCGTCGCCGGTCTCGTCGTGCTGACCGGCTTCGTCCTCTTCGAGAAGCGCAGCGACCACCCCTCGCTCGACGTCACCTACTTCAAGAACAAGGTCTTCTCGGCCGCGATGAGCGCCATCGCGCTGGTCTTCTTCGCGCTGATGGGCGTCACGTTCTTCGGTGTCTTCTACACCCAGAGCGTGCGCGGCTACTCCCCGCTGGAGTCCGGTGTGCTGATGCTGCCGCTCGCCTGCGCCCAGCTGATCTTCGCGCCGCGCGCCCGGCTGCTGGTCGACCGGTTCGGCAACAAGGCCACCACCACCGCCGGCCTGGTGCTGATCGCCGCCACGCTGGCCGCGTTCGCCACGTTCGAGGCCGACACGCCGATCTGGATCCTCGAGGTCGTCTTCTTCCTCATGGGTACCGGCATGGCGCACATCATGACGCCGACCTCGGTCGTCATCATGCAGGCGCTGCCGCGCGAGAAGGCCGGCTCCGCCTCCGCGCTCAGCAACACCTTCCGCCAGGTCGGCGGCGCGCTCGGCATCGCCGTCCTCGGCTCGGTGCTCGCCACGTCCTATCGCAACGGCATCCAGGACAAGCTCGGCATGCTGCCGCCCGCCCTGCGCGACAAGGCGGCCGAGTCCATCGAGGCCACCCTCGGCATCGCCGGCAGGCTCGGGCCGCAGGGCAAGGCCCTGGTCACCCCCGCCGACGACGCGTTCCTGCACGCCATGCACGTCACCGCCCTGTGCGGCGTGGGCGTCGCGCTGATCGGTGCCGTGGTGACGGCCCTGTTCCTGCCCGGCAGGCCGCCGGCCGCCGAGCAGGGCGAGCAGGAAGCGGAGTTGGTCGCGGCCGCGGACTGACGCGGACCGCGGCCGTACCGGTCGTACACACGATCAGACGGGGGAAGGAGGCCGCTGCGGGACAATTCCCGCAGCACAGTGAGAGGACGGAACGACGTGAGCCTTGCCGAGAGCCGGCCGCGGCCGGACGGGCCCGTGCGGGGACGACCCCGCAGCGAGGCCGTGGAACGGGCCATTGTGGAAGGCGTGGTGAAACTCCTGGAGGACGGCGTACCGCTCGCCGAACTCTCCATCGAGCGCGTCGCACGCACGGCCGGGGTCGGCAAGGCCACCATCTACCGCCGCTGGAGCGGCAAGGAGGAACTGTTCGTCGACGTCATGCGCGCCGCCGAACCCCCCGACCCGGTGCTCCCCGGCACCTCCATGCGCGACGACCTGGTCGCCCTGCTGGAGTCGCTGCGCCAACGCGGCCTGGTCAGCCGCTCCTCGGCGATCCTGCACAACGTCTACGCCCAGATGAAGTCCAGCCCCAGGATCTGGGCGGCGTACCACGCCGCGGTCGTCGAGCCCCGGCGCGTGCTCGGTCTCGAGGTGCTGCGCCGCGGACAGCGCAACGGCGAACTGCGCGCCGACGTCGATCTGGAGCTGGCCAACGACATGGTCGTCGGCCCCATGCTCGTGCGTGCCGTCCTGCGTCCCGACGGTGAACTGCCCGAGGGTCTGGCCGAGAGAATCGTCGACACCGTCCTGGAAGGCCTACGGCCCGTCAGCTCGACAGCCTCGTAGCACCCATGTGCGCGTTGTGTCACAGACCCCCGCGTTCCGGGGCTGACCGGAACTCCCCGCCGCGCTTCGTTCGTCCTCGTCTTCCGTACGGCCGTCATGGGACGGCGGGATCGGAGCCGATCATCCCCTAGGGTCGGATGAACACGGGGGAACGACGGTGTGCACGGCAGGCAGTGAGGCAGACGGTATGGCGCAGCAGGCGTACGTGACGGAGACGGACAACGGCGGCTCGGGGCCCGAGCGACCGGGATCCCGGCTTCGGCGCCTGCTGCACCGCCTGCTCGGCGGCTGGCGCGACGACCCGCGCATCTGGCGCCGGGGCATCGTCCTCGCGGCCCTCGCCCTCCTCCTCGCCCTGGTGATGCTGCTGCACTCGCGCATCCCGAACCGGGTGGGCAACCTCGGCAGCCTCACCGAGACGTTTCTGCCGTGGCTGGGCCTCGCCATCCCGGTACTGCTGCTCCTCGGCCTGCTGCGGAGGTCGGCCACCGCGCTGGTCGCCGTACTCCTCCCGGCGATCGTGTGGCTGAACCTCTTCGGCGGGCTGCTCACCGACAAGACGGGCTCCGGCGGCGACCTGATGGTGGCGACCCACAACGTCAACGCCGAGAACCCCGACCCCGCGGCGACGGCCCGCGAGGTGGCCGCCTCCGGCGCCGACGTGCTGGCCCTGGAGGAGATTCCGGGGACCGCCGTGTCCACCTATGAGCAGGCGCTCGCGCCGACGTACCGGTACCACGGGGTCGAGGGCACGGTCGGCCTGTGGAGCAAGTACCCGCTGAGCGATGTGCGGGCGGTGGACATCAAGCTCGGCTGGACGCGCGCGATGCGGGCCACCGTCACCACGCCCAAGGGCCCCGTCGCGGTGTACGTCGCCCACATGCCCTCGGTGCGGGTGAAGATGGACGCCGGGTTCACCGCTCAACAGCGCGACACGAGCGCCGACGCGCTCGGCGAGGCCATCGCCGCCGAGTCCCTGAAGCGCGTCGTCCTGCTCGGTGACCTGAACGGCACGATGAACGACCGTTCGCTCAACGCCGTCACCTCCCAGATGCGCTCCACGCAGGGCGCGGCGGGCAACGGCTTCGGGTTCAGCTGGCCGGCGTCCTTCCCGATGGCGCGGATCGACCAGATCATGGTCCGGGGTGTCGAGCCGGAGAGCTCCTGGACACTGCCGCGCACCGGCAGCGACCACCTTCCGGTGGCTGCCCGTGTGAAGCTGGACACGTCGTCGTAACCCCTTGGAATACTGGGCCTGAGAGGCTTTGTTCCGTACTTGAACATATGCTGTACGGACTCCGCTCTCGTCGACTCCCACGTCGGGTCGACCCATACGTTGAAAGGCACAGGCCCTTCATGCCCCTGGCCCTGCTCGCTCTGGCCGTCGGCGCTTTCGGCATAGGTACGACCGAGTTCGTGATGATGGGCCTGCTGCCCGACGTCGCGAACGACCTGCACATCTCGATCCCCACCGCCGGACACCTGGTCTCGGCGTACGCGCTGGGCGTGGTGATCGGCGCCCCGCTGCTGGCCGCGCTCACGGCCCGCATGTCCCGCCGTACGGTGCTGATCGCCCTCATGGGGATGTTCGTCGTGGGCAACGCGCTGTCGGCGTTCGCCCCCGGCGACGACGCGCTGCTGGCCGCCCGCTTCCTCAGCGGCCTGCCGCACGGCGCCTTCTTCGGCGTCGGTGCCGTCGTCGCCACGGCGATGGTCCCGCCGGAGCGCAAGGCCCGCTCGGTCTCCCTGATGTTCCTCGGCCTGACCGTCGCCAACGTCGCGGGCGTGCCGGTGGCGACGCTGGTCGGCCAGCACCTGGGCTGGCGGGCCACCTTCCTCGGCGTGAGCGTGATCGGCCTGGCGGCGATCGCCTCCCTGGCCCTGCTGATCCCGCACGACCGGGGGCGGGCCGCCTCCTCGGCCGGCCTGCGCGGCGAACTGGCCGCGCTCAGGTCCGTACCGGTCTGGCTGGCTCTGGGTACGACGGTGGCGGGTTTCGGCGCGCTCTTCGCGGCCTACAGCTACGTCACCCCGATGCTGACGGAGTCGGCCGGGTTCGCGGAGGGCGACGTGACGCTGCTCCTGGCCCTGTTCGGTGTGGGCGCGACGGCCGGCAATCTGCTGGGCGGCCGCCTGGCGGACCACTCCCTGCGGGGCACGCTGTTCGGCGGCCTGGCTTCGCTGGGGCTCGTGCTGCTGCTGTTCCCCGTGCTGATGCGCGCCGAGTGGAGCGCGGCGCTCGCGGTCGCCCTGCTGGGCATGGCGGCGTTCGTCACGGGTTCGCCGCTTCAGCTGATGGTCATGGAGAAGGCGGCCGCGGCCCCGTCCCTCGCCTCCTCCGCCAACCAGGCGGCCTTCAACCTGGCCAACGCCGGCGGCGCCTGGGTCGGCGGCCTGGCCCTGGCGGCGGGCTTCGGTACGACGTCCCCCGCGCTGGCGGGCGCGATGCTGGCGCTGCTGGGTCTGGGCGTGGCGAGCGTGGCGTGGGCGGTGGACCGGCGGCGGGTGACTCCGTCCGCGGGGCGGGTGGTCACCTCCCACGTGCCGGGAGAGCCGGCGGCACTGCACCACTGACTCCGACGGCCACAGCAACGGTGACGGCGGCGACTGTGTCGACGTGGCCTCCAAGTCGGCGTAACCCTGGGCGTGTTGGCATCGTTGATGCTCCGTTGTATGTGTGGGGCGGGGGCCGTACTGTTGTGAGTTCGCCTCATGGACGGGGGAGTGATGGCGTCTTCGACGGCATGTCCGGGTTGCGGCCGGGGTACGGCGACATGGGCCACGGAGTGCGATGCGTGCGGTACGACGCTGACGGCCCCACGGCCGGCCGCCACCCAGCCCCGGCCCCCCGCCCCCGCCCCCGCCCCGGCGCCGGCCACGGTCAAGGTGTCCAGCACGTGGAGCGGCGCAGGCGCTCCCACCCCCGCGGCTCGGTGGGGTGGCGGCCAGGACGTCACCCGGTATCTGTGCGCGGCCGCGTATCTGGACCGCGCCTACGCCGAGTTGCTCATCAAGGGGATCGCCGCGGAACCCCATCTCGGGGTGGGGGCGGCCCCGGCATGCGATGTGCCCGTGGTGCTGCGGCACGCCTACCTGGCCAATGCCCGCCGGCACCAGCGGGACCTCCTGCTCGCCCCCATGCTGATCCTGACCCTGTTCTTCTTCTTATGGGGCCAGAGAGCCGGCATCGCCCTGCTGGTGCTGTTCCTGGCCTGGGTGACGGTGCTGTCGTTCGAGCTGTCGACCCGATACGGCCGTCACCTGCAGAGCCTGCGCCCGAACCGGTTCGACCCGGCGGCCGCGCCCCCGCCGCTCAACAGTGACATCGCGGCGCGCCTGAGACAGATCGGCTCCTACGCCGACGGTGACGTCACCGTCTCCAGCGGATATTCGCCGTTCGTGGGGTACGGGACGCCACTCGAGACGTGGTCCCTGACGTTCGACGTCAGCGCGCCGGGTCCGCTGGGGACCCCTCCGCAGGACTTCGACGTGACGGAGCTCTACGACCACGTCGCCGAGCGCCTGCGCGACCTGTCCCTGCCCTGCCTGGAGGTCGAGGAACGGCTCTTCGTCGAAGGAACGACCGTGCTGGGGGACACACGCTTCCTTCCCGACCCGCTCGGCAGGCCCGTGCACCGGGTCGGCCGGGACCTCATGGCCCGGCTGAAGCGAGCGCCCGAGGAAGGCGTCCGCCCCTATCTGGCCGTGCACTCCACGGGCTGGGGCGGAGAACTGGTCACGTCGCTGTTCCTGCGTTTCGTCCGGTCCGATTCCACCCTGTCCGTGGAAGGGGTCCAGACGGTGCTGTTCCCCCTCGCCGACCGCTACCGGGTCATCGACACCCTCATGCCCCGGCCGAGCCTGCGCGAGCTGGCCGAGCTGGTGTCGGGGACCGTGGTCAGCACCCCGTTCGTCATGATCGCCGCACCCGCGCGCGCGGTCACGGGATTCTCCCCCGACTACTGGATCGGACGGCGCCTGCGGCGGCAGCACAAGCTGATCACCTCGCTGCGCCGGTTCGACTACGGGGCGCGGTGGGACGTACGGCAGCAGGCCGCCGCCGAGAGCCATCACCGGCACTTCCAGAAGACCGACAGCGGCCTCGCCCTGAAGGCGATCGAGAAGCGAGCCCTGGACGCGCTGGTCGAGTTCGCCGAGGCACGCGGCATCGACGTGAGCGAGCTGATCCAGCGTCAGCAGCTGATCGTCAACAACGGCATCATCGCGACGGACGGGGCGCAGGTGGAGTCCAGCTCGGTCGCCTCCGGCGCGAAATCACGGATCTCCCTGCGCATGCTCAACAAGATCCCCGGCCTGAACACGGACTGACGGCCGTACAGGGACGGACGGCCGGGAACGGGAAGAGGAGGGACGCATGACCGGAATGAACAGGAACCAGGGGATCATCGCGACAGGTGGTTCGCAGGTGGTCGGGAACGCCGTCGCCAGCGGGGACCACGCGAAGGCCGAGGTGCGGGACAGCGGTCTGACCCAGTCCCGCGAGGACCGGCAGCGCACGCCCGAGGAAATCCGCGAGCTGCTCGCCCGGCTGATCGACGAGCTGGGCCGGTCCGAGCTTCCCGACCGCGCCGATCTGATCGAGGGGGCGCAGGACGCGCGCGAGGAACTCGCCTCGGCGGCACCGCGTGTGGGCAAGCTGAAGCTGATCGCGCGGGCGCTCGTGGATGCGGTGCCGGGGGTCACCGCCCTGGCCTCCATCGCCGCGACGATCGAAGAGGCGATCCGCAGGCTGTAGTCGGGACAGAGCATGCCGTACTGCGCGCACTGCGGTGCCCACGTGGCGGATTCCACCGCGAAGTCATGTCCCCGGTGCACCGTGCCATGGAGAGGGGACGCAGCCACCATCGGTGCCCACCGGCCCGGCCATGTCCGGGTCGGGCCGACGGTGCTCCCGGTGTGGCTGCTGTCGGTGCTGGTCGCCCTTGGCGTGGCGGGCGGGCTGGCCGTCGCCCTGCTGCACACCCCGGCCTCGGGTCCCTCGCATCCGGCGGCCGGCGCCGCTCCGTCGGTCACCCTGCCCCAGGACCCGACGGACATGGGCGTCGCTTCGACGGGCGACGCCTCCACCCCGTCCCCGGACGACGGCACCCCGACCGAGCCGGACCCCACGCCGTCCGCCGCCGACGCCGGCGCGGTCGTGGAGGAGTACTACCGGGACATCAACGCCGGGAACTTCGGCGCGGCGTGGGACCTCGGGGGCAGGAACATCGCCGGCATGTCGTACTCGGACTGGGTCGCGGGTTTCGACACGACCCGGAGCATCGAGGTCAACGCGGTGAACACCACGGACTCGGGTCAGGTCGACGCCGACATCCGCGCGACCCAGAGCGACGGCTCGGTGAAGGAGTACCAGGGCACCTACACCGTCTCGGACGGCGCGATCGTCAGCGCGGACATCGTCCAACGATGACGGCCGCTACATGTCGGGCAGGCCGTGACGTTTCCAGATGGCCTTGCCGCAGGTGACCGTGCCGTCGTCGTACGTCCACTGCCATTGGCTCCCGCAGGCATCGGCGGGAGCACCGCCGGGGTACACCTGCGTGAGCTCGACGGTGTACTGGTACTTGTCGGGGATCCCGGCGCCACACGGAGTGGCGGCGTTGAAGTAGATCGAGAGCTTGTTGCCGTTGGCGTGGGCGAACATGCACTGCCCGACGACGAAGTTGCGGTTCAGGCAGAAATCGGTGTCGGTGCCGTCGCTGTTGCTGTGGTACCAGGTCATGGCGCCGGAGGAACAGCCGCCCTGCAGCGACGTGACGCGGTAGTAGGCACCGGCGTCGGAGCAACTGCTCGTCGTCGGCGTGGAGGGGCTCCACTCCATGCCGTCGAAGTCGTAGGAGTTGCTCAGGCAGTCGCCGGTGGACACGGCGCTGAACGCCTGGTCCTCGGCGCTTGGCGGGGTGGTGCCGGGATCGGTGGGCGTCGTCGCTCCACCACTGTCGCTGCTGCTTGTGTCACTGCCGCTGCTCGTCCCACCACTGCTACTGCCGCTTCCGCCACTGTCGTCGGTGCTGGAGAAGTCGTAGCTCGAGGAGATGCTGGACTGCACCGAACCGTCCGACGCCGAGCCGGCACCGCCACCCGAGTGCGTGGCCACGAACGCGACGATGATCACGACGAGGGCGGCAACGGCAGCGACGGCCATCGCCGCCGGCCTGCCGGCACCGGGCCGGCTTCCCCCGGAGCCGGAGCCGGAGCCGGAGCCGGAGCCGGCGCGGGACCTGGACCCGGCGCCGGGGGCCTTGGTGGGTGCCTTGGCGGGGGCGGTCGACGCGGTGGACGCGGCCGCGCCGAGCTGTTCGGCCCACGCGGCCGGTGTCGGCCTGCGCGCCGGATCGGGGTCGAGGCTGCCGCGGGCCAGGCCACCGAGTTCCGGGCTGAGCGCGGTGAGGGCGGCGGGGTCGGTGGCGCTCTGGTCACGGGCGAAGAGCCGGACGGCGAGCAGCGCGAACTTGTAGACGTCGCCGGCAGGCGTGGCCTTCTCCTCGCCCGCGGGGATCTGCCAGTCGGGTGTCTCCGCCTGGGGCAGCACGGTGGCGCCCCGCAGGCGCATCGCGTCGCAGTCGATGAGGAAGCACGCGGGTCGCGGATCCGTCGTGAACAGCAGGTTCTTGGGGGAGAGGTCACCGACCGCGATGCCGATGCGGTGCAGCCGGCCGAGGGTGGCCGCCAGGTCGGCCAGGATCTCGAGCCGGTCGCGCTCGCTGATGCGCAGGCCGATGCTCGCGACGTAGGCGTCGGAGTTGAGCAGGAACTCCAGGTTCGCCAGGCGCCTTTCCGCGGATGTGCCGGACAGGCTCCGGAAGGCGAAGCGGAAGCGGTCGGGCACGGCGCGCATGAGGAATCCGCAGGCCTGGCCTTCGCGTTCGACCACGGCCGCGGGCCAGGCCGTCCGGTCGCACAGCCACCGGCCCTCCGCGGCGCCCAACTCGCCGAGCAGGCTCACCTGCGCGGCCAGCGCGGCCGCGTCGAGGTCGGGCAGCACGCCCGCGTCGTACTCCTTGTAGGCCACCTCCCAGCCGCCGCCGTCGGCCTCGTTGATCTTCTTGTTGTTCACCTGGTACACCGTGCCCTGGCCGCCTTGGCCCAGCCTGCGGCCCAGGGCGAGTGTCCGGTGTTCGACCACCGGGCCGCGCTCCGCGGTCATCGTGGTTCCGCCGTGGCGCGGGGCCAGACGGCCAGCAGCGTGCGGTCGTCGTCGAAGGTCTCCCGGGAGAAGTCCAGCAGGTGTGCCAGCCACAGCGCGGACGGCGGGGCGGCGAGATGGCGGGCGAACAGGGCGCCGACCTGGCCGTCGCCGTCGCCGAGTGGATCCTCGAAGCCGTCCGTGCAGATCAGCAGTACCTGGCGGCCGGTCAGCCGGGTGCTCGTGTGTTCCACCGGATCGGGGACGTGCGGAAGCGGCGTCACCTCGTTCGACACCACCAGGGCGTCCGGTCCGGTCTTCGGACCGAACAGCGGCCGGTACCGCCCGCCGGCCGAGTCCAGGACCCAGCCTCCCGAGTCCCCGACACGGCAGATCTCGGCCACGGGACCCGCCGGGTGGGGGCGTACCACGCCGGCGACGAGCGTGGTCGCGTACAGGCCCGCCACGTCGCCCCGCTCGGGTTCCCTCCCGCTCAGCCGCCACTCGGCGAGCTGCCACAGCCGCTCCGCCGCATGCCCGGCGACGGCCTGGAAGTCCAGCCTCCCCGGGTCCTGCGACAGCTGGTGCAGCAGCATCTCGATGGCGGCCCGGCATGCCTCGACAGCGCCGAACTCGGAGTTCGTCGCGCTGGAGACACCGTCGGCCACGGCGAAGACGACACTCCCCGTGGGTTCGTGTGCCGCGGCACGAGCGGCGTCCTGGCGCGGCCGGCGGTAGTACCGGTGCCCGGCCCCGCGCACCGAGGCAAAACGCAGCGACAACAGGGCCGTCGACCAGCCGTCGCACTCGGTGTCGGGGAAGTCGAAGTCGTACGGGCCCGGCGGCCGCGCCTCGAACTCGGGGCCCGGCGTTCCCACCGCGACCCGTTCCCAGGGCACAGGCCCCGGGGCGGCGGGAGGGACCGGTGCCGCGGCGGGACCGTCGCCGCCCGGGAACGTCACTCGCCGACCTCGTCGATCGCCATGGTGAACTGGTCCGGCCGGTTCACCACCAGGTGCGGGCTGCCCGAGTTCAGTGCCTGCCCGGAGGCGACCAGGCTCGCGGTGAGCGCGTGGAAGAACTCGGCGACGGCCCGGCCGATGTCGGTGCCCGGCTTGGCGACGAAGGCGAACTCCTCGCGGGTCGCGACCTCGACCATCGTGTGCGCCTGGGCATCCCCGATACCGCAGGCCACGATGTTCGGCGCGGCGGGTGTCGCGGCCCTGTCGGTCAGCCGGGCGTGCGGCCGGCGCCAGGCCCCGCCGTCGGTGGGCTGCCCGTCGCTGAGGAAGAACACCACCGGACGGTGCACCTTGTAGCCCTCACCGCGCAGCCACTGGACGTCGGACGGGATCCGGTCCAGCAGATCCTCGAACACCGCCTCGTAGTTGGTCAGGCCCCGGATGCTGACCTGGGGCAGCCTGGTCTCGGTGCGCATGTCGGCGACCGCGAGCCGCACCTGCACGTCGTCGGAGAACCCCAGCACGGCCAGCCGCAGCTTGGCCGCGACCATCGGCTCGGCCCGTAAGCCCTCGCACAACGACACGAGACCGTTCGACAGGTCCTGCCGGTACGGCCCCATCGACTGCGATTCGTCCGCCAGTACATAGGCAGGCAGCAGTACGCCCCTGGTCTCCGCCATCGAATCCGTCTCCCCGTGGTATGTCCGGTCCGGTGCGCCGTGTCGGATGTGTGCAGGACTGGGTGAACTCCTAGGAATGGCCCAGGTGTTGAAGTATGTTCCAGCGACAGGCATAGAGGCTAGCGATACGGGGTGGAGCTTCGGTGCGGAATCACTACGGAAGTAGCGAATCCGGTGAGCCGAAGCTGCCGACCTGGCGGCAGACGCCCCGCGCCGTGCCACCGCCCCTGGGGAAGCCTCCTGCGGCCACGGGCGGCTCGCCCTCCGCCGGTACGAGGGGATCGACATGGGGCGGTCCGGCGGCACCGCGGCCCGCACCGCCGCCGCCACCGGGCCCCGCACCGGGCCCCACAGCGGACCACGGACCGGACCACGGAGCACCGCACCGTCCGGCGCACCGGGACGGCCCCGCCGCCGCGTTCCCGCACCGCACCCGCCGCTGGACCGCGCTCGTCGCGTTCGGCGTGGTCGCCGCCCTCGCCGCCGCGCTGCTGACCCGGCACGACTCCACAACCCCGCACGCCGATCCGCGGGCGCCGTTCGCCACCGCCCTGGTGGACCTCGCGCTGCAGCCCGGCGTCCGGTACCGCTCGACCACGGGCGGCTCCGGCTGGACGGCGTCGCGGGTCACCGCCACCGGTGAGGCGCTGGGCGAGGCGCCGTACGCCGGTACCCGTGTCACGACGCTGACCGTGGGCGGCACCACGTACGTCAGGATGCCCGACCCGCTGCCCCCCGGTCCCGGCGGAGCGGACGACCGGAAGGATCTCGCGGGCAGGTGGGTGACCGGGGTCCTGCACACCGGTGCCGAGAGCGATGCCGTGCCCCGGGCCGGGATGAGCCCGGCGACCCTCGCGAACCTGCTGCTCCAGGCGCTGGACAGCGGACGTACGACCCTGCCGGACCGCGACGCCGCGCCCGTGCGCGTGGGAGGTGTGCCCGCGCTCCGGGCCCGCACCCCGCAAGGCGACCTGTACGTGTCGACGGCCCGCCCGTACCGGGTCCTGGAGTTCGTGCCGAGCGCCCCGCCGGGGAGCGCGCGGCAGCGTACGGGAGCCGACGCGAGCGCGCCCGCCGCCTTCACGGTGTCCGCACTGTCCCGAGCGGGGAGCGCGGCACTGCTGGGTGAGATCCGCGACGACACCGCGCAGCTGTCCGGTGCGGTGGACACCCGCATCACGGCGCGTGTCGAGGGGGAGCCGCGGACGAACTGCTCGGCGGCCGGATGCGACGTGAGCACGCGGATCACCGGCCTCGTCGCCGACGACGAAGCCGCACGGCGCATCCGCGGCGGACGGGTGACGGCCGAGTTCACGGCGACGGTGACGATCGGGGGCCGGCCGGCCGGCACCTGCACCGCCACCGAGGAACTGCCGCTGGACGGCTCCGGGGAGTTCATGTGCAGTGACGCGGACGCGGGCCCGGTCTTCGCCGAACAGGAGGCGGAATCGGCGTCCTGGGCCCAGGACGGGACGCCGGTCTCCCACGACGTCCGTTCAGCCGTCTCCGTCCGGGTCCTGGCACAGGCCGACGTGGCGGCCCTGCGGCAGGCGCAGCAGCAGGAGGAGCAGCTGACCCGGGAGGCACCTGTCCCGGCCGACGTGCTCGCACGGGCGGCGCCGGCCCGGGACGGCGAAGGGGCGTGGGACTGCACCGGTTCCCGCCCGGAGCACGCGGTCGGCAGTGGCGCCGGCTGGATCCTCAACACCCTCGGCGCCAACGGCCGCAGCGAGACCGGTCAGGCCTGTCTGAAGAACCCGCCCGACGACAGCGGCACGCAGGCGAGGACCGACCCGTACGGCTACGCGGAGGCCCGGGCCGAGGTGCGCGGCCTCGGCCGCGACCCCGGGGACGCTCTGACCCGGTGCCACATCGTCGCGGCACGCTTCGGAGGCTCCAGCACTCTGGCGGCCAACCTCAGCCCGTGCGGACGGCTCACGACGGACAACGGCACCTTCGGCATGGCGGCGTTCGAGGACGCGGCGGCCCGGGAACGCGCACGGCAGCCGTCCGGCACCATTCACTACCTGGTCGAGCCGTTCTTCGCATCGGCTCGGAGCAGCGTTCCCCGGGGGTTTGTGATGATCGCCATCGGCTGCACCCCGGCCGGGCTCCCGGACGCCGTCGTCCCGCGGTCGGTCCCGAACGTGGTGGAGCGGGCCGACGGCGGCCTGGTGAACCTCGGGAACTGAGGGAGCGGGGAGAGCGAGGAAGAGCGAGGAAGAGCGAAGGGGGCCCGGGGTCTTCGCGACCCCGGGCCCCCGGCCCCTCAGCGGAGCGTCAGTGCTTCTTCGCGTACGACTGGACGTACCCGTTCGCCGGGGAGCCGACGCCGGTCACGTCGTCGTAGCCCTTGACCGCCGACAGGGAGCTGTCCTTGCCGAGGCTGCGGACCGAGGTCAGCAGGCCGCCGGAGGCGTCGAAGCCGTTGGCGAAGTCCACCCGGACCTCGGCCAGGCCGGAGCCGGTCGGGTTGTCCGTGACATCGTGGAAGACGCCCTTGCCGTACTTGGCGTAGATCGCCGGGTTGGCGAAGCCGATCGCGTTGCCGCCGCGCGCCTCCTGGGCCAGGGCCTGGACCGCCGCGATGACCGGAGCGGCGAGCGAGGTGCCGCCGATGCGGTACTCGCTGTACTGCAGCGAGCCGTCCGGGAACGTCTGGGTCTGGCCGACCAGGAAGCCGGTGTTCGGGTCGGCGATGGCCGCGATGTCCGGGACGACGCGGTTGCCGTCGGCGCTGTTGGCCTTGGCGAGCGAGTCCGGGACGACGCCCTTCTGGTAGTACGGCTCGGCGACCGTCTTGCTGGTGCCGCCGCCCGCGCCCGAGGTGAAGGCGCCGGGGAAGTTGGTCCAGCTCTTGCCGTCGGCCGACAGGGCCGCCTTCTCGGTGCCCCAGCCGGTCTCCCACTCGTAGGTGTTGCCCTTGCCGACGGCCAGGGACGTACCGCCGACGGCGGTCACCCAGGCGGAGTTGGCGGGGGTGTCGACCTGCTTCGTGCCGGTGTTGGCGACCTCGTCGCCGTTGTCACCGGAGGAGAAGTAGAAGCCGATGCCCTGCACCGCACCCAGCTGGAAGACCTGGTCGTAGGCGGCCGCGAGGTCCGGGGTCTGGTTGGCCTCGACGTCGCCCCAGGAGTTGGAGACGATGTCGGCCAGGTGGTTGTCGACGACCTTGCTGAGCGAGTCCAGCAGGTCGTCGTCGTAGCAGGAGGCCGCGCCGACGTAGGTGACGTCGGCGTCGGGAGCCACCGCGTGCACGGCCTCGACGTCGAGGGTCTCCTCGCCGTACCAGCCCGCGGCCTTGCACTCCTTGATCCTGGTGAAGTTCTTCGGCAGCGTCTGGTGCAGCTGGCTGGTCTTCCAGGCCGCGTCACCGTGCTTGACCGCGTACGTGCCCGCGTCGTAGGCGATGGTCGGGGAGGCGTACGCGTCCGTGATCGCGACGCGGACTCCCTTGCCGGTGTAGTCGCCCGCGCCGTAGGCGGCGCGCAGCTGCTTGCCGGTGTAGCCCTTGATCGCGTACGGGATCTTGCCGCCGTACGCGTCCGGGAGCGTGGTCGCGATGTTCGAGCCGTAGTACGACGAGAACGGCCCGGAGTTCTTGAACACGGCGTCCGGCTGCGGCAGCTGGTCGTCGTGGTTGGCCTTGTGCGGGGCGTTGTCCAGGCCGGTGACGGTCAGGACGGCGCCCTTCAGGCCCTCCGGCACGGTGGCCGTCTGCGCCGGGGCGCGGTAGGTCGCCGAGCCCTTGGCGTAGTTGTGCAGCTGGGTGCCGAAGGCCTTCTCGGCGGCGGCCACGTCACCGGAGACGGCGACGTAGTGCTGGGTGACCTCGGTGACCTTCAGGCCGGCCGACGTCAGCCAGGACTTGACGGCGGCCACCTGGGCCTTCGTCGCCCCGAACTGTGCCTGTGCCTTCTTGGCGTTCAGGTACTTGCCGTAGAGCGGCGAGCTGGGGTCGGACACGGCCTTGGCGTAGGCGGCGAGGCCCGCCGCGTCCTTGCCGGCCAGGTAGACCCGGGCGTTCACCGCGGCGCTGTTCGCGGTCGCGCCCTTGTCCGCCCTGGGCGTGGCCCACAGCGGCTTGGTGCCCTTGATGGCGGAACGAGCGGGGCTGTCCGCGGCGTGTGCCGCGGGTATGCCCAGCGCCAGAGCGCCGGCGACCATGGGCAGTGTCGCTGCCATGCTCACGGCGCGCAGCTTGGCGCGGTTGGATCTCATAGAACCCCCTGCGATGCGGTTCGCATGCATGTCGTGGTCGGTACGTCATGCGTCCGCGTGCCGGCCCGCGGCGGTTTGGCCAGCCGTATGGATCACACGATGGGGGTCACTCTTTCGATGAACTGTTCATGCCAGGGGAACGGAAAGGTCAAGAGAGACCCAAGGAACCGTCAGATGGGGGGATTTGGGGCTTTTGTTCTTGCGGTGGTGTTGTGAAAGGGCTTGCCCGCCGTTCACGAACGGCCTGCAGGGGCGGGTGTTCACGAACGCGGCGCGGAACCCCGCTCCTTGAGCATCTGGGCCATCACCTGGAGTTCGGACTGCTGCGCGTCGACCATGCCCTGCGCGAGCCGCTTCTCCACGCCGACGGTGCATCTGGCGACACAGCCCTCGGCCATGTGGATACCGCCCTTGTGATGGTCCGTCATCAGCTGCAGGTAGAGGACCTCGGCCTGCTTGCCGCCGAGCGTCTGCAGCTTCTTCAGCTCCGTGTCCGTCGCCATGCCCGGCATCAGCGAGCCGTCGCCGCGCTCGGGCATGTCGCCCATGCCCATCCAGGACATGGGTGGCTTCGCCGACACCTTCGGCAGTCCCCACAGATCCAGCCAGCCGAGCAGCATGCCGCGCTGGTTGGCCTGCGTCTGCGCGATGTCGTAGGCGAGCCGCCGCACTTCCGCGTTCTGCGTGCGGTCCCGGACGATGTACGACATCTCGACGGCCTGCTGGTGGTGCACGGCCATGTCCCGCGCGAACCCGGCGTCCGCCGATTCGGCGGCCGGCGTCCGCAGGGCCGGCCCGCCGCCCGTGTCCTCGGCGACCGCGTACGTGGCCGCGCCCGCCGCGACGAGCGCCGCCGCCGCGGCCCCGGCGAGCCAGCCGACGTGCCGGCGCCTCACTACATCGCCCCGTTGGTGCAGGGGGCCCCTGGCTCCGGGGTCTGCGGGCCCTGGACGTAGGCGGCGAAGAACCTGTTCACCTCGGGGTCGTCCGCGCTCTTGACGGCCACCTGGTGGCCCCAGGCCGACAGGATCAGCGGCGCCGCCTGGTTCTCGTACGGGCTCATCAGCGAGAACGGGGTCTGCTTCACCTTCGCCGCCAGCGCGGCTATGTCGGCCTTCTTCGCCTCGCCGGTGTACGTCACCCAGACCGCGCCGTGCTCCATCGAGTGCACGGCGTTCTCGTCCTGCAGCGGCTTGGTGTAGACGGTGCCGTCGCACGTCGCCCAGATCGGGTTGTGGTTGCCGCCGACCGGGGGGTGCATCGGGTACGACACCTTGGTCTGCACGTGCGTCCGCGCCAGTTTGCCGGACCAGGTCCGCACGCCGTCCTTGCCGGTGGTCCAGTGCCCGGAGTCCCCCGAGTTCGTGGAGCTCTTGGAGTCGCTCGCGCTGTTCTTCCTGTTGTTGTCGGACCCGGAGTTCACGAGGACCACACCGCCGACCACGAGGCCGGCGACGACCACCACGCTCGCGGCGACGGTGAGCACGCGGGTGCGGCGCTCGCGCGCACGCTCGGCACGGCGCATCTCCTCTATGCGCGCCTTGCGCGCCGCGCTGCTGTTCTTGGCGGAGCCCATGAGTGTCCTTCTGGGGGAAAGGGCCGGCAACGGGAAGGGTGGGGCCCGCTGATCGTAATGGGGAAGGAGTCGCCTTCCGTAGGCAGGAGAGGCAAAGAACGGGGACCCAGGGATAATGTGAACCGTGGATGCGCATTATCCAGGCTCGTGGTATGCGGCTCCTGCGCTCCACCGACCTGGCCCTGCGCGTCCTGATGCGACTGGCCGTGACCGCCGACGCCATGCCCACCACCCGACAGGTCGCGGCGGACATGGACGTGCCCTACACGCACGCCGCGAAGGTCGTCGCCGAGCTGCAGCACCTGGGCCTCGTCGACGCCCGTCGCGGCCGGGGCGGCGGCCTCACCCTGACCGCCGAGGGCCGTACGGCCTCGGTCGGCGCGGTGGTGCGCACCTTCGAGGGCGACGGCGACGTGGTCGACTGCGAGGGCACGGCGGGTACGGCCCCCTGCCCGCTGAACACCGGCTGCCGCCTGCGCGGCGCCCTGCGCGTGGCCCAGGAGGCCTTCTACGCCGCGCTGGACCCGATCACGGTCGCCGAGATCGTCACCGACCCGACGGGCCCGCTGCTGCTGGGCATCTCCCGGGGACCGCAGGGCGGTTGACGGCCCGTGCCGCCGTGCCTTCACCGGGGGACGCTATGGTGCGCGCGTGACGGAGGGGAATCAGGGGACGGACAACGAACGGTGGAACCAGTTCGTCAGAGACTTCGAGAAGAGCAGAGGGGTCCACGCGCCGGGCGCGGCTGAGCCCGTGGCCGCCGAGCGGCGCCCGCGGCGCCGGAGGCTCACGGCCGTGACGGCCGTCGTCGGTGTCGTGGCCGTGGTGGCCGGGGCGGGGTTCTGGCTGGGCTCGGGGCACGGCGAGCACCGGGAAACGGCGGCCGAGGGGCCGGGGTATGCCCCGGCCGCCGCCTCGGGCGGGCCCACGCCGTCGGCCGGGCTCCCGAAGTCCACGGCGCCGATGTCGATGGTCACCGCGGACCAGGCGTTCCCGGCACACGTCGACGGCTACACCAGGGTCAAGCAGTCGGGCGGTCCGAACTGTACGGGCTCGGGCATGGTCGGCCCGGACCTGACCGCGCTGATCGGGGCGAGCAGGGGCTGCCGGGGCGTGATCGGGGCCCTGTACAAGGACGCGTCGGGCAACCAGTACACGATCGTCGCGTTCGGCATGAAGGACCCGGCCGACGTCCCCCACCTGGTCGCCGAGCTGGGCTCGCACCCCACCGACTACGAGGTGGGGGTGCTGACGCCGCCCGCCGGCTCCGGGCTGAAGTCCCTGCCGGCGGACAGCGGGCTGGTGCAGTCCTTCGCCGGTTACGGCAGGCTGCTGGTGGTCGGCCTGGCCCAGTGGTCGGACGGCCGCAGCGCCGACTACCAGGGCCTGGTCGCCAGGCTGCAGCCGCTCCTGGACAAGGTGACCGAGGCGGCCGCCGGACACGACCGGGGCTGAGCCCGTCAGGCGGCCTGCTGCGCCGGCCACAGGTCCGGGCCGAACACCTCGTAGTGGATGTCGGCCGGGGCCACACCCTTCTCGATCAGCCGGCCGCGCACCGCGCGCATGAACGGCAGCGGGCCGCACAGGTACGCGCGCGTGCCGGTGGGTACGGCGATGCCGGCGAGGTCGACCAGACCGCTGCGGGTGCCGGGCTCGGCGTCCCGCTCGTAGAAGAAGTGCACGGACGCGTCCGCGAGCTTGCCCGCGTACGTCTCGTGGTCGGTGCGCAGGGCGTGGTCGGCGGGGGAGCGGTCGCCGTGCACGACGGTGACCGGGCCGCCGTGGCCGCCCGCCGCGAGGTCGGCCGGCATCGCGACCATCGGGGTCACACCGATGCCGGCGGAGGCGAGCAGCAGGGGGTCTCGGCGCCGTCGGTGTCCAGGACGAGGTCGCCGTACGGCTCGGACAGGTCGAGGACGTCACCGACGCGCACGCGCGCGTGGAGGTGGTGAGCCGGTGGCGCTCCGTGCTGCCGCAGCCGCTTCTCGATGACGATCAGCGCGTTCGCCATCAGCCAGTCCACGCCCAGGGAGGCGTGCTTGTGCGCGATGCGGCCGAGCATGGCGTCCGGCCGCTGGTCCGGGGTTCACCAGGTGCGTGGCGAAGGCGGCGATGGAACCGGCGAGGGCCTGCTTCTGGGCCCCGGAGGCCTGGTTGCCGCCGTTGTACAGGTCCCGCAGCAGCTCGGGGTGGGCGGCGAAGAGGCGGGCGTGGAAACGCTCGGTGATCTCACCGATGGCCGCGCCGACGGCGGGAGAGGCGTGGTTTCCCTCACGTCCGAAGCGGATCGGCCATTACGGATGTCGGTCCGAACAGGCAAGATGGGCGACACGGCAGTACACCTGCCGTACGAGAGGCGTTCAGGCCGAGGACGCATCCGCGATCAAGGTCCGCAACGCGCATGAAATGGTGTTGTGGTGGGATGCTCAGGTGCCCGACCGCCTCCCGCGGGACGGGGGACAGGCGGCCTGACCAGCAAGGATGGGGTAGCGGAAGATGGACAAGCAGCAGGAGTTCGTGCTCCGGACGTTGGAGGAGCGCGACATCCGGTTCGTACGCCTGTGGTTCACGGACGTGCTGGGCTTCCTCAAGTCCGTCGCCGTGGCCCCCGCCGAGCTGGAGCAGGCCTTCGACGAGGGCATCGGCTTCGACGGCTCGGCCATCGAGGGCTTCGCCCGGGTCTACGAGTCCGACATGATCGCCAAGCCGGACCCCTCCACCTTCCAGGTCCTGCCGTGGCGCGCGGAGACCCCCGGCACCGCCCGCATGTTCTGCGACATCCTCATGCCGGACGGCTCCCCGTCCTTCGCGGACCCCCGCTACGTGCTCAAGCGCGCCCTGGCCCGCACCTCCGACCTGGGCTTCACCTTCTACACCCACCCCGAGATCGAGTTCTTCCTGCTGAAGGACCGCCCGCTGGACGGCTCCCGGCCCACGCCGGCCGACAACTCGGGCTACTTCGACCACACGCCCACCAACGTCGGCATGGACTTCCGCCGCCAGGCGATCACCATGCTGGAGTCGATGGGCATCTCGGTGGAGTTCTCCCACCACGAGGGCGCGCCGGGCCAGCAGGAGATCGACCTGCGCTACGCCGACGCGCTCTCCACGGCCGACAACATCATGACGTTCCGCCTGGTCATGAAGCAGGTGGCGCTGGAGCAGGGGGTGCAGGCGACCTTCATGCCGAAGCCCTTCTCGGAGCACCCGGGCTCCGGCATGCACACCCACCTGTCCCTCTTCGAGGGCGACCGCAACGCGTTCTACGAGTCCGGCGCCGAATTCCAGCTCTCCAAGGTGGGCCGCTCCTTCATCGCGGGCCTGCTGCGGCACGCGGCGGAGATCTCCGCGGTCACCAACCAGTGGGTGAACTCCTACAAGCGCATCTGGGGCGGTTCCGAGCGCACGGCCGGCGCCGGCGGCGAGGCCCCCTCCTACATCTGCTGGGGCCACAACAACCGCAGCGCCCTGGTCCGCGTCCCGATGTACAAGCCCGGCAAGACCGGCTCGGCCCGCGTCGAGGTCCGCTCCCTGGACTCGGGCGCCAACCCCTACCTGGCCTACGCCGTCCTCCTGGCCGCGGGCCTGAAGGGCATCGAGGAGGGCTACGAGCTCCCGCCGGGCGCCGAGGACGACGTCTGGGCGCTCTCCAACGCCGAGCGGCGGGCCATGGGCATCGAGCCGCTCCCGCAGAACCTCGGCGAGGCCCTGACCCTCATGGAGAGCAGCGACCTGGTCGCCGAGACCCTCGGCGAACACGTCTTCGACTTCTTCCTGCGCAACAAGAAGTCGGAGTGGGAGGAGTACCGCAGCGAGGTCACGGCCTTCGAGCTGCGGAAGAACCTGCCGGTGCTGTAGGCGCCGGTCCGGCGTGGGTCACGACCGTGCGGCTCGCCCGGCTGCGATGTGCTGCCGGGCGGGCCGCTGCCTGCACGTTCGCCGGTGCCTCACCGCCAGTCCGGGAACGAGTTCGAGTCGGAGTCCGGGCGGGGCTGCGGGGACTGAGCGGGATGGACGTGGGGGCGGTTGTTGCAGGCGTCGTACACCGAGCTGCCCGTCCAGGGCGCGGTGAGCGGGACGATCCCGAGGGCCGTTTCGCAGAGTTTGTCCGGGGACAGGGGCCGGCCGGCGATGTTGATGCGGCCGTGGGTGCCGTCGGCGTGGGCGGGGGCGGCGAGTGCGAGACCGGCGGCGGTGAGCGCGGCGAGAGCGGTGATCTTCTTCACGACCTGGTCAACGAGACCGAATCGACCCAGGTCACGCGGCTGACGACGGTGCGGTTATCCGACGTATGCCGGTGACACCCCGGCCGTGGTGATCCGCCGCGCCGCCCCCGACCCGTCCGCCGGGACCGCGTACAGGTCGGCGCCGTAGTCTCCGGGCAGCGCGTACACGACCGTGCGGGCGTCCCGCCACACCACCTGGTCGTCCACACTCCTCCGCTCGGCCAGCGGGGTCTCCCGCAGGGTCCGCAGGTCCAGGACGTACAGCCGCCAAGGGGCGTCCTTCGGCGCGCCCTTGACCCGCTTCTTGTAGGCGATCCGGGTGCCGTCGGGCGAGAGGGACGGGCACTCGACGTTCGCGTGCAGGGTGGTGACCGTACGCGCGCGCAGGTCGCCCCGGAGCAGATACGTGCGGCCCCGGGTCGCCAGCGTCGCGTAGAACGTGCGGTCGTCCGCCGCGAACGTCACCCCCCAGAAGTTGACGTCCGCCGCCCGGTACGGATGCCCGTCCTTGACGATCCGGAAGTCCTCCAGCGACGGGATCAGCTCGCCACTCCTCGTGTCCACGATCGCCGCGCGCGTGGAGAAGTTCGTGCCGGCGTACGAGTCACCGCCCACGAACGCCGTCCAGGCGGCGAAGTGACCCGTCGGCGAGACCCGGGCCCGGGACGGAATGCCAGGGACGTCGTACCGGTGCACGGTCCGCAGCCGCGCGTCCAGGATCAGCGCGCGATACGTGTCCGAGACCGGCCCGTGCACCGCCTGCAGGCAGACACCCGTGCCCGAAGCGGCATGGAAACGCAGGCACTTGACCCCGGACGCCGTCCGTGCCCCCGACGGATCGCCGGCCGGCACGCTCACGAGCTCGTCGCGGTGCGGCCCCCAGGCCATGTTCCGGAACACCATCCGCCCGTGCCCGGTCAGCGTCACCGCCCCCGCCGTGACCCGCGGCCCGCCCGCCTGCGCCTGGTTGCGGCGGTCGGCACGGGCCGAGGCGTGCAGCACGGACGCCAGCCCCACCGCCGCGAGCACGGCGACGGCGGCGGCCAGGATCAGGACGCGGTTGCGTACGGTCATGCGGGCACCGCCCCCTTCGGGCGAACGACGACGGAGAAGACCACACAGACGACCAGCGCCACCGCCGCGCCCGCCAGCGCCGCCCGGTCGCCCCACACCGTCCAGGCCGCGCCGAACAGCAGTGAGCAGGCGAACCGGGCCAGCGCCTGCCCGGTCTGCACCAGGGCCAGCCCGGACGACCGCAGCGCGTCCGGCACCCCGTCCGAGGCCGCCGCCATCAGCACCCCGTCGGTGGCCGCGTAGAAGGCGCCGTGCAGGGCGAGGACGACGTACGGCAGGGCCGGGCCGTGCCACGCCGTGAGCAGCAACGCATAGGCGATCAGCAGGCCGGCGTGCCCGCCCACGAAGACCGCCCACCGGCCCACCCGGTCCGCGAGCCGCCCGAGCGGCACCGCGAGCAGCAGGAAGGAGGCGGCCGTACCGAGGGGCAGCAGCGGGAACCACCGGTCCGGTACCCCGAGACGCCGCTGCAGCAGCAGATACACGAACGAGTCACTGACCGTGGCCAGCCCCAGCAGCAGCGCGCACACCGCGATCCGCCGCAGCCCGCGCCGCCGCAACAGGCCCACCGCGCCCCGCAGAGAGGGCCGCTCGTCCGCGACCACCCCACCGCGTCCGCCCGGCACGAACAGCACCAGGACCAGGACACCGAGCACCGCGACACAGAAGCTGACGGTGAACACCGCGTCGTATCCGTCCACGGTCGCCCGCAGGATCAGGAAGGCCACCAGGGGCCCGAGCAGAGCGCCGGCGGTGTCCATGGCGCGGTGCACCCCGAAGGCCCGCCCCCGGGACTCGGCCGAACTCGACAGCGAGATGAGGGCGTCCCGGGGAGCGGTCCGCAGCCCCTTCCCCGTGCGGTCGGCGGCGAGAACCAGCCCGATCGGCGTCAACGAGTGAGCGACCAGCAGCAACGGCTTGCACACGGCCGACACGGCGTACCCGAACCCGGCGACCCACTTGTGCCGCCCGCCACCCCGGTCCGCGAGATGCCCGCCCACGAGCCGTACGACCGCCGAGAACCCGTTGTACACGCCGTCCAGCAGCCCGAACCCCAACGGCGACAGGCCGAGCCCGCTGACCAGGTACAACGGCAGAACCGCGGTGACCATCTCGGACGAGACGTCCGTCACCAGGCTGACCGTTCCGAGCGCGAGCACGGTCGGGGCGAGCGCGGCACGGCGCCGCCCGGCCGGGGGCCGGACGGCACCGTCCGCGGACGCCGGCGTACTCGCGCGGCTGTCCGCTACGTACACGTCAGGACGCCCAGATGCCGGTGATGTCCTTGGCGGAGGCCGCGTTGCCCGCGTGCGTGCTCAGCCCCTCCAGGTCCTCCAGGGTGCGCAGCAGGTCGTAGTGGTTGTAGGTCGTGGAGCTGGAGGACCCGGCCGTCACCGGCTGCCCGTACAGCACGGTCGGAATCCGGTTCCCGCTCAGCCGGTTGTCCTCGTCGAACGTGACGACGAGCAGGCTGTTGTGGGTCTTGGCCCAGGTCGCGTACGCGCCCAGGTTGTCCTTCAGCCAGGTGTCACCGGTGGACACCGAGCAGTCGTGCATGTCGCTGCACAGGTTGGGGATCACGTACGACATCTGGGGCAGCGTCGAGTAGTCCGTCGGGAACTGGTCGAACGTCAAGGCGCTGTCCGTCGGCACGTTGCTGAACCCGAACCACGGGTTGTGCTTCTGGGCGTAGTCGCCGCTGCTGCACGTGGTGTCGCCCTGGCCGGGCAGATCCTCGTTGTAGCTGGCCCAGGTGCGGCCGGCGTCGAGCACCTCGGACGCGAGGTTCGGGGCCGACGAGAACCCCGGGGTGACACAGCTGTCGTCCGTGATGCCCTGGGTGTCGCCGGAGAGCATGGCGTAGTAGTTCGGCTGGCTCGGGTGGGTCTCGGCGTACGACTGCGTCAGGCTGGCGCCTCCCGACGTCAGGGAGTTGATGTACGGGGCGCGCGAGGAGCCGATGACCTGGCTGTACGCGTGGTTCTCGAAGACCACGACGACCACGTGGTCCGGGCTCGGCACGGCGCCCGCGGCGTGCGCGGACTCTGCGCCGATCCCGGTCCACAGCCCGAACGCGGCCGCGGCGAGGGCCGCTGTGGACGCCACGACGGTACGGGCACGGCGGTACACGGAACTGCCGGACACATCAACCTCCGGTGTGGGGGGCGGGACGGGGCTGGCGGTGCGGACAGAGCATGCACACGTCAACATTCCCGCGCGGTACGGCGTCCAACCGGGAGAGTGAAGAGCGGATGAACTACTGGCCGCACCTGCACCCGCGCACGGCGGGGAGGGGACGCGTGGCGGGCGGTGTCCGCGCGCGCACGCGCAACGACCATGCCCCCCCGCAGGGGACACGCACGCACAGTGCCCATGCCCCCGCCCCGCGAGGACACACACGCGCAGCGACAACCACTCTCGGTGAGGGACGCGCACCCGCAGTGACTACGCCCCCGGCCCGTGAGGGACGCGCACTTGCAGCGACGACCACCCCCCCGGTGAGGGACGCGCACCCGCAGTGACCACGCCCCGGGCGCCATGCGGGACCCGCAGGCAGTCATGCTCCCGTCCTGGTGAGGGGCGGCACTCGTAGTCCCCCCGGCCCTGCGGGGGGACCCGCACGCAGCCGTGCTCCCGTCCCGGTGAGGGGCGGGTACCCGCAGGGGACCACGCCCCCCCCCGGGCAGGGACGCGCACCCGCAGTAACCCCGCCGCTGTCCCGCGAGGGTCACGCGCCCGGAGCCCCCCGCGCCCCCTCCGGTTAGGCTCTGGCCAGGACGATCTGTCGCA
Source organism: Streptomyces sp. NPDC001852 (assembly GCF_042891825.1). NCBI lineage: Bacteria > Bacillati > Actinomycetota > Actinomycetes > Kitasatosporales > Streptomycetaceae > Streptomyces > Streptomyces sp. NPDC001852. The sequence continues at coordinate 93,918 of NZ_JBIATN010000034.1, forward strand.
GCCGCACGCAAGGGGAGGCCACGGAGATGACGCCGGGGCGCAGAAGCAGTACCTTCACCCGCCTGCTCCGGCACGGCTTCACCGACCCCTCCGCCGCGGAAGGGCTCCTCGACGGCCCGGAACTCACCCCCGTCCGCAACGATCCCGTCCTCCTGGAAGCCCTGGGCGCCACCGCCGACCCCGACCTCGCCCTGCACGGCCTGGTCCGCCTCCTGGAGGCCCAGGACGGCCCCACGGCCCACCGTGAACTGCTGGACACCCTCATCGCGGCCAAGCCGCTGCGCGACCGCGTCCTCGGCGTTCTCGGCGCCTCCGCCGCCCTCGCCGACCACCTGGCCCGCCACCCGGGCGACTGGCACGCCCTGGTCACCTACGAGCCCCGGGACCTGCACCCGGGCGTCGAGGAGTTCGAGCGCGGCCTGGCCGAGGCCACCGACCCCGTCTCCCTCCGCATCGCCTACCGCCGCTGTCTGCTCTCCATCGCCGCCCGCGACGTCTGCGGCACCACGGACGTCGCCGAGACGGCCGCCGAACTCGCCGACCTCGCCACCGCCACCCTCCGCGCCGCCCTGGCCATCGCGCAGGCGCAGGCCCCCGCCGACGCCGCCGCCTGCCGCCTCGCGGTGATCGCGATGGGCAAGTGCGGCGGCCACGAGCTGAACTACGTCTCCGACGTGGACGTGATCTTCGTGGCCGAGGCGGCCGAGGGCACCACCGAGGCCAAGGCGCTCACCGCCGCCACCCGCCTCGCCTCGCACCTGATGCGGATCTGCTCGGAGACCACCGTGGAGGGCTCCATCTGGCCGGTGGACGCCAACCTCCGCCCCGAGGGCCGCAACGGCCCCCTGGTCCGCACCCTCTCCTCCCACCTCGCCTACTACCAACGCTGGGCGAAGACCTGGGAGTTCCAGGCCCTGCTCAAGGCCCGCCCGGTGGCGGGCGACGCGGAACTGGGCCACGCGTACGTCGACGCCCTCGAACCCATGGTCTGGAAGGCGGCCGAGCGCGAGAACTTCGTGACGGACGTCCAGAAGATGCGCCGGCGCGTGGTCGAGAACATCCCCGCGTCCGAGATCGAACGCGAGCTCAAACTCGGCCCCGGCGGCCTCCGCGATGTCGAATTCGCCGTCCAGCTCCTGCAGTTGGTGCACGGCCGCACCGACCAGAGCCTGCGCAGCGGCACCACCCTCGACGCCCTCCAGGCCCTGGCAGCCGGAGGCTACGTCGGCCGCGAGGACGCCGCCCGCCTGGGCGAGGCGTACCGCTTCCTGCGCGCGATGGAGCACCGCATCCAGCTCTACCGCCTGCGCCGCACCCACCTCGTCCCGGTCGCGGAGGAGGACCAGCGGCGCCTCGGCCGCTCCCTCGGCCTGCGCACCGACCCGGTGGCCGAGCTGAACCGCGAGTGGAAGCGGCACACCGGCGTCGTACGCAGGCTGCACGAGAAGCTCTTCTACCGCCCGCTGCTCGACGCGGTCGCCCAGCTCGCCCCCGGCGAGGCCCGCCTGAGCCCCGAGGCGGCCCGCGAGCGCCTCGTCGCCCTCGGCTACGCCGACCCGGCGGCCGCCCTGCGCCACCTCGAGGCACTCGCCTCCGGCGTGACCCGCAAGGCGGCCATCCAGCGCACCCTGCTTCCCGTCCTCCTCGGCTGGTTCGCCGACTCGGCGGACCCGGACGCGGGCCTGCTGAACTTCCGCAAGGTCTCCGACGCGCTCGGCAAGACCCCCTGGTACCTGCGCCTGCTCCGGGACGAGGGTGCGGCCGCGGAGAACCTGGCCCGCGTGCTGTCGGCGGGCCGCCTCGCCCCCGATCTCCTCATGCGCGCCCCCGAGGCGGTGGCCCTGCTGGGCGACGGCGACGGCGCCGGCCTCGAGCCCCGCGGGCGCGCCCACCTGGAGCAGGAGATCCTGGCCGCCGTGGGCCGCGCGGAGAACGCCGAGCAGGGCGTCACCGCGGCCCGCGGCGTGCGCCGGCGCGAGCTGTTCCGCGTGGCCGCCGCCGACATCGTCGGCTCCTACGGCACCGAGACCAGCCCCGCGGAGGCCGACCAGGGGGCCCTGGTGGACCGGGTGGGGGCCGCCGTCTCCGACCTCACCGCGGCCACCCTCGCGGGCACCCTGCGCGCGGTGGTCCGCGACGGCTGGGGGGACACGCTGCCCACCCGGTTCGCGATCATGGGGATGGGCCGGTTCGGCGGCCACGAGCTGGGCTACGGCTCCGACGCGGACGTCGTCTTCGTGCACGAGCCGCAGGACGGTGTGGACGAGCACGAGGCGGCCGCCGCCGCGAACAAGGTCGTCGCCGAGATGCGCCGTCTGCTCCAGCTGCCCAGCGCCGACCCGGCGCTGCTCATCGACGCCGGTCTGCGCCCTGAGGGCAAGTCGGGCCCGCTGGTGCGCACCCTGAAGTCGTACGAGGCGTACTACCGCCGCTGGTCCCTCGTCTGGGAGTCCCAGGCGCTGCTGCGGGCCGAGCCGGTCGCCGGGGACGAGGACCTGGCGCGCCGCTTCACCGAGCTGATCGACCCCCTGCGCTACCCGGTCCACGGCCTCGGCGAGGACGCCGTACGCGAGATCCGCCGGCTGAAGGCACGGATGGAGTCCGAGCGCCTGCCGCGCGGCGCCGACCCGAAGCTGCACACCAAGCTGGGTCCGGGCGGGCTGTCCGACGTCGAGTGGACCGTCCAGCTGTTCCAGCTCCGGCACGGCTGGGAGCAGCCCGGCCTGCGCACCACCCGCACCCGCCAGGCGCTGGCTGCCGCCCGCGAGGCCGGGCTGCTGTCCGCCGAGGAGGCGGAGATCCTGGACGAGGCGTGGGTGCTGGCGACGAGGGTGCGCAACGCGGTGATGCTGGTGCGCGGCCGGGCCGGGGACACCTTCCCCACCGAGCCGCGCGAGCTGTCCGCCGTGGGCCGCTACCTGGGCTACGGCGCCGGGCACGCCGGGGACATGCTGGACGCGTACCGCCGTACCACCCGCAGGGCACGCACGGTGGTGGAGGAGCTGTTCTACGCGGACTGAGCCACGTGGACCGGCCTACGCGGACTGAGCGGCACCGACCGGTTCGCGGGCCGCCGCCGGGACCACCCGCGGCAGCCCGTGCGGCAGCGTGCCGTACCACACCCGCGCCACCGTGAAGCCGAAGGCCAGGCAGAGCACGCCGCCCACGGCGTCCAGCCAGAAATGGTTGGCCGTGGCGACGATGACCAGCAGGGTGGTCGCCGGGTAGAGCAGGCCCAGCACCCGCACCCACGGCACGGACGCGAGCGCGAAGATCGTCAGGCCGCACCACAGCGACCAGCCGATGTGCATCGACGGCATCGCCGCGTACTGGTTCGACATGTGCTTCAGATCGCCGGAGGCCATCGACCCCCACGTGTGGTGCACCATCACCGTGTCCACGAAGTGCCCGCCCCGCATCAACCGGGGCGGCGCGAGCGGAAACAGGTAGTAACCGGCGAGAGCCACACCGGTGGTCGCGAACAGCGTCAGCCGCGCCGCTGCGTAACGCCCCGGATGCCACCGGTACAACCACACCAGCACACCGATCGTGATGACGAAGTGCAGCGTGGCGTAGTAGTAGTTCATCCCGATGATCAGCCAAGTCACCGAGTTCGCCGCATGGTTGACGGACCGCTCGACGGCGATGCCCAGATGGTGCTCGGCACCCCAGATCCAGTGGGCGTTGCGCAGCGCCTTGCCCTTCTGCTCCGGCACGGCGTTGCGGATCAGCGAGTACGTCCAGTAACTCACCGCGATCAGAAGGATCTCGAACCAGAGCCGGGGCCGGCGCGGCCGGCGCAGCCGACCCAGTGGCCCCCGTCCGTCCTCGCCCGTGACGGTGCGAGGAACGGCCACCTCCTCGCGACCTTCCGACTGCGTCACGGTCGAGTCACTCATAGCCATCAAGTCTGCCAGAAAAGGCTTCCTCGCCTGATCATCCCAAGGTCGGGTCCGGGACGCACCTTCTACGGCGTACGGACGACATGCGGTGCCGAATCGGTCGAACCGCGCACCACCAGCTCCGGCATGAACACGAACTCGCTGTGCGGCGCGGGCGTCCCGCCGATCTCCTCCAGCAGCGTGCGCACCGCGGCCTGGCCCATCGCCGGTACCGGCTTGCGGACCGTGGTCAGCGGCGGGTCGGTGAAGGCGATCAGCGTCGAGTCGTCGAAGCCCACCACCGAGACGTCCCGGGGCACCTCGAGACCCAGCTGCCGCGCCGCTCGTATCGCACCCAGCGCCATCATGTCGCTGGCGCAGACGACGGCCGTGCAGTCCCGCTCGATGAGCGCCTTGGCGGCCGCCTGACCGCCCTCCAGCGTGTACAGCGAGTGCTGGATCAGCCGGGACTCCGTCTCCTCCGGGGTCAGGCCCAGCTGGTCCTGCATCGCGCGCACGAAGCCCTCGATCTTGCGCTGCACGGGGACGAAGCGCTTGGGCCCGAGGGCCAGGCCTATGCGGGTGTGCCCCAGCGACACCAGGTGCGTCACCGCCAGGTTCATGGCCGCCCGGTCGTCGGGCGAGATGAAGGGCGCCTGCACCTTGGGCGAGAAGCCGTCGACGAGGACGAACGGCACGCCCTGGGCCCGCAGCCGTTCGTAGCGCTCCATGTCGGCGGTGGTGTCCGCGTGCAGCCCGGAGACATAGATGATGCCCGCCACTCCCCGGTCGACGAGCATCTCGGTCAGCTCGTCCTCCGTCGACCCGCCAGGGGTCTGCGTGGCCAGGACGGGGGTGTAACCCTGCCGGGTCAGCGCCTGGCCGATGACCTGGGCCAGGGCCGGGAATATCGGGTTCTCCAGCTCCGGGGTGATCAGACCGACCAGCCCCTCGCTGCGCTGCCGCAGCCGTACCGGGCGCTCGTAGCCCAGGACGTCCAGCGCGGCGAGCACGGACTGGCGGGTGGTGGCGGCGACGCCCGGCTTCCCGTTGAGGACCCGGCTGACGGTCGCTTCGCTCACCCCCGCTTGCGCAGCGATGTCGGCAAGCCGTGTGGTCACAGGATTGGACTGTACCGGCCGCATGTCAGACTGCCCACCAGACGGTGGAATCCGCGGGGAGCTGCGTCGTCCCGGGGCCCGGCTGGACGTCGGTGCTGGCGAGCAGCAGGGTGCCGGGCGTGGCCAGGGCGACGGGTGCGGCGGTGAGGTTGACGGTGCAGACGAAGGAACCCTCGGCCGTGTCACGGCGGAACGCCAGCACGCCCTCGGGGCTGTCCAGCCAGGCGATCTGGCGGCCGGCGCCGAGCGCCGGGTGCTCGCGGCGCACGGCGAGCGCGCTGCGGTAGAACTCCAGCGTGGAGGTGGGGTCGCCGTCCTGTGCCTCGACGGTCAGGTGCCCCCAGTCCGCGGGCTGCGGCAGCCAGCTGGGGCCGCCCGCGACCGGACCGAAGCCGAACGGCGCCTCCTGGCCCGACCACGGCAGCGGCACCCGGCAGCCGTCGCGCGTGCCGTCCTGGCCCGAGCTGCGGAAGAAGGCGGGGTCCTGACGAACCTCGTCGGGCAGGTCGACGACCTCGGGCAGGCCGAGCTCCTCGCCCTGGTAGAGGTACGCCGAGCCGGGCAGCGCGAGCATCAGCAGCGTCGCCGCCCTGGCCCGGCGCAGACCACGCGCCTCGTCCCCTTCCGCGAGGCGCGTGGAGTGCCGGACCACGTCGTGGTTGGACAGCACCCAGGTCGCGGGCGCGTGCACGGTGTTCATGGCGCTGAGCGAGCGGTCGATGACGTCGCGCAGGTCCTCCGCGTTCCAGCCGGTGGTCAGATAGGAGAAGTTGAAGGCCTGGTGGAGTTCGTCGGGGCGGATGTACAGGGCGCTGCGCTCCACCGTCGGCGTCCACGCCTCGGCGACGGCGATCCGCTCGCCCTGGTATTCGTCGAGGATGCGCCGCCAGCCGCGGTAGATCTCGTGCACGCCGTCCTGGTCGAAGTACGGCACCGCCTCGGTGCCGAGCAGCTTGACCTGTTCCTCGCGGCCGATGTCCGGCAGCCCCTGCGCCTTCACCAGACCGTGGGCGACGTCGATGCGGAAGCCGTCGATGCCGAGGTCGAGCCAGAACCGCAGGATGGAGCGGAACTCGTCGTGCACGGCGGGGTGGTCCCAGTTGAAGTCGGGCTGCTCCGGCGCGAACAGGTGCAGGTACCACTCGCCGTCCGCGACCCGGGTCCAGGCCGGGCCGCCGAAGATCGACTCCCAGTCGTTGGGGGGCAGTTCCCCGTTCGCGCCCTTGCCAGGCCGGAAGTGGAAGCGCTCCCTCAGCGGCGAACCGGGCCCCTCGCGCAGCGCCTGCTTGAACCACTCGTGCTGGTCGGAGCAGTGATTGGGCACCACGTCGACGATGACCCGCAGGCCCAGGGCGTGCGCCTCGCGCACCAGGTCGTCGGCGTCCGTGAGGGTGCCGAACATCGGGTCCACCGCGCGGTAGTCGGCGACGTCGTAGCCGGCGTCCGCCTGTGGCGAGGCGTAGAACGGCGAGAGCCAGACGGCGTCGACACCCAGCTTCTTCAGGTACGGCAGACGGGAGCGGATGCCGGGCAGGTCGCCCATGCCGTCGCCGTTGCCGTCGGCGAAACTGCGCGGATAAACCTGGTAGATGACCGCGTCGCGCCACCACTCCCGGCGCCCGGAGGCGGCGGAGGAGGCGTCGGTGGGGACTGCGTCGGTGACGTGCTGGGTCATGGATTCCCTTAAGGGTGCGGGGGGAACGACAAAAGCGCTTGCTGACGAGTGGGGGCCGGGCGGGGTGCCCGCCCGGCCGCGGCCGGCGCTCAGGACTTGGTACCGCCGGCCGTCAGTCCGGAGACCAGGCTGCGCTGCACCAGCATGAAGACGATGGCCGCCGGGATGGTGATGATGATCGCCGTGGCCGAGGTCCACGCCCAGTCGGGCCGCTGGTCCTGCGCGAAGGTGCGGATGCCGACCGCGAGCGTGTAGTGGTCGGACTGCATGAACTGGGTGGCGTAGGCGACCTCGCCCCAGGCGGTGAGGAAGCTGTAGAACGCGGTCACCGCCAGACCCGGCCTGGCCAGGGGCACGATCAGCCGCCAGAAGGTGCCGAACGGGGTGAGGCCGTCCACCCGGCCCGCCTCGTCGATCTCCTTGGGGATGGTGTCGAAGTAGCCCTTCATCATCCAGGCGCAGAACGGCACCGCCGTGGTCGCGTACGCCAGGATCAGGCCGAGGTAGTTGTCCAGCAGGTTCAGCTCGGACATCAGCAGGTACAGCGGGACGATCAGCACGATGCTGGGGAACATCTGGGTGACCAGGAAGGTCCACATCAGCTGCTTGCTGCCCGGGAACCTCATCCGGGAGACGGCGTAGCCGGCGGTCGCCGCGAGGAAGACGCCGAGCACGGTGGTGCCGCCCGCCACGACGACGGTGTTCAGGAACCACTTGGGCAGGTCCGAGTGGGACAGCACGTCGCTGTAGTTGTGCAGGCTGAAGTCGTCCAGCACCTTGCTGGGCTGCTGCCAGGCGTCCTTCGGACCGAGCGAGATGAAGAGGATCCACACCACGGGGAAGGCCGCGATCAGGGTCGCGAGGATCAGGGTGCCGTGCAGGGCGAGGGAGGCCCCGGTGCCGCGCTCCTCCCGGCCGCGCGCCTTGCGGGGGCGGGCGGCGGGGGCGGGCTGGGCGGCGGAGCCGGCGGGCGCGGCGGTCTCGTGCGTTGCTGCGGTCATGACGAGGGCTCCTTACGCCTGCTCGGACTTCAGGGTGCTGCGGCGGTAGAACGTCGAGAAGGCCATCAGGAGGGCGAGGATGATGATCCCGTAGGTCGCCGCTCCCGCGTAGTCCGAGACGCCGGTGAAGGCCTTGCGGAAGGCGAAGGTGACGAGGATGTCGGTGTCGCCGGTGGTGTTGTTGCCCAGCAGCAGGTAGATGACGTTGAACATGTTGAACGTCCAGATGCAGCCCAGCAGGATCACGGTGTTCGTCACCGGGCGCAGGCCGGGCAGGGTGACGTTGACGAAGCGCTGCCAGGGCGAGGCGCCGTCCATCTCGGCCGCCTCGTACAGCTCCTTCGGGATCGACTGCAGACCGCCGAGGACGGCGACCATGTTGAAGGGGATGCCGATCCAGACGTTCACCATGATGACGGCGATCTTCTGGGCCAGCGGGGTGCCGAGCCAGTCCTGCTGGGGCAGTCCGACGGCGGTGATGATGTCGTTGAAGACGCCGTACTGGGAGTTGAGCATCAGCCGCCAGGCGAAGACGCCGATGAACGACGGGACGGCCCAGGGCAGGATCAGCATCGCGCGGTAGAAGCCCCGCAGCCGCATCTTGCGGTTGAGCAGGACCGCGAGACCCATGCCGAGGCCGACCTGGAGAGCGACGCAGGACACGGTCCAGACGATCGTCCAGACCAGCCGGGGGTAGAAGTCGCTGTCCGAGCCCGACAGGACGTGCCAGTAGTTGTCGAGGCCGACGAAGTGGTAGGTCGCCGGGCGGTGGAAGGCGCCGATGGTGGTGGCGACGTTCGCCTCGTTGGCGTCGGTCAGCGACTGGTAGACGCCGTATCCCAGCGGATAGAGGACCAGTACGGCCATGACGACGGCGACCGGGGTCACCATCGCCCAGGCGTACCAGTACTTGTCCCACGACCGCCTGAGCGCCGAAACGCGTGCGGGGCGCGGGGGCTGCTCGCCTCGCGCTGTCTTGTCGGAGTGTCCGGTGCTCGCTGCGGTCGTCATGGTCATCGGCTCTTTCGCGGCGGAAGTCTGGTGGTTCCCGCAGCCCCGGGGAGCCCCGGTCGGGGCGGCAGCGGGGAAACGTGAGTCCCCGGGGCTGCGTGTCTTCGATTACCGTTCGGCTACAAAGATGCGGATCAGCCGATGGAGTAGCCGGGCAGCAGCTGCTGGAACTGCTTGGCGGTGGTGTCCAGACCGGCCTTGACCGACTCGTCGCCCTGCAGGATCTTCACGTAGTTCTGGGCGAGCGGCGTGAAGAGCGAACCGACCTGCGGAAGCGCGACGCGCGGGCGGGCGGTCTGCTCCAGGATCGGCTTGAAGCCGGCGATCTTGGCGTTGGCCAGGACGGCGGAGGTGTAGGCCGACTTGCGGGTGGGCAGCGTGCCGGTCTTCTCCGCGATGGTGACCTGGCTCGCGGTGGACGTCATGAACTGCGTGAACAGGTAGCTGGCGTCGAGGTTCTGCGAGCCCTGGTACACGGCCAGGTTGTGACCGCCGGTCGGGGCCTGGGCCTTGCCGCCGGCGCCGGCCGGGACGGGCGCGTAGCCGAGGTTGTCCTCCTTGCCCTTGAACGCCGAGCCGGTCAGGTCGTCGCTGACGGACCAGGGGCCCTGGATCAGCATGGCGACCTTGCCGTCCTTGAAGGCCGTCTGCATGTTCTGGTAGGCGTTCGCGAAGTCGACCTTCATCGAGGCCTCGTCATTGATCTGCTTGGCGGTGGTGAGCGCCTTGACCGCGGCGGGGTCGCTGATCGTGATCTTCTTCGCGGACGGGTCGGCCATGTCCGCGCCGTTGCTGTAGAGCAGCGGGAGCAGGAAGTAGGAGTCCGGGTTCAGGTAGGTGCCGTAGGCGCCGGTCTTCTTCTTGATGGTCTTGGCGTCGGCGACGAACTCGTCCCAGGTGGTCGGCGCCTTGCTGATGCCGGCCTTCTTGAACAGGTCCTTGTTGTACAGCAGGCCGAGGGTGTCGGTGACCGACGGGGCGCCGTAGGTCTTGCCGTTGTACTTGGCGGTGTTCATCGGGCCGGAGTTGAAGTCCGAGGCGTTCTGCAGCGCGGGCGTGCCGTCGAGCGGGGCGATGTAGCCCAGCGAGGCGTACTCCGCCATCAGGCCCACGTCGGTGCGGACGACGTCCGGGGCGCCCTTGCCGCTCTTGGCGGCCGACTTGAACTTCTGCTCGACGTCGGTGAACGGGACGTTCTGGTAGTTCACCTTGATCTTCGGGTACTTGGCCTCGAACTGCTGGATCAGGGCCTTGTACGTCGGGGCTTCGGTCGCCGCGTCCGAGGTGTCCCAGTACGTGATCGTGCCGGAGACGGCCTTCGGGTCCTTCGGCTTGCCCGACGAACTGTTGTCCGAGCTGCCGCAGGCGGTGGCGGAAAGGGCGATCACGGTGACCGCGGCGGCGATCGATATGCCACGTCGCATATGGACTCCTAGAAGAGGGGTGCCCGGATCATCCCTTGGGAGGACCGCGGGTGCCGTCTGTCCCAATCGACGGCCGCCGGGCGCGGGAGGAACGTAGCAAGCCTGCAACTCCTTGCGAAAGGCGTTGCAAGAAGATTTCTGCAAGATCCTGCAAGCGTGACGTTTCCGTTACCGGCACGTTCCGTTTTCCCTTCGCCGGCTTGTCAGCGGCCCGTCCACGGGGCGCCCGCCGGTCCGGTCGGCTCCAGCCCGACCGGTCGGCGCCCGGCGTCCGATCGGCACGTCGCCGGCCTCGGGCGTGGGCCCGCATGCTCACCCCCCGCACGGTGATCACAACGGTACGGCGGCGGATCCACAGCAGGGGCGCGGCCACGACGGCGAGGGCGCACAGGACCGCGATCACCGCACGTACCCCGCGGCCTGCCGCCGGAACAGCCCGGCGTACCGTCCGCCCGCCGCGATCAGCTCGGCATGCCCGCCGCACTCCCTCGGGCGTCATCAGCGGGCCGACCTGGCCGACAGCGTCCGGCTCGGAGACGTGTCGGCGAGGGACACAAGGCGGGCGGAGCGGAAGCAACGGCCGACGGCGGTGTCCTTCTCCCGCTGGGGGCGGTGTGAGCGGCTACGCCGACCAGAGCGAGCGGGCACAGAAGCAGCGCCGGATGGCTGCGGCATCATCTCGCCGACGCCTCCCCCCAGGAACGGTCGTAGAACCGGCTCGGCAGCCGACCGCGCGCAGGTACCGGCAGGGTGCGCGCACGCGCGAGCGTTGCGCTGCGGAGCCTGCGACGCCCGAACCGGCCTCGTCAGGACGCCAGTTGGAAACCTTTACGGCATCTTGCTGAAACATGACGGCGAGGGGTACGGTCCGGCACACGTTCGATGTGGTTGAGCGAGGCAAAAGTCGCGCGGACAACGACTGTGCCGATCCCGCGCGGAAGCGCGCCGCCCGCGACCGCCGCACGTACCGCCCCCCACCCGCACGACGGAGTGCAGGAGTACACATGGCCAGGAGAACTCTGGCCGCCACCGCCGCCCTCGCGGCCGGCCTGGCGGCCTCGCTGACCTTCCCCACCGGAACCGCCGAGGCCTCCCCGCCCGGCACCAAGGACGTCACCGCCGTCCTCTTCGAGTGGAACTACGCCTCGGTGGCCCGCGAGTGCACCACCACCCTCGGCCCCGCCGGATACGGCTACGTCCAGGTCTCCCCGCCCGCCGAGCACATACAGGGCTCGCAGTGGTGGACCTCGTACCAGCCGGTGTCGTACAGGATCGCGGGCCGCCTCGGCGACCGCACCGCCTTCAAGAACATGATCGACACCTGTCACGCGGCCGGCCTGAAGGTCGTCGTGGACACCGTCATCAACCACATGTCCGCGGGCAGCGGCACCGGCACCGGAGGCTCGACGTACAGCAAGTACGACTATCCGGGCCTGTACTCGTATCCCGACTTCGACGACTGCACCTCCCAGGTCACCAACTACCAGGACCGCTGGAACGTCCAGCACTGCGAACTGGTCGGCCTGGCCGACCTCGACACCGGCGAGGAGTACGTCCGCAAGACGATCGCCGGTTACATGAACGACCTGCTCTCCCTGGGCGCCGACGGCTTCCGCATCGACGCGGCCAAGCACATACCCGCCGAGGACCTGGCGAACATCAAGACCCGCCTGGCCAACCCTTCCGTCTACTGGAAGCAGGAGGTCGTCTACGGCGCGAACGAGGCCGTCCAGCCCTCCGAGTACACCGGCAACGGGGACGTGCAGGAGTTCCGCTACGCCTACGACCTCAAGCGCGTCTTCCACAACGAGAAGCTGGCCTACCTGAACAACTTCGGCGAACCCTGGGGCTATCTCAGCAGCTCGGTGGCCGGCGTCTTCGTCGACAACCACGACACCGAGCGCAACGGCAGCACCCTCAACTACAAGGACGGCGCCGACTACACCCTGGCCAACGTCTTCATGCTCGCCTGGCCCTACGGCGCCCCCGACATCAACTCCGGCTACGAGTGGTCCGACGCGGACGCCGGCCCGCCGAACAACGGCCAGGTCACCGCCTGCTGGCAGGACGGCTGGAAGTGCCAGCACGCCTGGCCGGAGATCATCCGCATGGTCGCCTTCCGCAACGCGACCCGCGGTCAGTCGGTCACGAACTGGTGGGACAACGGCAACAACTGGATCGCCTTCGGCCGGGGCGACAAGGGCTATGTGGCGATCAACCACGAGTCCTCGGCACAGTCCCGCACGTACCAGACCTCCCTGCCCGCCGGTACGTACTGCAATGTCCAGAACAACACGACGGTGGCGGTGAACTCCGCTGGGCAGTTCACCGCCACCCTGGGTGCCAACACGGCACTGGCGATCTACGCAGGGAAGAGCACCTGCTGAGCTACTTCCAGGTGTCGCTCGTCGTGTAGCCGGACGAACTGCCCGTCGTGTACGAGCGGTTCGTCCCGGACTCCCAGGTCACGTTCCCGGAGCCGTCCTTCTTCACGTACTTGTACGCGAAGGTCGTGCTCTTGGGGACGATGACCAGCCTGCTCCAGTTCGGGTACGACGCCGAGGACAGGGGGACGGCGTCGCTCGTGTTCCAGGAGCCGAGGGACGGGATCGAGCCGACGACGTAGACGTTGGTGCCCCAGTCGGTCGTCGCGTTCTCGTTGAAGGTGACGTCGGTGGCGTCCGTGTCCGCCACGTTCCAGGAATTGTCGAGCGAGAGGGCCGAAGTTGTCGTCGTCGCCGACCTGTTGGCGTTCGACTCCCAGGTCACGTTGCCGGAACTGTCCTTCTTCATGTACTTGAAGGTGAAGGACGTGTTGACCGGCACGCTCACCTCACCCGACCACTCCGGGTAGCCGGAGGAGGACAGTGCCACCGCCTTCGAGGTGTCCCAGCCGCCCAGGGCCGGGATGGAACCGACGACGTAGACGTTGGTGCCGGGCGTCGTGGAGGCGTACTCGTTGAACGTCGCTTCCACCGTGTCGCCCGAGCTGCCGCCCGCGTCGGAGCAGCCCACCGTGCAGGTGTAGGACGAGTTGTAGAAGGCGACCGCGCTTTTCGCCGGGACGGTGATCGAGGCGCTTCCGCCCGAGACGGTGACCGTGGAGGCGCCGCCGTCGATCACGTTCTTGTACGTGCCGTCGGCCATCCCGGTGGTGAAGGTGTAGGTGGCCGCGCTCGTCCCGTTGTTCAGCGCGAAGAATCCCTTGCCGCTGCGCCCGAAGCCGATGACGTTCGACGACATGGTCTGCCAGTCGGAGACCGCGGCCGTGTCGGTCGCGTTGTGCCAGGCCACCATGCCGACCACGGCCGTGTCGCGGTCCAGGCAGTACCAGGCGCCGCCGGAGCAGTCCGTGTCCGTCACGAAACCGGACGAGTTCGGCGGGGCCTGGTCGCTCTGGGTCCACTCCCAGCTGGCGTACACCGTGGGCGTGGACCACTTGTAGGCGAGCTCGAAGAGGTTGGCGAGCTTGTAGGTGTCGCCGTCCTTGTAGGACAGGTGGAGGCCGTTGCGCTCGGTGTCGTGGTTCGTCACGAAGGACACCGAGTTCGCGGCCGGCAGGATGCCGCTGCTGCCGATCGAGGACAGGTCGGAGACGTTGCCCTGGAAGGCCGACTTCAGCCTGCTCGCGTAGGTGAAGTCCAGGACGTCACCGGAGGCGTAGTAGTCGGAGGGCTGTGGTGTGGAGCCCGGGTACACCTCCTGGAAGACGTACGGCGCCGAGCCGGACGTGGTGTTCGTCAGCTTGGACTCGATCGCCGCCAGGTCGGTCTCGGGGATGTGCTTGGCGGCGTCCACGCGGAAACCGTCCACGCCCAGTGCCAGCTGGGAGTTGAGGTAGTTCGCGAGCCCCGTGCGGACCGTGTCCGAGCCGGTCCTCAGGTCCGGCATGCCGAGCAGTTCGCAGTTCTGGACCTGGGTGAGGTTGGAGTAGTCCTGGATGGTGAGGTCGGAGGTGGGGCAGTCGGTCGAGTCGTGGTAGTCCGAGCGGTTCCACTCGGGGGTGTCGTACTTGTCGGTGATCGTCGTGCCGTTGTAGCCGGTCCCGGTCTGCGCGGCCGTGTGGTTGATCACCGCGTCCGTGTAGACCTTCACGCCCGCCTTGTGACAGGCCGTGATCATCGCGGCGAACTTCGCCTGCGAGCCGAAGCGGCTGTTCAGGTCGTAGGAGTAGGGCTGGTAGACGTCCCACCAGTAGGACGACGACTGCTTGAGGGACTCCTCGGGCGGTGCCACCTGGACGGCGCCGTAGCCGGCCGGCCCCAGCACGTTGGTGCACTCCGAGGCGATGGAGTCCCAGTTCCACTCCCACAGGTTGGCGATGACATCGCCCTTGGCGGTGGTGGCCGCCTGTGCGGGTGTGGCCGGGAGTGCCATGGCCCCGGCCAGTGCGAGGGCGCCTGCGGCCGCGGCGGTCGCGGTGCGGCGGACGACACCTGGGGGGCGGTGCCTGGTCATGTGCGGCTCCGAAAGGGAAGTGTGGGGTTTCAACAACCGGTGAGAGTGCGCCTGTTGAGAAGGGCACGTCAAGGCAGCGGATGAAAGTTCTTGCTGTGAGTTTCAAGCCCCTTGCTGTAAACCTTTCGTTAGCGATACGGTCCCGCGGGGTCGGACCCAAGAGAGCCGCGATCGCTAGGAGTTCCCGCCCGTGATACCGAGATGGCCGGCGCTTCGCACGCGCCGTACCCCGCACCGCAGAAGGGCCGCGGCCGTCACCGCCGTGGCCCTCGCCGCCGCCCTGATCCAGCCACTGGCCGCGCAGGCGGCCACCCCGCCCGCGCCTCCGTCGGACGCGCAGCTCGCCGCCGTACCCGCCCGGCACGACGACACCCGCGAGCAGTTCTACTTCGTCATGCCGGATCGTTTCGCCAACGGTGACACCGCCAACGACAGGGGCGGACTGACCGGCTCCCGGCTCAGCACCGGCTACGACCCCACCGACAAGGGCTTCTACCAGGGCGGCGACCTCAAGGGCCTGACCAAGAGGCTCGACTACATCAAGGGCCTCGGCACGACCGCCATCTGGATGGCGCCGATCTTCAAGAACAAGCCCGTGCAGGGCACCGGCACCAACGCCTCCGCGGGCTACCACGGCTACTGGATCACCGACTTCACCCAGGTCGACCCGCACTTCGGCACCAACAAGGACCTCAGGACGCTCATCGCCAAGGCGCACGCCAAGGGCATGAAGGTCTTCTTCGACGTCATCACCAACCACACCGCCGACGTCGTGGACTACAAGGAACAGTCCTCGGACTACCTGTCCAAGGGCGCCTTCCCGTACCTGACCAAGGACGGCAGGCCCTTCGACGACGCCGACTACGCCGACGGACGCAGGGAGTTCCCGGCCGTCGACACCGGCTCTTTCCCCTACACCCCGCAGGTCACCAGCCAGTCCAAGGTCCCGGCCTGGCTCAACGACCCGACGATGTACCACAACCGGGGCGACTCGACGTACGCCGGTGAGTCCACCACCTACGGCGACTTCTCCGGCCTGGACGACCTGTGGACGGAGCGTCCCGAGGTCGTCCACGGCATGGAGAGGATCTACGAGCGCTGGGTGAAGGACTTCGCCGTCGACGGCTTCCGGATCGACACCGTCAAGCACGTCGACATGCCGTTCTGGACCCAGTGGGCGACCGCGCTCGACAGGTACGCCGCGGCGCGCGGGCGGAAGAACTTCTTCATGTTCGGCGAGGTCTACTCGGCCGACACGAACATCACGTCCCCGTACGTCACCCAGGGCCGCCTCGACGCCACCCTCGACTTCCCGTTCCAGGACGCGGCCCGCGCCTACGCCTCCCAGGGCGCGAGCGCCCAGAAACTGGCGGGCGTCTTCGGCGACGACTACAAGTACACGACCGACAAGGCCAACGCGTACGAGCAGGTCACCTTCCTCGGCAACCACGACATGGGCCGCATCGGGTACTTCCTGAAGCAGGACAACCCGAAGGCGACCGACGCCGAGATCCTGAAGAAGGACGAGCTCGCCAACGAGCTCATGTTCCTCAGCCGCGGCAACCCGGTCGTCTACTACGGCGACGAACAGGGCTTCACCGGCTCCGGCGGCGACAAGGACGCCCGCCAGACCATGTTCGCCTCCAAGGTCGCCGACTACCTGGACGACGACGAGATCGGCACCGACCGCACCCACGCCAGCGATTCCTACGACACCTCGGCGCCCCTGTACCGACAGATCGCCGCGCTCTCCGAGCTCCGCAGGGCCAACCCGGCCCTGACCGACGGAGTCCAGACCCAGCGCTACGCGGCCGACGGCGCGGGCGTCTACGCCTTCACCCGCACGGATGCGAAGACCGGGCAGGAGTACGTCGTCGCCCTCAACAACGCCGACTCGGCGCGGACGGCGACCTTCACGACCGGCTCGGCGGGAATGTCGTACCGGGGCATCCACGGCGCCACCGGCTCCGTGACCTCCGACGCCGACCGCAAGGTCACCGTCACCGTCCCGGCCGAGTCCGCCGTCGTCTACAAGGCCGCCGGCACCCTCGCGAAGCCCGCCGCCGAGCCGGCGGTCACCCTGACCGCCCCGGCCGCCGGCGCCACCGGCACGGTGGACATCACGGCCGGCGTCGACGGCGGACAGCTCGACCGGGTCGTGTTCGCCGCCCAGGTCGGCGACGCGAGGTGGCAGGTGCTCGGCTCCGCCGACCACGCCCCCTACAAGGTCACCCAGACCCTCGGCAAGGACGTACCCGCCGGGACCGCGCTGCGCTACAAGGCCGTGGTGGTCGACTCCGCCGGGCACACCGCGAGCGCCACGGCGTCCAGCACCTCGGGCACCCCGCCCGCCCCCGAGGTGCCCACGGCCTCCTCCCGCGACTACGCGATCGTGCACTACAAGCGCGTCGACGGCGACTACGACAACTGGGGCCTGTACGCCTGGGGCGACCTCGCCGACGGCGAGGCCACCACCTGGCCGGCCGGCCACCCCTTCGTCGGCCGCGACGCCTGGGGCGCCTTCGCCTACGTCAAGCTCAAGCCGGGCGCCTCGAACGTGGGCTTCCTGGTCGTCGACAAGAACGGGAACAAGGACGTCTCCGCCGACCGGAGCATCGACGTCACCAGGACGGGTGAGGTCTGGGTCGAGCAGGGGAAGCCGGACGTACTGACGCAGAAGCCCGACTACCCGGCGCAGGACAGGACCAAGGCGGTCATCCACTACCACCGGGCCGACGGCAACTACGACGGCTGGGGGCTGCACGTCTGGACGGGTGCCGCGAACCCCACCGACTGGTCGAACCCGCTGAAGCCGGTGAAGACTGATGCCTATGGCGCGGTCTTCGAGGTGCCGCTCACCGAGGGTGCCACCAGCCTCAGCTACATCATCCACAAGGGCGACGAGAAGGATCTGGCAGCGGACCAGTCCCTCGATCTCAAGGCCGACGGCTACGAGGTGTGGCTGTTGAACGGCCAGGAGAAGTACCTGCTGCCGCAGCCGGCGGGCAGCTCGGCCGCCCTCGACCTGAGCACCTCCAAGGCGATCTGGATCGACCGGAACACCCTCGCCTGGAACGGCGTGGACGGCGCCGCCTCCACCCAGCTGCTGTACAGCCACGACGGCTCGATCGCGGTCAAGGACGGGGCGCTGAGCAGCGACGACGAGCGCTGGATCCGGCTGGAGAAGACCACGCTGACCGACGCCCAGAAGGCGAAGTTCCCCCATCTGAAGGACTACGCCGCCTGGTCCGTCGACCCACGCGACCGGGACCGGGTGCGCGAGGCGCTGAAGGGCCAGCTGGTCGCCTCGCAGCGCGCCGCCAACGGTGCCGTCCTGGCCGCGACCGGCGTGCAGATCGCGGGCGTGCTGGACGACCTCTACCCCGGCGCCACCAAGGCCGCGCTCGGGCCGGTCTTCCACGGCGGTGAGCCGACGCTCTCCGTGTGGGCGCCGACGGCACAGAGCGTGGCACTGGAGCTGGGCGGCTCGACCCACGCCATGCACCGCGACGACACCACCGGCGTCTGGTCCGTCACCGGCCCGGCGTCCTGGAAGGGCAAGCCCTACCGGTACGTCGTGAAGGTGTGGGCGCCCAGCGTCCGCAAGATGGTGACCAACAAGGTGACCGACCCCTACTCGGTCGCCCTCACCGCCGACTCCGGGCGCAGCCTCGTCGTCGACCTGAACGACAAGGCCCTCGCCCCGAGCGGCTGGTCGGCCCTGCACAAGCCCAGGGCCGTACCGCTGAGGGACGCGCAGATCCAGGAGCTGCACATCCGGGACTTCTCGGTCGCCGACAAGACCGTCCCGGCCGAGGACCAGGGCACCTACCTGGCCTTCACCGACAGGAACAGCGACGGCTCCAGGCACCTGAGGGAGCTGGCGAAGTCCGGGACGTCGTACGTCCACCTGCTGCCCGCGTTCGACTTCGCCACCGTCCCGGAGAAGAAGGCCGACCAGGCGAGCCCCGACTGCGACCTCGCCTCCTATCCGGCCGACTCCGACAAACAGCAGGAGTGCGTGGCGAAGACCGCCGCGAAGGACGCCTTCAACTGGGGCTACGACCCGTACCACTACACGGTCCCCGAGGGCTCGTACGCCACCGACCCGGACGGCACCGCCCGTACGGTCCAGTTCCGGAAGATGGTCCAGGCGCTCAACCAGGACGGCCTCAGGGTCGTCATGGACGTCGTCTACAACCACACGGCGGCCAGCGGCCAGGCGGACACCTCCGTCCTCGACAAGATCGTGCCCGGCTACTACCAGCGGCTGCTCGCCGACGGCTCGGTGGCCAACAGCACCTGCTGCTCCAACACGGCCCCCGAGAACGCGATGATGGGCAAGCTGGTCGTGGACTCGATCGTCACCTGGGCCAGGGAGTACAAGGTCGACGGGTTCCGCTTCGACCTCATGGGCCACCACCCGAAGGCCAACATCCTCGCGGTCAGGAAGGCGCTGGACGCGCTGACCGTCGCCAAGGACGGCGTCGACGGCAAGAAGATCATCCTGTACGGAGAGGGCTGGAACTTCGGCGAGGTCGCCAACGACGCCCGGTTCGTGCAGGCCACGCAGGCGAACATGGCCGGCACCGGCATCGCCACCTTCTCCGACCGCGCCCGTGACGCGGTGCGCGGCGGCAGCCCCTTCGACTCCGACCCCGGCGTCCAGGGCTTCGCCTCCGGGCTGTACACCGACCCCAACTCCTCCACCGCCAACGGCTCGAAGGAGGAGCAGAAGGCCCGTCTGCTGCACTACCAGGACCTGATCAAGGTCGGGCTGACCGGAAACCTCGCGAAGTACCACTTCACGGACACCGACGGCAAGGAGGTCACCGGAGCGGAGATCGACTACAACGGCTCGCCCGCCGGCTATGCGGACGCACCCGGCGACGCCCTCACCTATGTGGACGCGCACGACAACGAGTCCCTCTTCGACGCCCTGACCTACAAGCTCCCGAAGGGCACCGCTGCCTCCGACCGGGCCCGCATGCAGGTCCTGGCCATGGCCACGGCAGCCCTCTCCCAGGGGCCGTCCCTGTCCCAGGCGGGCACCGACCTGCTGCGCTCGAAGTCGCTGGACCGCAACTCCTTCGACAGCGGGGACTGGTTCAACGCCGTCCACTGGAACTGCGCGGACGGCAACGGCTTCGGGCGCGGGCTGCCCATGGCCGCCGACAACCAGTCCAAGTGGGACTACGCCCGGCCGCTGCTCACGAGCGTGAAGGTCGGCTGCCCCGAGATCACCGGCGCCTCGGCCGCCTACCAGGACCTGCTGAGGATCCGCACGACCGAGAAGGCGTTCTCGCTCGACACGGCCACGCAGGTGCAGGACGCGCTGTCCTTCCCGCTGTCCGGCAAGGACGAGACGCCGGGTGTGATCACGATGAAGCTCGGTGACCTGGTCGTCGTCTTCAACGCCACGCCCGAGCGGCAGGAGCAGAGGATCGGCGACCTGGCCGGGACGCCGTACCGGCTGCACCCGGTGCAGGCCTCCGGTGCCGACCCGGTGGTGAAGACCTCCTCCTACGCAGCCGGCTCGGGCACGTTCAGCGTCCCGGCGCGGACGGTGGCGGTGTTCACGCGGGCGGCGAAGTAGGGTCGGTCCGACACCGCAGAACAGGAGTGCGCATGCCGCAGATCACCATCGACTACTCGGACATCGTGGAGAACGCCTTCGACCGCGAGGGCTTCGCCCGGGCGCTGCACGAGGCGACCGTGGAGATCGCGGCGGCGAAGCCGGAGGCCTGCAAGACGCAGTTCCGGCCGAGCGCGTACACGGTGTTCGGGTACGAGGACCCCGAGGCGCGCGGGCACGCCATCGTGCACGTGACGATCGGGCTCCTCGCCGGCCGCAGCGACGAGACGAAGGCGAGGCTCACGGAGACGGCCCTGGAGCTGCTCCGGAAGCATGTGGCGGACCCGCATGTCGCGCTGCACGCCTCCGCCGAGGTCCGCGACCTCGACCCGTCCTACCGGAAGTTCGACCGCTAGGCCCTGTCGTCAAACTCCCGTCGTCCGCCCGAAGGGCGGGCCCTGCGGCGTCAGGTGCGTGCTCTGGGGGTCCCCCCGGCCGAAGGCTGGG
>NZ_JBIATN010000035.1:0-92561 GCF_042891825.1 Streptomyces sp. NPDC001852
TCAAGGACCCGAACTACCGCTACCAGTCGGCCGACGAGATGCGCGCCGACATCGAGGCCTGCCTGGACGGCCAGCCGGTCGCGGCGACCGCCGCGCTCGGCACCATCGGATACGGATACGGCGGCTCCACAAACAGCGCACCGACCGCGCTGCCGACGCTGCAGCAGCCGCGTCCCACACATGCCCAGCAGCAACAGTCTCGCCACGGCGACCACGGCGGCCGCCCGGGCGGCGCGGGCTTCGGCGCAGGGTCCACCGATCCGGCACCCGCCGGAGGCCGACGTCCATCCCTGGGCGCACTCATCGGCATAGGCGTGGCCGGCCTCGCTCTGATCGGCATTGCCGTGGGCACCGCACTCGGCCTCGGCGGCAACGACCAGCAGCCAGCCGCCGACACCTCCGCCATCTCCGACAGCGGCCAGTTGGGGACAGACGCTGCGCAGGCCCAAGCGAAGTCGCTCGACGCGCTGCTGAAGTCGAGCAACAGCAGCCGCACCACGGTGATCAACGCGGTCGCCTCCGTCAAACAATGCAGCAACCTCGCTAGTTCAGCGACCGACCTGCGCACCGCCGCGCGCCAGCGCGACGACCTGGTCACCAAACTCTCCCAGCTCACCGTCGACAAACTACCCAACCACAGGGAACTGGTGGCCCAACTCACCACGGCCTGGAAGGCGTCCGCCGCCGCCGACAACCACTACGCCGCCTGGGCCGACCAGGTCGCCGGCACGACGGGCTGCCCAAACGGCCAGGCGAAGAACACCAGACAGACCCTCCGGGGCAACGCGGCCAGCGAGCAGGCGACCCTCGCCAAGAAGAAGGCCGCCACCCTGTGGAACCCCATAGCACGCCAGTACGACCTCCCGCAGCGCCAGTTCACCCAGCTCTGAGCGAAATCCCGCGCCGATCACTACATTCCAAGTCTTGGAAACGCGCATGACGGACGCGACTTCTGCAACGGTCAGAAACACGACCTCGTTCAACGGATGCAGCGTGGACGGCCTGTTCGGCACAGGCGATGCGGTGATGTCCTCCCAGCCCGCGGTGCTGTCATCGGCGGGCTCACCCAGCATGCGGAGTAGTTGCTCCTTGCGTTCCGCCAGGCTCTCTCGGTCGATTTCCGACGAGTGACGGGCGAGCGGCTGAGTCTGGCCGCAGCGGCGGTCCGTGCATTTGGGAGCCACCAATCGTCGCCCCGGATCCGCGAGGCCGACCTCCGGTTCGCGCAGCGCGGCCGGGTTCGCGCGGCGCGGCCGGGTTCGCGCGGCGCGGCGGAGTGAACCCGACAGCGCGGGCTTGCCCAAGGCCGTCCTGGGCTTGCCCGCGCCACCGGCCGAGGCTTGCCCTGGGTCAGGTGCGGAAGTGCGAGAACCAGCCGCCGGCTTTCTGCTCGGGCACAACCTGGTCCTGCTCCTGGCGCTCGTGCTCGTCCCGGCTCGCGGCCTCGATGGCCTTGTCCTCGCACCCGTCGCACAACGTCGGATGCCACCGTAGCCCCGGCTTCGGGTACGCCACCGTCGCCTCCCATCGGTCGTCGGTGAACTTCGCCCCGCAGTTGGCGCAGACAGGACGGCGGGCACCTCGTCCGCTCCACCACCTGCCCGGTGTTCCGCAGCCCTCCAGCCGAAAGACTTCACCACCGCGACCGCCTCGCCCGGCGGAAGCAGGCGCCTTGCCCGTGGAGCCCTCCGGCAGCTCGTCATCGACCACCTCAGCGCCTACCCCGGTGAGTCCTTCACCGCCACGAGGATCAGCCGTGTGATCGACCGTTCGTCCGGTGCCGTCGCCAATGCGCTCGCTGGTCAAGGACGGCGTCGCCGAGCAGATGAGCGACCGACCGCGCACTTACCGCATGGCGACGCCGGACGGCAAGGCGTAGCCGCTCAATAGCAGCCAACCGGGGTTGGTCTCCATGAGAGTTGGGAGCCAGTCCCGGCTGGCTCTGCTCAGGGAGAAGAACCCGCGTCCGTTCGTTCCCACCTGCTGGGGGCGATATATGCACCGCTGCCAGCGTCGTTCCACAAGAGTGCGGAATCCCCAGAGCAGGGACGCGGTGTTGTCGCGGCATTTACGGAATGAGACTATTTGGCACCGGTCACTACGACCCCGACAACATGGAGCCTCCGCTACCTTGAAACCGCAGGTAGAGGGCCTGGTGTGACCGGTTCCCGGGGGGCTCCCGCAGAGCTGTCGCGACGCCTGTCAACACAGTCACCGTCGCATCCCTGGTCCTCTGGCGCCGTTCATGGTCGCCCTGGCGGGCGCTAGTTCCTCAGGCTCTGCGTGATTCGTAGGAACTCGGCGTCAGTCATGAACGGGTCGTCGGCCCAGAGGGTGATGGTGTATCCGTTCTGTGTCCACACTGCCGTCCACGTCCGTCCCGAGCCTTCTGTCTTCTGGATCCGGGCGGGATGACCGTTGACGGATATCAGGGTTCCCTGTGTGGGTGTGGTCTCGCCGGTGACCGCCGTGATGCTCACGGTTCCGGCTCGCCCTCCCTTGCCGAGGTTCCGTTGGTAGCTGTAGGTCCATGTGGGCTTGTCACCCCTGATGGGAGGCGCATTTCCGATCTTGCTCACCGCGATGACTTTCTCAGTACGAGTGAAGCCGGACGGCAGGTATCGGGGGTAGGGGAAGTGCGCGTCGTCGAAGGGGATGATGCGCGACCCGGTGACGGAGTCGGTGATCTCTCTGTCCCCCACCGGGCCATTGAGGGAGGTGCTGGCCAGTCCTTCGTGTGTGTCGCCGCACGAGTCGTTGACGCTGCGCGACGACTGCTGCTTCTCCTTCATTACCAGCGTGATGTCATGGGCGGATTCGTGGGCTTCGAGGCGGGGCCTGTCCTCGCAGTCCGTCCATGCAATGGGGGTGGTCAAGGTACGTCCGTGGTTACTCATGAGCACGTTTTCCAGCACGGCCGAGTCGTGACTGTACGAGTCGTCCCAGACCATCCAGCCGGTCACGGCTCCCGCGAGGCAGACCAACGCGACGCCGGCCCACACCACGCGGCGGAAGCGTCGGGAGTTCTTCAAGGGCACGGTCGCATACTCCGTTGTCTTCCGGTGGATGGCTGGCGTTAAAGCCTGCCATCGCGGAACCGAAGGGGGGAAGGGCGGGTGGGGTGCTCCACCCGCCCTCGTATCAGCCGGTGACAAGCGTCCAGTTCATGTCGTGCAGCGTCTGGTAGATCGGAACGTAGTAGAGCCCCAGGAAGCACCACGGCGTGCGGACGTGGCCGTCCGCCACGGTGGTTGCAGTTTCGTCTGCTGGGCAGGTGACCGTGGTATCGAAGGCAGTGAGTGTTCCGCGTGCCTCGTCGGCGGTGTAGTTGTTCACGCCGGCGAAGACGGGTGCGCCGCTGTCGCCGTTGACTCCTGCGATGCCGTCCGGAGTCAGTGAGGTGGCGTAAGCGAGATCGGTGATGGGCCGCCACCAACCGCCAACGCCGCTGGTTCCGATGTCAGTCTTTGCGATCTTGATGTTGCAGTGAACACCGCCGTTGGCGCCGTCCTCGCACACGTAGTCGCCGACGTTGTTGTGGCCCCAGCCGGTGACCGGCTTTGAGTAGTCGTAGGCCAGCTTCGCTGCCCCGTCGTACAGGTAGCCGCTGAGCTGGGGTTTCGGAAGGTCGATTCCCTGGACGTCGTCGGCCGTAGAGACCTCGAGGCCGTCGCTGCTGCCGACGGCGTCACCACCGGCATAGGTCCGCCAAAGGCCGTCGTTCCCGTTGCAGTGGGCGGCGGTGGTCAGCATGTTCTGACCCTTTTCGTTCTTGATGCCGAAGCCACTGGAGCAGATACCGCCGGTGGGATTCTTCAGCGCGGAACCTCCGGTCCACGGGGCGAAGTCCGTCTGCCTGGTGATCTCCGATGCGTTGGGGTGTGCGGCGGCAGGACGGCTGACCGGGGCCGCGGGTGTTGCGGCCTCTGCGGGCGGAGCCTTGTAGCTCACGGTGGTGTTGATGCCCGTCAACCGGCCGGTGAGGGCCTTGACCTCGCGCGAGCGGTCCTTGCGGACAGCGGGTGCGAGGGGATCCCTTGGGGTGGCCGTGCCCGGACCGAGGGCATCGGCATAAGTAATGTCGAGGCCGTTTCCGTCCACGGCCGGGCCGATGCTGGTGATGCGGATGGGGGTCGACACGCCAGCGACACGCAGCATCACGGGCTTCCCGCCGCGCAGGAGCTTGTTCCGGGCCGCGTGCAGATCGGCCTTGGAGTAGCGGGCCGGAAGGACCGAAGCAGTCACGCCCTTGGGCAGGTGAGCAAGGATACGCTGCACACGCTGCGGCGGGGAGCCCTTCCAGTGCAGGCGCAGGCCGTTGTGGTCGGGGTCAACTTCGATTTCCGTGAAGCCCGGAATCCTGGCCCGGTCCGATTCGGAGAGCCCTTCAGTGATCTGCCCGGCGACCTTGTCGAGCACTTCCTGCTTCTTCTCGATCGCGATGAGACGCGGATCCGTGACAGGGCGGGCTTCGCCGGCGACGGCTGCTGCCTTGGCCGCCGCGCCGCCGGGCGCTTGGACCGACGCGCCCGCGGAGGGGGAAGCGATGAAGGGAAGGGAGAGGGCCAGCGCCGCGACGGGGATGGCTGTCGCCGCCCGTCTGCGGCTTCTGCCGGTGTCCTTCACAAGACCTCATTTCATCGATTGCGCAATTGACGTGACCATGATCTCCAGCGGTGATCTTGGGAGCTAGGTGAAATTGAGACAGGTGAAGTAGATCGCCCGATGGAGCCGGACGGTTCGCGGGTTCCTGCTCGTTACCCGTAAGCCTTCTTGAACGCGTCCATGCCCGGCTGCACGTCAGTAGCGGCCTTCTCGTACCAGGCGCGGAACGCGGGGAAGCTGTCAGCGCTGCCACGGTTGAGGATGACGGTCACACCGTTGTTGAACTCCTGCTGGTCGTACGCATCGTCGGCGCGGAGGACCGCTGCGGCCTTCTTCCGGGCCTCGGCGCCGTCCTGCGCGGTCGCGGCCATCGACGGACCACCCAGGCGCAGCACGTCGGCCATCAGGCACTGGTCCTGGCGCAACTGCTCCGCGGCGGTGTCCTTGTACCAGGGGTAGGAATCATCGACCGGGTCGCCGCCGAGGCTGGTCGGGCCGGGCTGAACCGCCAGGCCCGCCAGGACGGACAGCGCGGCCACCGAGGTGACGGCAGTGGTGAGCTTTCGTGATCTTCGTGATCCAGGCAGGCGAAACCATGATCTGGGGTGCAAGATGCATCCCTTTCTTCATTCATGGGGGGGTGGCTGGCCGGGAGAACGCCGACTTCCTGCGCCGCTCCGAGGAGGAGCAGCGCAGGGCCGCCCAGTTCTACCGCGCCGTGCGGGACGCGGCACGCCGTGAGGTGCCGCTGCTGACCGCCGGCCACACCACCGCGGGCAGGCCGCGAAGGCGCTCGCTGACCGGCTGGCCGCCGAGCACCAGCTCACGTACGTCATCTACCGGGGTGGTGCCCGGATGCCGGTGCGGGCCTGGGCGGAGGCCGCGACCCTCGCAGGAGCGCCGTCGCCTACAACGCGGGCACCCTTAATCGGGCCCGCGAAGCCGGGGTGCGGTTCATGGAGGTGTTCGACGGCGCCGACTGCGGTTGGACCAGCCACAAGGATCCCGACAAGGCCGGGGGGACGCTGCGGGCGGTGGAGAAGGCCGCTCAGTGGCCGATTTCCCACCCGCGCTGCAGGCGGGCGTTCGGGGCGCGGCCGGACGTCACTGCGGGCAACTAAGGCCGCTGCTCGGGGAGATGGTCCTGCACCGTCACCCAGACATCGTTGCGCTGCACCGCTATGCTTGGCCGGTTTCGTCTACTACCTTCACCTCTGCGTCAGTGAGGGAGTTACGCTGTATGACCGCGCAGGGCAGGCTGTCTTCTACGGATCGCGCTCGGCTGGAGAGGCTGCTCGCCTCATGGCGGGACTCGCTCATCGACCTGAGCTTCCGTAACCGGCTACTCAACTACCAGCGCCGCCCTTCGTCCGCGGGTATGGATGTGGTCGAGCCCGGGTTGTCCACGGTGCTGGAAGGGCTTTCCCGTGGCTGTGCCTTTGCTGATGTGCGCGGCGATGGGCCGGAGGACGGGTTGGTGCCGGACACCATGGTGCTCCCAGTCGGTTCCACTGCTGGCGCCCGGTCGATTGACACTCCCGCGTCCCGGGCAGGCGTCGGCAGCAAACGCCCCGCTGTGAAGATCACCACGTCTAAGGCCACGCAGGCTGAACAGGACCGGCATCTGCGTCGCCTCGCCCTGGTCGCGCGGGAGAAATACAACGACTACGGACTGTGGGTGCTTCACCTCGGTGTGGGCTTTCTGGACTGGACGCCGGCCCC
Source organism: Streptomyces sp. NPDC001852 (assembly GCF_042891825.1). Classification (NCBI taxonomy): domain Bacteria; kingdom Bacillati; phylum Actinomycetota; class Actinomycetes; order Kitasatosporales; family Streptomycetaceae; genus Streptomyces; species Streptomyces sp. NPDC001852. The sequence goes on from NZ_JBIATN010000035.1 coordinate 6,328, forward strand.
GTCTGCCGAGAAGAGCTTCAGTTCGCCGTTGGTGATGGTGCCGGTCGTGCTGGAACGGCGGCGCGGGGACTCGTACGTCCTGAAGGCCAACACAGATGAGGAGCCGGCTCTCAACCCGGCCCTCGCCATCAAAATGGGCGAGTTGGGCGTTGACTGGCCGCGTGTTGAGCAGTTGGAACAAAGTGAGATCCCCGCCCTGATCGCGAAGGTCCGGCGTGTGGTGGCGGGCATGCGCGGCTGGAAGGTCACCAATCGGGTCGTGCTGGATACGTTCAACTCGAGCAAGGAGGTCATGTATCGGGACCTCCTTGACAATGCAGGCCGGGTGCAGGCCAGCGCGCTCGTGCGCGCCATTGGACTGGGAGCCGACTCTGGCATCGCGCCTGGGACCTTTGCCTTCGAACCGGCGTCTATCGATCGTATCGACGAGATCCAGCCGCCGGAAAATGCCCCGTTGGTTCTCGATGCGGACTCTTCCCAGCGGCAGTGCGTTGCTGCTGCGATCGAGGGCCGCAGCTTCGTGATGGACGGGCCGCCCGGCACCGGCAAGAGCCAGACGATCACCAATATGATCGCGGGCTTGTTGGAGAAGGGCCGTACCGTGCTGTTCGTCAGCGAGAAGGCGGCTGCCCTGGACGTGGTCCGCAACCGGCTGAGTGACGTCGGTCTCGATGACTACGTCCTGGCCTTGCACAGCAACAGCACGGGCCGGAAGCAGGTGGCGCAGGAACTCGGTCGGGCGTTGCAAGCGCCTCGCCGCACCTTGTCGGGCGGCGCCCGGGCGGACCTTCAGCGTGCTCGCCAACTGCGCCAGGAGCTCTCGGGGTACGCAGCGGCGATGAACGAGCCCCGGTCCGGGCTCGGTATGAGCCTGCACGACGTCCTGGGCAGGATTTCACTGCTGGACAGTTCTCATCCACTGCCTGCGAGCCCGGCCTTCGACGCGGCGGCGCTCACCGGCGAGGGACTCGACCAGGCGATTGTGGCAGCCCGCCAGGTCAGCAGGTCGTGGCGCCCGGCTTTGGAAGGCACGGCGTTCTCCTGGTACGGGCTGACAGACGCTGGTAACCCGCTGCAGACGCTCGACCTCGCCACCGAAGCCCTCAGCGAACTCGATACGAGGCTGCTGCCACACACAGATCTCCTCGCTGAGCTTGCTTGGGAGGGAGTGCGTGACACCGTTCGGTTGACCGCTCTACTCCAGGTCGCGGGCGTTCGGCCGAGACTGCCGTACCCCTGGCTGACTGCCAACTACCAAGCCGTGACCACAGGGGTGACGGGCTTCCAACGCCGTCTCGAGAAGGTGATCGAAGCCGAACGGTCGGCGGAACTGACACTCGGTACGGCATGGGATCGATTGCCGGTCGAGGCGGATCCCACGGCGAGCGTGGAGGAGACCGCGTTGTCGGCTCTGCTGCCCGCGGCCATCGATATCAGCGTGCTCACTGCTGACGCGGCCCGTGAGCTCGGTGACCGCCTTGAGGCAGACGCCGTGGCACTTGAGGAGGCGGTCCAGTCGCTGGGGGCCGTTGCCGCGATGTACGGCGTGCCTGCCCCCGCGTCCTACGACGATGCCCTTCGTTTGGGCCGCCTCGCCACTCTTGCCGGACACCCCGACGATGCCAAACCGCTGCCCGCATGGCTCACCCGTGAGGGAGCGGCCGACGCCAGGACCGCGGCGCAGGTCCTGCGTGAAGCGGTGACGCGGCTGCGTGAGGCTCGGGGGAAGGCCGAAGCGGTCTTCACGGAACGGGTGCTGCAGGAAGAGTCTCTCGATGAGGTCACGCACCGGTTTGCCACCGTTCACCGTTCCTTCACCGGGAGACTGTCCGCAGCATGCCGGGCTGACCGCCGGTTGGTCCGGTCGCTTCTGCCTGAGGGCGGTAAATGCAGCAAGGCGGTTGTGGCCGCGCTGCCGGACGCAGTGGTTTGGCAGCAGGCGGCACGGACACTGAATGCTGAGGCCGGTCGCCATGCATCTGTGCTTGGCCGGCACTGGCGGGGCGAGGACACCGACTTTGATGGCCTGGGCTCCCTCATCGCACGAGCCGACGACATCCTCAGGCTGGCTCCCCGAGTGATGAACCAGGACGCGCTGGCGCGCGAGGTGGCTTCCGGGGGGCAACCGCGCCCTGCCGCGAGGAACACCGCAGAACGGGCAGCGGCCCGGCTGACGCAGTGGCGAGACTCTCTGGTGCTTCCACCCGCGCCTGGACCATCGTACGAATTGGAAGCGGGAAGCCTCGCAGCTGCTGCGAAGTGGAGCCGTGCGCATGTTGCACCTCTGCGAGCGGCCGAGCGGCTGATCCGGATGGTAGAGGAAACCGCCGCCGCGAGCGGTGGAGCAATCGCGACGGCGGGCCCTTGGACTCTCGCCGCAGCACGGGCCGGCGTGCATGCCGTACGGGCAGCGCATGCCGCTGCGGTGGAGTTCGAGTCCAGAGCGGAGGATGACCGGGCACTGCTCGGGGACCTCTACACAGGTCGGAGCACGAGCGCATCCGACCTGACTGCTGCCCTCGACTGGATCACTACTCTGCGTAAAGCATGCGGGCTTCAGAGCACGGCGTCGCTGAGTGCGTCGGCCGCCAAGATCCTCTATCACGCGGAAGCCGACACCGGGCTGGAAGCCGCTGCGGGCGCCTGGGCACGGGCCAGAGAGGCATTGGCAGATCTGTTTCGTCCGGAACGTGCGGAGCAACTCCGTAGGTCGCTCTCCCGCGGCCAGGATGCGGCCCTGAGCGTGCTCGCGGTCCTGGACGGCGATCGGGGCGGTCCTGACGAGTGGCGTGCCTACGACAAAGGCCGCCGTGCCCTCGACGATCTGGGCCTGGACGATCTGGTGGACCGGGCGGTGCGTCGCGGGGTTGCTCCGGCCGACTTCCCGGCGCTGGTCGAACGCGCGGCTCTGCGTGCCTGGGCTGATCTCCAGCTGTCCGGTGATCCACGGCTGGGAACCCCTCGATCAGCGGACCGCGATGACCTGGTGGCCGGCTTCCGGGAATTGGACGCAAGACTAGCCAACCACGCCCGTGCGCGCGTCATCGAGACGTGTGACGCCCGCCGCCCGCGGACCATGGACACACGGGGTGCGGCGTTGCTCAGACGAGAGGGCGAGAAGAAGAGTCGGCACAAGCCGGTGCGGGAGCTCCTGGAGGCCGCCAGGGAGACGGTGCCGCTGATCAAGCCGTGCTTCATGATGAGCCCGCTTACGGTCAGCCGGTTTTTGCCGCCCGACCTCGTCTTCGATGTGGTGATCTTCGACGAGGCGTCGCAGGTGCTGCCGCAGGACGCCATCAACTGCGTCTACCGTGGTCGGGCGCTGATCGTGGCTGGTGACCAGAAGCAGCTCCCGCCCACCGAGTTCTTCTCCTCGACGGGTGATGACGAGGAGGATAGCGATGACGATGAGGCGCCCGATCAGTTCCGCTCGGTGCTGGATCTGTGCAAGGCGAGCGGGCTGCTGGCCAGTTTGTCGCTGTGCTGGCACTACCGCAGCCGACACGAGGACCTGATCGCGTTCAGCAACCGGGAGTTTTACGACGAGTCGATGACCACGTTCCCGGGGGCTCATGCCGAAGGTCCGGATGTCGGCGTCGCCTTCTATCGCGCCAGAGAAGGCGTCTACCGTCCCGGGTCGGCCGCTCGGAACAACCCTGGGGAAGCTGAGGAGGTGGCCCGCCGGGTTATCCACCACTTCAGTACGCGCAAGGGGAGGTCGCTGGGTGTGGTCGCGCTGTCCCAGCCGCAGGCCGTGGCGATCCAGGACGCCGTGGACGTGGCACGCCGGAGTCGGCCCGACCTCGATGAGTGCTTCTCCGAGGACCGCCTGAACGGCTTCTTCGTCAAGAATCTGGAGAGCGTGCAGGGCGACGAACGGGACGTCATGATCCTTTCCGTCGGGTACGGCCGTGACGCCCAAGGCAAGTTCTCGAAGAACTTCGGCCCCATGAACAAGGTGGATGGCTGGCGTCGTCTGAACGTCGCCGTGACGCGGGCACGCTACCGCGTGGAGGTCGTGGCCTCGTTCGACCCGGGCGAGTTGGGGAATACGGGCAGCAAGAGTTTCCGGTACTTCTCCCGCTACCTGCGGTACGCGCAGAGTGGTCCGTCTGCGCTTTCCGAGGAGACGGTGGACCCGCAAGCCCAGCCGGAGAGCCCGTTCGAGGAATCCGTACTGGCGGTGCTGCGGGGCTGGGGCTATGACGTGCAGCCTCAGGTTGGCGTCGCCGGCTACCGCATTGACCTGGGGGTCCGGCATCCGCGCTGGCCGGGCCTGTACGCATTGGGGGTGGAGTGCGATGGCACCATGTACCACTCTTCGAAGGCAGCCCGTGACCGTGACCGGTTGCGCGAAGGAGTGCTGCGGGGACTTGGCTGGGAGCTGCACCGGATCTGGGGCACCGACTGGTACCGCGACCGGTCCGGTGCCGAGGCCCGGCTGCGCGATGCCGTCGAACGTGCGGTAGACCTCGTCGGTACGAGTCCCAACGCCCTGGGCGCCGGCGAGGGGGACGCGGCGGAACCGGAAGTGTCGACGTCACGAGCCGAGTCACGGAGCGGGCCTGCGCGGGGGCCCTCCGCGGGTAGGGGTGCCGGAAACCGGACCGCTCCCGTTTCCGCTTCCGCCGCGCGGCAGCGCAGAACCGTGCCGACTCCGCGGCGCAGTGAGCCCCCTTCTGCCACCATCTACCCGGTGACAGCGTTGGCCAGGACATCCTGGCAACGTGCCGAGAACGAGTTGTCCCAGATACGCGAGTACCTGCAGCAGCCGGAGCCCCTGGATACCGCCGCCGATTACCGGGTCCGTGCCGATAACCGGCGCAAATGGGAAAAGCGGCGCGAACAGCTCCGGGAGCGTGCCACCTTCCTGGAGGACTTCCTCAGGGCAACTCCTGCCGCCCCTCGCACATCCGGGGAAGCGACGGTCGCCCCCGGTCGCCTGGTGGGTTTGACTTTCGGTGGTTCCACGGATGTCGAGGAATACGAGATCACCTCCCAGAGCCCTGTCGCGGAGGAGGGCCAGGCACTTAGCCCGTTCACGCCACTCGCAGCCGCCCTGCTCTGGCTCAAGGCCGGCGTTGCGGTGGAGTACGAGGACGGCTCAGGGAAGCGCCGCACCGTCCACATACGACACGTTCGAGACTGAACGGAACCGTCAGGTCACCGGCCGGAGCCAGACGCAGAGAAGCGACCTGGCCACTGGCCGAACGGTGACGTCGGGGTCTGTCGACGGTGCCCGGATGCCGGTGCAGGCGTGGGTGGAAGCGGCCACCCTCGCCAAGAGCGCGGTCGCCTACAACGCGGGCACCCCCAACCGGGCGCGGGAAGCCGGCGTGCAGTTCATGGAGGTCTTCGACGGCGCCGGGTGTGGGTGGACCAGCCATCAAGACCCCGACAAGGCCAGCGGGACGCTCCGGACGGTCGAGGAGGCCGCGACGTGGCCGATCTCTCACCCGCGCTGCACGCGCGCCTTCGGGCCCCGTCCTGACCACGTGCCTGAGGTATAAGTGCTCTCACGTGGTGGGAGGGCGGGGGCGATGGTCGAGATATCTCTCCTGGGCTCGGTGGGGCCCGCGCAGAGTGATGAGCTGGTGCACTTCACCAGCAGGGGCAGGGAGCCGGGGCCGGGCGCTACGCCCGACGTTCGGGCGATGACTGCCAGCCAGCGGCTGGACTCGATACTGGGCAGCGAGACCCTGCGTACCTTCGCTCCCTACGGAGTGGCACGCGCTTGTGCCTGCTTCTCCGAGAGCCCCGCCAACCACCTCGCTCACCTCATCGTTGACCGACAGTTCGAGCCCTGGGGAATCGTGGCCACACGGGACGGCTTGCTAGCCGCTGGCGGTGGGGCGGTCGCGTACGTGCCGGACGAGGTCTACAACCAGCTCCGTGCCGCCGGGTTGGAGCACTGGGCGGTGCGAACCGGCGCCGGCTCCACCTGGATGCACGAACGGGAGTGGCGGGTGCCCGCCCCCGACGGGACTGCTGGCATGCAGCTGTACAGCCTCAGGGCTGTCCTCGTTGGCGACCGGGACTGGCGTCCGTCCCCTGTCCGCACAGGCCTGTCGATGCACATGGACCAGGGAACGCTGTGCGAGGGGTGTCCGGATCCCTTCTGCGAGGAGATGACGGACCTACCGCGCCTGTGGCTGCAGAGCGAGATATGGGTCTGGGACCCGGTAACCCGGCAAGTAGAGCTGTATCCGCCTGGCGCACTTCGTTGAGTCAGTCGCGCGTGGAGCCCTCGGGCCACACGATCTGCACGGGCACGCCGACACGGCGGGCGTAGGCGACGACGTCGGCGGTGCCGCCGTACCCGCGGGCCGGTCGCCCGTCCCACACGGCGATCACCTGGTCCGCGAGGCCCACCACGATTTCGCTGCCCGCCTGATGGGCCTGCGACGTCGATTCCTGCATGCCGGTGTGGTGGACGTCGATGGCGCGTGCCATCAGGTCGTCGTATACGGGGTGGTGCCAGTCGGGCAGGCTGTCGCGGTACTCGGCTGCGGGGATGACGACCTCCGGGCGGCCGCCGTGTGCGAGGACGGCGTCAGCGAACCAGGAGTCGGGGCCGTCGGCGATGCAGCTGATGGCCACCAGGTCCTCGGCGTCGTAGGCTTCGACGACCTTGGCGAGGTCGGCGCGGACTTGGGCTTCGACCTCGGGTGACAGCCCCCGGTGGCCCGTGATGCCCAGGCGCATGCTGGCTTCTCCCTTACAGGTAGGTGTCGTGCAGCAGGGTGTCGAAGTCGCGGACGATACCGGGCGGTGTCAGCGAGGTGTAGGTGCGGCGGAAGGCGCGGGCGCGCTCGACGACGCGCCCGGACCGCAGCCGCATCCCGTCGTGGACGGCGCGGGTGGCGAGGGCGAACGCGGAGTCGATACGGCCGGTTCTGAAGTGGCCGGTGGCGACGTCGAGGGTGAGTAGCGCCCGCTGCTTTTCGTGGCCGGAGGACAGCACCGCGGCGACTTCGGACGAGGTCAGTGTCCACCGGGAGCGGCCCAGGCGGGCCCCGCACACCACTCGGCAGGAGGCCACCTTCCGCTCGTCGAAGGAGAACACCCACGGCCAGGGCGGCGGGTCTTCGCGGGGCACGCGCGCGGTGTGCTGCTCGCAGGAGCGCAGGGCGCGTTCGGTGGCGCGCTCGTCGCCGGCGGTGGCGTGCGCGACGGCTTCGATGGAGGCGAACCAGGCGGCGGCGATGGCGGGCAGGTCCGGGCCGAGCTGTCGGCGGGCCCCGCCCCGAGCGGGGACGTCGGGGACCGGCGGTGCGGTGTTGTCCGGGTCAGGGGTGGTGCGCCGCACAGCCACCGCGAGCAGGCCCATGCGAGCCGGAAGGAGCAGCCAGTCGAGTGCCTGAAGACAGCTCGTCGTGCGCGTACAGGCCAGCACCTCTACGGCGGCCTCGGTCACGCCCTGGGCGAGTGCAGGTACGTCCAAGTTGCCACAGTCCTCGGCCGACATGTGGTCGACCGCACGGGTCAGCAGCGCGGCGAGCGGCGGGGCCTGACCGTTGTCGACGGCCGTGAGGAATGCGTGGGCGCGGCGGAGGAGCTGGTGCACGAACGGGTGGTTCTGTGGGGCTGCGGGAGCGGGCATGGTGAAGGGGCCTTCGGTGGGAGGCGGGCCGGTGTCATGTCGCCGGCCCGCGGTGCGGAAATCGCGCAGGGGTGGGGCGGGGGCCCGGGCGTGGGCCCTCGCATGGTCAACTGCGGCCGGTCACGTATCCGGTATGCCGTACAGCGACCTGGTAGCTCGCCAAGACGAGGGCGAGCTGGCTCATCTGTTGGGTGAAGCGTGCGGCGTGCAGGTCGGTGGTGTGGCCGACGCTGGCGAGGAGTCCGGTGACCGGGACGAAGCCCGGGTCCATGTGGGGGTCGCAGAGGTCGCTGAGGCGGTCGCGGACGTGGGTGGCGTGGCGGCGAAGTTTGCCGTGCAGCCGGTCAGCTTCGGCGGCTGTATTGAGGACCAGGTCGGCCAGTTCGCCCAGAGCGGTGCCGCGTTCGTGACGCTCGCGGAGGAGGCGTTGGTATCCGTCCTCGCCGAGGGCAGTGAGCAGAGTCTCGTGCCCGGGGGAACGCCTGGCGTCGGTGGCCTTGCCAGGTGACGACGAGGCCCTGTGGGTCCGGGCAGCGGTGCCACGGATGCGGCTGATGCGGTTGGTCATGACTCGCGGTCCTTTCCTGTTGAGGGTGCGATGGTGGGGGTGTCAGCGGCTTTCGCCGTAGCGGCAGGTGCTGGTATGGCCTTCGTCGACCCCGAAGGTGTCAGGCACCGTGTCCACCTCCGGGATGTCACCGGGCCTGAGCGGCGGGCGAGCCAAATGTGTGCCGAGGTCGGCGAGGTGCCGGACCAAGGCGAGAGGGACTTGACCGGAGCATTCGGGGCAGGGGCCGAGGAGTTCGAAGGGTTCGTCGTCGTAGATCGGGAAGCGGGCGAGGAAGACGTACTGCTCGTTTGTGTCGGGGCAGGTGGCGGTGGCCAGGACCGGCTCGCCCGGGATGGTGCGGCGGCGCAGCCAGTCCGGCGCGGTGGTGATCTGGTCCAGGCCGAGGCCGAGAGCGGCAGCCAGTCGGACGGCGGTGCGGGCGTGCTTCTCGCCCCGGTAGCGGCCGTGCGGGCTGACGGCGGTGTTGTGCCGGATGAACGCGGCGGCGGCGTGGGCGCGTTCGGCGAGTGACGTCATCGGGGGACTCCTTGGCAGTCGTGGTGGGTGAACGGTGATGGGTTGGCTGAGTGGGTGCCGCACCGGACCTGCCGGGGCGGCACCCGGCGGGGTTAGGGGTTGGTGGCGGCGAGGGCGGCGGTGGTGGCCTTGCCGATGGCGGTGACGGCCTGGGCCGGGTCCGTCAGCTCCAGGAGGGTGGCGCCGGGCAGCGGGCGGGGGTCGGGTTCGAAGGCGAGCCACAGCACCGCGCACCCCGCCGCGCGGAGGGTGGTGATGCGGTCGGCTGCGCGGGTGGCCTCGTCGGGGCGGTAGCGGCCGTCGGAGGCGATCACCAGCAGGCGGCCCGCGCCGGGTGTGGTGAGGTCGAGGGCTGCGGTCAGAGCATCGGCGGCCTCGGCGAGGCTGTGGCCGCCGCCGTCGGCGTCGAACTCGGTCACCCGGGCCGGGGTGCGGCCGGGTGCGGTGATCGCGGTCAGGGCCCTGCGGTAGGCGATGGTCGCGGTGCGCGAGTCCGGGTCGGTCAGCGCGGAGGCCTTGGCGATGATCCAGGCGGCCGAGGCGATCGGGGCTGCGGCGGCGTGCATCGAGCCGGAGACATCGACCGCGATACCCACCCGCAGGGGCGGGGTGGGGCCTTGGCGGCGCTGGGTGCGGATCCAGGGCTGGGCGGTGGGAATGGCGCCCGCCGCCTTCTGCGCGTCCCGGGCCAGGGCGCCGCGCATACTCAGCCGCCCGGGCGGTACCGCCGAGGCGGTGACGGTGACGGTGCGTTCTCGGTAGGCCGCAGCCGTCAATGCCCGAGCCAGCCGTCCCGCCGCTGCCTTCTCTACGGGCGGTGGGCGGGCGGGTACCGGTCACCGGCGAGGGGGCGTAACGGGCCTTGCTGCGCTGGCTTTCGGGGGTGAAGGGGCGTGCCCCGGGTGTGAAGACCTTCTTGGCGATCTCGGCGGCCTGGCGGGCGTGGGCGGCCTGGGCTGCCTTCGCGCGGGCGCGGGTGCTGCTGGCGGCATGGGCGCGGGCCTGTGCGGCCGCCTGCTCGGCTTCGTTCGCCGCCACCGCTGCGGCGATCTTGCCGACCACGTCGGCGAGTTGGCCCCTGGAGCCGGTGGGAGCAGGGGTGGGTTCCGGTGCCTGCGGGGTGGCTCCGAGGGCCTGGCACCAGGCTTCGGCATGCTTGATCATCGCTTGTGCGTCCTCGTCGGCGGTGGCGTGAGCGGCCGTCCAGATCTGCGCGAGGGTGTTCAGCAGGTCGGGTCCGAGGAGGGTGGTCAGTGCCTCGTTGAGGGGCTGGGTTTCGTCCGGGTCGAGGATGCCTGCGTCCCGGCGGGCCAGGATCAGTCCCGCCGCCGCCCCGGCCTGCCAGGGGTCGGTGGGCGTCTGGGCGTTGAAGTCCGGCAGGACCAGGCTCTGTACGGCGGCCCGCAGGAAGCCCCGGTCGCCGGGGCGGCGGGCCAGGTGCGCCTTCTCCACGCGTGCCTCTTCCAGGAGCTGGGCTGCCGCATCCAGTGCGGTGCCGCGTAGCGCGGCTGGTGTGCTCCAGCGGCTGTGGGCGGCGTGGGCGGCCTCGTGGGTGAAGGCTCCCCAGGCGACCGGGTAGCGCAGTTCGTCGCTGACCCGAGTGGGGTGGACGGTAGCGGGGTGGAGCGGGGCGAACAGGCCTGCGTCGATCTCCAGTTGGGCGAGGGGCGGGGTAGAAAGCGGCCGGGGCACCGGAGCGGGTGCCGGGCTCGCAGGTGACGATCACGTCCTCGCGTCCGGCCAGTTCCGGAAGCCGCTCCCCCAGGGCGGCGGAGATCCGCAGCCACTGCGCGGCCTGCGGGCGCGGGCGCGGCTCGTGGAGGGGGCCGCCGTCGTCCGCCCAGGGGGCGAGGTCGCATTCCAGCTCGGTCAGCGGGGGTGGTGCGGGCAGGAGGTGGGCGGGTGCAGGCATGGGTGATCGGGCCCTTTCCGGGAGGAGGCTGGTGGAGGGTTGGGGGGCCGGGACCGGGTGTGTTCCCGGCCCCCTGGGCGGGTGTGTTAGAGCTGGCGGCCCAGGGCCAGGGCGGTGACCGGGCGGCCGATGGCCTTGGTGACGATCTCGGCGACCGTGTCGCGGTCCTCCAAGGGCGCGATGCCGACCAGGTTGGCGAAGGCGGCCTCGGTGCCGAGCACGTCGGCGATCTTCTGGAAGGCGATCAACTCCCGCAGTTGCGGGGCCCATCCGACGTCTCCGGCCTGCTGGCTGGCGGCGAGGTGGCGGGCGATGCGCACCGCCGTGCGGTTGATCTTCAAGGCGGCGGCCAGGTCGTAGTCCGAGCCGACCTGGATCTGCACGCTGAATCGCGAGGCGAGGGCTTCGGTGAGGATCGCGCCGTGCACGCCCGGGTTGTGTCCGGCGATCACGTAGAAGCCGTCGGAGGCGGTGATCGTCTCGCCCTTGTGCGCCTTGACCTGGATCTGCCTGCGTCCGTCCATCGCGGGGTACAGGGCGGCCAGCAAGTTGGGGGAGATCAGGGTGGCGTCGTCCAGGAGGAGGGCGCGGCCCTCCTGCATGGCGGTGACGAGGGGGCCGTAGATGAATTCGTAGCCGCCGCTTGAGTCCTGGGTGTACTCGCCGATCAGGTCGCCGACCGTGGTGTCACCGTCTCCGGCCACCGTGATCAGGTCCGGGAAGGCCGCCTCGATCAGCGACGTCTTCCCTGTCCCCGGCGGCCCGTACAGCAATACCGGTACCTGCGCCTCCCGGAGCCGCCGCAGCGCCTCGACGTCCGGCAGCTGTGCCAGGGCCCTGGGGTGGTATTTCTGCCCGTTGGGCCGGGTGATCGGCTCCGGCCGCCCGCCCGGTGAGGGGGACGGTAGTGGTGCCTGCCTGGCCGACTGGTGCGGCACCGAGGCAGCCGGGCTGGGTTCGGGCGCGGGTCCCGGGGCCTGCTGGGCTGCTGCGCCCGTCATGGAAGTCGCCCGGTAGGTGCGGGGTTTGGCGCCCGACCGTTCTGCTTCGCCCCGGCAGACCAGTGTCTCGCACGCGTTGCCGACCGCCCCGCCCGAATGCCCCAGCATCTTCGCCAGCTCGGTCACTGTGAACCCGGTGTCTGGGTTGGCGGCGAGGATTTTGGCGATCCTTGCCCGCAGCTCGCCCGGGCGGGCCTTGCCGACCGGGCCGGGCGGCGGCCCCGCCGGGGGCGTGGGCGCGCTGGGCTGTGTGGAGGCAGCCTGCGCGGATACCAGGGTGGACGATGCGGGCGTGGGGGCAGGGGCGGGCACGGCAGGGCTCGTCATCGGGCGAATTCCTTCCATTTCTCGACCGGGAAACAACTAATTCGAATTCTGAAATAACCGCCCTCGCGGGGGCACACTCCACCCGTCATCCGTTTTCAGGCAGACCCTGTAGGGGGGATTCCCTTTCCCAGTCTTCTCGGGAACAATTCAAATATAGCTCGACCCGCACCCGGCTTGAAGCAGGATTCCGGCTTGATAATGCTGGAATTCTCGTGAATTCACGACGGGTTTTCAGGGGAAATTACGCCGCGACGACACAAGGCGTCGTGGCCTGCGGCACGCACGACCAAAACGGAGGCACACCGGTCGCCTGGAATGCACGTATTCGAGTGTGCGCTCGACTCCGCCTGCAGGTGTGGCCTGGACCGGGACGCTCTCACCGTCCCTCGGACCGCCTCATGGCCGGGCGTCCGGTGCCAGGACGGGCGCCGGCATAGGCATGGGCTGTGAAGTTAAGGGAAGCGGACCGCAAGCCTGCTGATCACGAGGCGAATTGGCGGACGTGCCGACATGTGCGAGGAAGCAGCCGGAGCGCCGAGCTGTTGGAGATCGGGATGCGTTGCTGCACCGATATACAGTCGCCCTCACCCACAGGTGGCTCGTAGAGCCCTGGCCTGCGCTCTCGGGTGGAATGAGGGCGTCGTATCCAAGCACGCACACGGACCCGACGGTGGATACGACACCGGATATGACGGGGCGGACGTCAGCGAGTCCCGGAATCAGCCCGTTGGATTCGGGCTGAACCGCAGGGCGTCGAGCCGGAGACTTCGGCACGGACGACGTCTGGCCGTTACGCGCCCTCGCGGGGAGGAAATCGCATGCAGTTCCCTTCGGCTCGACGGACATGGCCGAGCCTGAGGAGAACGGCCAGAACAACACCGTCGACATCGCCGCGGCTCGCTGGCATCAGGCCGGCCGCCACGACCAACAGGTCGCCGCCGCCTACCAAACCCTGGCCCACCTCCAGGTCGCCTACGACGAGGCGGCGGCTCAGCCGCTACTGAGATTCGCCGCGTGATGTCGCTCGCGCGGCACTCGGAGCTACAGCGATGTCTTATCCGCGAGCGAAACGACTCGGAGATCAACAGGTGTAAGCATGAGCATATGATCCTGCCAACCCGGCAGGATCATTCGGGGTCGATCACCGGGTGATCACTGGCTTGGCACCCTTCTCCGGCCGGGATCGTTCCGTCACCTTTCTGTTTTTACCCCTCCGCAGAGGAGCGCCGATGCGCAGGATTGCCTGCATCGCCCTCGGACTGGCCTTGATCGTCGAGGCCATCCCGCTGTTTGTTCTGCTCGCCGGGACTGCTGTCATCGCTCTGGCCTTCCCCCGCGAGCCTGGTCGCCCCGGCACTACGTGGATCGGCTATGTCTCCTTGGCCCTCGCCTTGTTCTGGGTCGTGGCATGTGTGTGGGGCGCTGCAAGGGCATTCGCCCGTGCATACCGCCGACCCACCGCAACCTGGTCCAGGGACTTCCTTTTCCTCGCCCTCGGCCACCTCGCCGCCGCCGTCCCGACCGCAGCCGAAGGCCTCTCACTCGTGGCCTTTGCCGAACTCGCCTTCGTGCCTCTTCTCCTCCTGGCCGCCCGGCCCTCGCGCTCCCGCACCTCGACGTCTACATTTGCTCTTCGAATCGAGCCCCTCGTGTCTGGGCCATCACCGCAGCCCGGGGAGCCGAAGCGAGCGACATCACGCGGCGAATCTCAGTAACAGCCCTGGCCCAGCGCAAACCGCCCGCTCGTACGGTGGAACGCCATGCCCAGCACATACGGACGGTCCTGCCCGACCACGCCGAGCAGGTCCTCGACGACGCGGCCTGGCCTGCACTGGCCGCCGCTCTCGCCCAAGCCGAGGACGGCTGGCCCCGACCCCCGCCAGCTCCTCCAGACCGCCGCTCGCCATCGTGCACTGGACGACGCCCCCTCCACCGCCAGGGGCTGGGCGCATCCGGTCCCAGTAGCAACGGGCGGACCGCTTCGCTCCGCTAAGAACTCCTAACGAAATGATCTTTGTGGTGGTTGGATCCTTCCAGTCCTGGGTGCTGGGCCGAGAGCGCCCGACAGCATCTGCTGCAAGGAAGTTGGCCGGTGCGGCCAGATGATCTGCTCGGGCGCTGAGCATTGGGTTATGTGGTTGCGGTGAGCCCGGTGGGTGGGGCGATGATGCAGCGGTGCGTGCTGAAGCGAATGAGGTCGAAGAGGCAATCAAGGGGGAGCTGCGGCTCATGGATCCCACCGTGCGAACGTCGCGGGCGGAGGCCAGGCAGCTGTTGGACCCGGAGTTCGTGGAGGTCGGCGCCTCGGGCCGGCGGTGGTCGTACGAGGAGATGCTGGCCGAGTTGCCGGACATATCCGGCAGCTCGGAGGAGGGTCCCCGGTATGTCCCCTCAGGTATGAGGGGTGTCGTGCTGGCTCCCGGTGTGGTGCACCTGACGTACGAGACCATGATCGAGGGACGGCGGGCGCGCCGGAGCTCGCTGTGGCGCAGGTTGGGCGAGGAGACGGGTTGGCGGATGTACTACCACCAGGCCACGCCCGTCCCGACCCAGGGCGACTGACGGTGCAGGTCACCAGCGGCGACGGAGTTCGGATCGCCTTCGAGGTTGTGGGCACCGGGCCGCCGTTGGTGCTGCTGCACGGTTTCTTCGGGGACCGCACGACGTGGCGGTCGGCTGGCTATGTCGACGCACTTGCCGGGGGCCATCGCCTGGTTCTCGTCGATGCCCGTGGCCACGGTGGGAGCGATGCACCCCACGATGTGGACAGCTACCGGATCGACCGTCAGGTAGGTGATGTCGTGGCCGTACTCGACGCACTCGACATATCCCGGGTGGCCTTCTGGGGTGCGTCGATGGGCGGCATCATCGGCCTCAACCTGCTGGCTGGGCAGCCAGAACGGCTGACCGCGCTGATTGCCGGCGGGGCACATGGCGGACGTGTCGCAGCTGCTCCGGCGGAGGTTCAGCAGGAGGTCGAACTGTTCCGCTCTCGGGGAACGGCTCCCTTCATCGAGATGCTGGAACGTCAAAGACCACTCCCGGCATGGATGCGCGCGGCGATGCAGGCAGCCGACCCGCATGCGCTGGCAGCGCTGACCGCCGCCCTTGACGCCCGCGACGGCGTCCTGGAAAGGCTCGCGCACACCCCTGTACCGGTGCTTCTGCTCGCCGGCGACCGTGACCCCCGGCTAGGGTCGATCCAGGACACCGCTGCTCGGATCTCGGGCGCGACCTGCGCCGAACTGCCCGGTTGCGGGCACCTCGACACATTCCTGCGCCTCGACCTCGCCCTGCCGGTGGTACGTCCGTTTCTCGCCGCGTACGCGGCTGGGCGAGCCGGTCAAGGCTTCTTCGGCGGCTGTCCTGCTCGGCATCATCCACGCCCACTTGAATGCTGACTCGCGCCTGACTGCCTGGGCGTCGTCTGAACTGCCGCCAGTCGACGCCAGCAGATCAACGAGCATCCGAGGCTCAGGAAGGCTTCGTGGATGTCGTCGCGAATCTCCCATCGGATGCGCAGGCGGCGGAACCAGTGCAGGTGAGCGAAGGCGCGTTCCACGACCCGGGGGGGCTGCGGTACGACGTCGTCATCGGTACGCGCATGGGGGCGCGCTGACGCCCAAAATCCGTCCCCATCCCGCACGAGGGCCATTGCCGCGGCGGCCACCGACGCGGCAGCGTGCCTGTTTGCTCTCGCCCCGGCTCGCGCGGGAAGAACGCGGCCGTCCACGGGTGGAGACGGGACTCTTCGGGTGAAAAACCGGAGCAGGGCCACCAGACCGGCGGTTCGCTGGCTGTTGGGACGGTCTTCAAATCTTACGTTCGGCTTCAGCCCCCACAGCGGGGGCGCCCGTGCACAGAGTCTCGTCGGCACCTGCCGCGGACCACGAAGCCGAGAGGGGGCGTCATGCACCTGATCCGCGGTGCACTCGCCGCTGCAACGCTGGCGGCTTCCGTCTCAGCCATCGGCCTGTCCTGCTTCGTCGCGGACTGGGTGCCCGGGAGTTCCGATGCCACGCAGGTCCGCATGGTCAGCGCTGCCGGCCTGTCGCGGGGCAAAGCCCACGCACCCGCTACGGATCCGGTCCCGCAGCAATCAGCGCTTCCCTGCTGGAGCTACGGCGGCCCTTACTGCGGCTGGGTGAGACCCTACTGGGGCGGTTGTGACAAGGAGTGGGGCCTGAGCTTCGGGTTCAAGGACTCTGACTGGCTCTGTCCCCACGACCCGCTCCCGAGCCCCTCAGCCACCCCCAGTCCCTCGGGCACCTCGGCCACCCCCAGCCCTTCCGGTACCCCGCCCTCCTCCGGGGGCGACGGTTCGTCGGTCACTCGCAGCCACTTGGCCAGACCCCACCAGTCGGCTAGCCCCATGGCCGAGCCCGGCCCCACGCCCACATCCAGTCACGCAGGTCACGTCGTCCATCGCCGGAAGCAGCGTTTTCCGACCGCTCCCTCACCGGAACCTCCGGGGACCGGTAGCAGTGACGGTGAGCACTCGCCGGTGACAGCTGAACCGCAGGTCCTGCCGTCGGTCGAAGACCCGCTCGGCTCTCACCCCGATCGCGGCACCGGGGCCGGCCTGCCGGTACCGGACCGTGAGACAGCTGATGCCGGCCAGATGGAGGGCGAGGACGGCTGAACCAGGCCGGTCGCACGAGTGGACAGCATCCGAGTCGGCGTAGGTGTCGCCATGCCCGGCGGGGGTGGCGCCAGTGCTCTGGCACCTGACGCAGGCCCGGACGAGACCGTGGGCGATGCCGCTCTCAGGGGCGGCACGGACGTCGTGGAGAGCGCCGGGCGGGGCGGGCGAGGCCCCCAGCCGGGCGGCCGGCGGGGGCCGCGAGGATCTGCACGTCCACGCCGTGTTGTCTGTGCCCGGCGGAGCGGTAGGCACGGTCGTGCGATGCGGTGGACGGTCAGCGCCGTCCCGTCCAGGGGACGCGCGTTTCATGGCCCCGCTCGGGTGATGGCCGCGCCCGTACCGTCGAGGCCGAGAACTTCGCGCACCTCGGGTTCCTGATGTGCCGTGGCGTCAGAGACCTGAGGTGCTGCCGGTTCCTCTTCCGGTCGACTGTCAGTCGGCAGATCCGCGTCGGCGGAGCCAGGCCGTGGCCAGCGTTCCCAGGACCACCAGCAAACCGCCGGCCGCGATCGCGACGTTCCTCGCGCTCAGGAGGTCGGTGCTCCAGCCGGCGGCCGTGCTGTCGTGCGGAACGGAGGAAGGGGCACCCCGCCCAGGCAGCGGGGCGCCGGAAGAGCCACTCCCGCCCGGAGTCGGACCGCCATGCGGACGAGCGCGGTCTCCGTCGTCCTTGCCCTTCTCGCAGTGGGTGGCCGGAAAGGGAAAGGCTCGCCTGTGGTTGTCGAAGGCCCTCACCACGAAGAGCGGGTGCACCCTGAAGAAGTCACGGATCTCGAACTCGTACTGGCCGGTGGTCTGGGTGGGGTATTTGACGTCCAGGTACGTCGAGACGGTGAAGCTGGTCCAGGGTGCTGCTGGTGAGGAGGACGATCCCGGGGTGCCTTGGAGGACGAGAGCCTCCGGCCCGCGCCGGCCATTGGTCAGAATCGCCCTCAGGGTTTTGTCGATGAGCACGACACCGCGCTGACTGTGGCAGGGACGCCAGGGGCCGTGGGGCCCGTCGTCTTCGTCTTCATGAAGCCGCGGGAAGGCGGCCGCGTGCCGTGCAGGGGCCTGCGCAGCGGCGCACGTCGACGCAGACACGAGAGCGACAGCCGCGCCCGCCAGCGGTGCTGCAACCCAGGCACGAAGATTCATCCGATGACCTCCATGGGTGGCACACGCAGGTGACCGCCTGCTGGGTGACACATCGACCCCCAGAAGAAGGTAAAAGAAATCGGCTCGTCAGATTGTGAGGGTCTCCGGGGAGCCGCGCTTGCTGTCACTCAACTGCAGTAGTCCCGGCGGAGATCGCGGACCGCGGGCGGCTTCCGCCGGGTGTCGCCGCACCCGCAGCGGACCCGCAGGGACCGGACCTCCCGACACGAACCGTCCCTCCTGCCCGTAGGCGGCGTCCGCGGTCACCCAGGCGAGGGAGAGAGCGGAGGCCACGGCACGTAGTACGAGGCGCTTGGCCAGCTCTCCCTTGGTGGCGAAGACGCGTTCGTCGGGGGCCTTCGCAGCCTGGCAGCGCTCGCGGTCGTCCGTCCAACATTGATGCCCCACAACGACGGTCGCCTGCACGCTGCAGCAGCTTTGGACGGGCGGGGCCCTTGTATAGCCCAGGCCCGCCGTGTGGCTGCGGCCACGAGGAGTTCATGGGTTCGCTCGTCGACAACTGCCGAGTCAGGGGACAACTTGCGCAGGCCGGTCGGAGCCGCCCGCTGGTGCTGACGCTCTGCCGTGTCTGTGAGGTCGCCGATCTGATGAACCAGCTGGGGTGTGTGTGCGAGTTCGACGAGATCCGCCATCCAGCCGGCTTCCAGTGCGCGGGATTCCTTCGCGGCGGCCGTGTCAGCGAGGCGGCGTAGATCGGCGAACACTCCATGGTCGACCGTCACCACCAGGAGCGCATCGCTCTCCATCTCCGTGAACAGGTGCGGATGGCCGAGGTCCAACGAGGATCCATCCAGGATTTCGCCGTCCCGGTCCCGCCTTGCACCTCGCCATCAGGGACGGAGCCGAGACTCCTCCACATCCCGCTCAGGTTGTAGTCCCGTCGGCACTTGGCCTTGCTCCCGAGTCGTTGCGGGTACCGCTCTTTGATGCCCTCCACCAGTCGGCGGGCGATTCCCCGGCCGCGCTGTTCCTCCGCCACACGCAGGTGTGCGAGCCGAATACGCGTGCTTCTCTTCGGCAGTCCGAACGGCGCGTAGCCGAGCGCCTCGTCCGCCTCAACCGCGGCCAGAAGGCCGCCGTCCTCCGCTGCCTTCCGGTAATCAGGAGGCGTCAGAAGTCCGAGCGTGTTCGTGTAGCGGTCACCCAGGGCTACGGCCTTTCGATCAGCTCGTCCTGCGCAGGCGAAACGGACACCAACTTGATCGCCATTGCTTCGCCTCCAGTTGGGCTGGCGCCGCGCAGCCGTAGCCAACTCTGGCCAATGATCCCTTTTCCGTACGGTCGGGCTATCTTTCCATCAGGATCAGGTACGGCACGGCACACGGCAGCTTTGGGGAGACCGGCGCAGTGGTGAAGCGGCACAACAGACGAGGCAGGCTCTGCGGAGCACTGGCGGGGGCGGTTGTGGCGGTCCTGGCGGTGGGCGGCTGCGACACGGGCGGTGGCAGCGCGACCCACCCGTCCGCTGTCCCGGTGAAGCCTGCCGCCAGCGGTGGCAGAACCAGTGCCGCGCCGGGCACGGCCGACGCCGCGGCCTGGCGCAAGTGGGGCCTGACGCCGCTGCCCGCTGCCCCGCAGCCTCCTGCTGACAAACCCGTGAAGCTCACCGCCTCCGGCACGGTTCCGGTTTTCACCCACGTAACGACCTCGCAGAAGGTCGTCTTCATCACCATCGACGACGGGCAGGAGAAAGACCCCAGATTCGTCGAGATGATGCGGGACCTCAAGATCCCGATCACGATGTTCCTGATGAACGACGTCATCAAGTCCGACTACGGGTACTTCCGGCAATTGCAGGCGCTGGGCAACCACATCCAGAACCACACCCTGCACCACCCCGTGATGAGCACTCTCCCACTGGCCCGTCAGAAGGAAGAGGTGTGCGGCGACCAGAAGATCCTCATCAAGGAGTACGGCACCGCACCGCTGCTGTTCCGCCCGCCCTACGGCGCGTACAACGCCAATACCAAGACCGCGGTGGGCGAGTGCGGGCCCAGGGCGATCGTCTGGTGGCGGGAGTCCATGCAGATCCGCAACCTGGCGTACCAGCTTCCCGACAAGAAGCTGCATCCCGGGGATATCATCCTGGCTCACTTCCGCGGGCCCTCGGAGCTCAAGGGCGCCACGATGACGCAGATGTTCTCCAGCCTGCTCAAGCGCATCCAGGAGCAAGGCTTCGCCGTGGCTCGCCTGGAGGACTACATCCAGCCACCCACGTTGCACTGACCGACGCCCCTGACGTCACGGTTGACTTCTGTTGCCCGGACGGCCCCTCCCGTGCGCCGAGCCATACGAGTAAGGAGCTGACGGGTGAGTTCAGGGCGTGTCCGACATGTCCTGCCGAACCGCGCTGCGATCCATAGAGCACCACGCTCGGCCAGTGCCCGCCTGCGTCCCCACCGGGAGCGCCGCACACCAACGGATGAAGCCCGCGCCTTCGCCGGCACGGCCGCCAGATCGGCGAGACAGCTGGCAGCGCGCGCCAGTTCCGCCTGCAGCCTTCGGCGCCGTTCGGCAGAACTCGCCCTCAATAACGCCGAATAGAGTCCCTCGACATCGGCCCCATCTGCCGGATCCGCGTATGGGATGGCGTGTGACCTCGTCCCCGCTGCGCCCCGCCCATCAGCCCTCCCTCTGCGCCCGGCCTGCTCGGCGTTGAGCGTGGAGGCCCCCGGCCGACGCGCAACAACAGCTCCAGGCCGCCCGATCCCCCGCCGTGCCGATCGCTGGCCCCAGCCCGCCCCAACCTTTCTCTTTTCTGTTTCGGGGTCGGCTGCGAGAGGCGCATAGGGGGATGTCGGGCTCCCGACCACCGCAGGTAAGGCATGGTGACCTGCGGCTACGTCGTCCAGGGTGCGGCAGGGCACGGTCAGTTGTCGGAGGAGATATCGGCGGGGATGCCGGCACGGTCGGGGGCGGTGTTGTTGCATCGTGACCGTGGTCGGGCCTTCGTGGTCGGTGGTTCGGTCAGGGTTGCCTGCTGCTGTAGCCGGTATACGCGGCGCCGGGCAGGACGGCGCCGCCCCTGTACGAGAGAGGCGGGCCGACGATGACCGACGTGGACGCGGGCGGTGGTGACCGGCTAGTGCTGGCGGTGCTGACGCAGTACCGGATGGCCACCACCGAACAGATGCATCGGGTGATCGCCCCCGAGGTGCGCATCGAGCAGACTCGGCGGCGGCTGGCCAAAATGCGCGATGAGGGACTCATCGACCGCATCACCCTGCCCCAGTCCGGACGGCTGCGCGCGTGGTTTCCCACCTCCTACGGCGTGCAGATCGCCTCGGAGTGGCCGGAGTTGCGCGGGCGGCGGCCGCCGAAGACGGTGTCCGATCCCACTGCCGCGCGACTGCGGGTCGGACACACTCTGACGGTGACCGAGACCGCGCTCCTCTTCCTCGAAGACGCGCGCCGCCGCGGCGAGTTGTGCCGGCCGCTGGACTGGCTGCCCGAGGTCTACCACCCCATCGGGGGTGGTGAGTCCGTCATCCCCGACGCGCTGATGTACTACCGGCGCGGACCCGCGGACGGCGAGGGGTCGATGCTGCGGGCGTTCGTCGAGGTCGACCGGGCCACCATGGGCCCGGAACGGCTGGCCGCAAAGCTCACCGCCTACGCCCGCCTCTACCACTACGTGCCCGCCGCCCCGGGTCGCCACCGGCCGACCATCGGGCAGGAACCGGTGCAGGAGGAATGGCGAAGGCGCTACCCGCTCTTCCCCCGCGTCTTGTTCGTCCTCGACGGCACCGGCCCCGCCGGCATCACCACCCGTATCCGCGCCCTGCACGCGACCGCCGCCGACCCGGCACTGGCCGGCTTCCTGCGCGTAGTCCCCGTGGTGGCCGCATCCCTTGTCGACCTACGCAACAACGGACCGTCCGAGCCAATCTGGCGCCCCATACGGGACCCTGACCGCAGAGTGGTCTGGAGCCACGCCCAAAATGTGTAGACCGGCCTGCGCAGCCGCTGCACAGCGCCCACCGCCTCCGTGCGACAGCTGCGCAGAGTTTTCCGACCACAGGCCCGACCACAACCCCGACCGCAGCCTTGCGCAAGGAACTGCGCACCGAGCGCCCAGCAGTTGCGCAGACTGGTGGACGGCTGCCCAGTCTGCGCACACGGGCGAATCAGAGCCTGCGCAGTCGTGTTCCTACCTGCCGTGGTTGGGCCCATGGTCGCCTCGACCACAGGGCCCACCACGCTTCGGCCCACCCGGCGCGTCAACGGGTACGTGGTGATTGCGCATCCTTGGGCGGGCGATGCGCACCTGGCTTCACAACCGACCGAGGGCCCTGCGCAGTCGGACCTGCCGACGGTGCCGACATCCCCTATTGCTGGGACAGAAGGTGGTTCCCCACGTCCCATTGGGTGGTGCGGCCTGCGCGCGGCCCGCACCCCCCTCAGGAGTCTCAGGTTATTGGGCTGAAAGCAGGTCCCGAGTTTCCTCGGCGCATCCCCACGACAGCGTGACGCCTGCGCCACCGTGCCCGTAGTTGTGCACGACCAGAGTGCCGTCCTCCCACAGGTCCTTCTCCACACGGACCGTGGCACGGGTCGGTCGAGCGCCGATCCGGTGCTCCAGCACGCGGGCCTGGGCCAGACGGGGTTCGACCTCTGCGCAGCGGACGAGGATTTCGGCCGCCGCCTTGTCGTCGGGGGCAAGGTTGCCCTCACCGTCGATGGCTGTGCCGCCCAGCACGACGGTGTCCGCGTGAGGATAGAAGCACAGCAGGTCCGGCGAAAGGCCGGTGTCCTCGGAGAAGAACTCGGTCAGCCTCGGGTTGGTGACGACTACGTGCTGGCCGCGGATGGGCCGGAGTTCAGGATCCGGCACCAGGTCGCGTGCACCGAGGCCCGAACAGTTGACGATCAACGAAGCCGGAGCGGCATCCGCGAGCGAGGCCAGCCGATGCCGCTCGACCGCTCCCCCGGCATCACGGAGCCGGCGCAGGAGGTAATCCAGATAGGTGGGCATGTCGATCAGCGGCACAGTAAACCGGTAGCCCGCCGTGAACCCGGGCGGGAGTTCGGCAGGCTCACACGGGCGGAAACCCGGCAAAGTCATGGCCCAGTCTGGCGCGGCCTCGGCCGTGCGGGACGCTTCGATGCCGCTGGTGAGCCGAACGCCCGTCGCCGGCTCCTCCGCCAGCTCGCGAAAGACCTCCAGCGACCGTTGTCCCCACAGGTCGACCTTGTCCTTCGGCTCGACCAGGTACGGCCCCCACATCGCCCCGGCCGCCAGCGACGTGGCACCGGGTACCTGCTCGGCCATCACGCGCACCGAAGCCCCGGCCTCGGCGAGAACGACGGCGGTGGTGAGCCCAGCCACCCCAGCCCCGACAACAACAACGCGCTCCCCTGCGGTCATGAACTTGACCCTAACCACCGGATGACGTCGAGAGCGTGGGATGAGTTGCGCAAACCCGTGATCGATTGTGTCCAAGTTTGACGACGAGCCGCCGGTGTCCGCGAACCCCATCGTGTAGTCGGTTGTCATCTCCCGCTCCGCCGTCCGAAGCGGCCCAGGAACTCGTCATCCCGACGCCGCTCCGCTGCGGTTTCGCGTATGACACTCTCGGTCCCCACGGCTCCGACTGTTGATCTACGAGTGCAGCCTCTCGACAAGGTTCTCGACCGTGTCGCTCGGTCTCGCCAGGTGCCTTTCCTCCAGGAAACGGTGTGCGCAAGCGCCGCTCGGTAGGAGCCCGAACAAGCCGCCATACCTGGGTCCGTGCCGAGCGGCGCTCGCTCGGCAAGATCACAGTCAGGCCAGTCTGTTCCGACTCACCCTCGGCCTTCGCCTTCGGCCCGTCTCGTCACTGAGAGTAGGGCGGGTGAGTGCTGACGTGTTGGGGCGATGGGTGCCGGACCGCCCCGAAAATGTGGCCGCGGTGCTCACCAAGGCGGACTTCCCGTGGTGGATCGCCGGCGGATAGGCGATCGAGCTCGCTGCCGGCCGTGAACTGCGCCCGCACGGCGATCTCGACGTCCTCGTCCTCCGCCGCGACCAGGCCCTCGTACGGGATCTCCTGGTCGACTGGGACCTGTACGTGGCGGACCCGCCCGGCCAGGGGGAGCTGCGACCGTGGCGTCTTGGAGAGGTCCTTCAGCCGCCGCTCCACGACATCTGGTGCCGCCGCACGCCGGTGGCACCCTGGTCCATCGAGCTCATGCTGGACGAGGCCGAGGGCACCCAGTGGGTCTCGCGGCATCTCTCCGCGATCCGGCTCCCTATCGACAGGCTCGGGCGGACGAGCGAGACGGGTATCCCATATCTCGCGCCCGAGGTGCAGCTCTTCTACAAGGCGAAGGCGGCCCGGGAGAAGGACGAGACCGACTTCCAAGCGGTACTGCCGCTGCTGGACGCTCCGGGCAGCAAGCGGGCCGCACGGCTGACCAGCGCTGTCAAGCCAGGCTGATGCCCTCGCTGTCTACGGTGGCGAGGGCAGGGCGTCGGCGCTTTCCGGGCCTGACCGCCTACACGGCTTCGGCTTCACATGGAACGCCTGCATCAGCCTGCGTCACGGGCAATAGAGCGGCACAAGCGAGGACCTCGACCAGATGCTCGGCCAACAGTCCGACATGCGGATCCGGCTGGACCAGGGCGGTGACATGGCCACGGGCGGTGCGCTCCCTGGCCCATTCGTGGTCGAGGCTGGTGAAGTCGTCGTCGATCCAGATGGCTGGTGCGTCGCGGAGCCAGGCGTCGACGTGGTCGCGTTTCCACAGGTAGCCGTTGGGGTGGCTGGTCGTGATCTGCGGACGCGGCAGCTCGACGTGTGGCAGGGGCGGGAGGCCGAGGAGCGGGCCGATGAGCGTGGTGGCGTCCTGGCGCCAGCTGGTGCACCAGACGGGGGTGACCAGGCCGGTTCGGATCACGTGCATGAGCAAGGGGCCGTGGGCTGGGTTGAGCCAGATGGTGACTGGGTTGTCGGCGGTTCGGCCGGTGGGTACGACGTCGTGGCGGGTGTGGGTCTCGGGGCCGGTTCCTTCCGCGTCCGGGAAGGGGATGAGGACGCCGTCGATGTCGAGGAGCAGGTAGGGCGGGCGCATCGGGTTCTCCCGGGGGCCGGGGGCTGGGGGCTGGGGGCTGGGGTCAGAGCTTGCGCGTGGTGATCAGCAGGGTGGTGGGCCAGAGGCCGTGGCGGGCGTCGTGGAATTCCTGGGCTGAGGCGAGCCAGAGACCCGCTCGTCCGAGGTGCTTCTCCCAGCGGTCGGCGTCGAACTCCCAGCGTGCGATGGGCAGACGTGTGCGGTCGGGGAGGGTGACGTAGTCGCGGCCGGGCCGGTCGTCGGAGGAAGGGCGCCTGCCGCCACGCTGGGGGTGGGGGACGGAGAAGGCGAGGGTGCATCCGGGTTTGAGGTGCTGGGCGATGGGCGGGAGCAGAAGCTCCGGGGCGACGAGGCCGATCGCTCCGAAGACGGAGTAGATCGCGTCGAAGCGCTCGTCGGAGGCTTGCAGGTAGTGCAGGGCGTGTCCGGCGACGAAGGTGAGGTTGTTCAGCCGTCCGTAGTGGGAGCGGGCTCGGCGGACCTGTAGGCCGACGAGGTCGACGCCGGTGACGTGGGCGCCGTAGCGGGTGGCGAGGTGGGCGGCGTTGTGGCCGGGGCCGCTGCCAAGTTCCAGCAGTCGCTTGCGGCGTAGATCCGGTCCGAGGATTTCGGCGCCGGGCCCGCTGCCGGGCCGCGTAGTCCAGTCCATGCGCGCGGGGACGGACAGCGGTTCGGCGGGGCTGGCCGTAGTGCGCTGGAGGGCGTGGACGTACCAGGGGGACGCCTGAGCGAGCACGTCAGACCTCCAGGAGGTGGAGGACGTCGGTGAGGTGCCGACGTACGGCCTTGATGTAGGCGGGGTCGGTGGCCGGGTCGTTGATCCAGCGGATGGACTGCTCCATGAACCACTCGACGGCCCAGACGCGGTGCCAGCCCAGCGCCCACTTCTCCGCCGGAAGCCCGCCACGCTCGGCGAGGGCGTCGGGTGTGCCGCCCTCGGTGACGTAGGACTCCAGGAAGACCCGCAGACGTACTGGGTCGGGGGCGTCGAGGGTGCCGTGCCAGCTGGCGAGGTCGAGCAGGCCGGGGCCGGTGAAGGCGCGGGCGAAGTCCAGCAGGCGCCAGCCGCGTCGGCCGATGTGGAGGCTGGTGGGGTGGAACTCGGAGTGCACCCAGCCGAACGGGCCGACCGTGGCACCGGCCGAGCGCGTCTCGGCGGCTTGGGTGATGCGGTCGAGCGCGTCCTCGATGTCGTGGGTGTCCTCCCACCGGTCGGCCTTGCGCAGGTGGCCGAGGTGTTCCAAGGCTCGCGCCGGGAGGCTGCGCAGACCTCCCTGATCGAGGACCGGCAGGGCTGCGGCTGTGCGGGTGCGGTGCAGGACCACGGCTGCGGCGGCGCCGTCGAGGTCGTCGGCTTCGCGGATGGGAGCGCCGAGGTCTTCCAGCAGCATCCCGAGCCAGCCGTCCAGGACTGCCGAGGCGTGAACGGAAGGGACGGGGACGCCGTGTGTTTTTGCCAACCGGAGTGCCTGGTCCTCCCTGTCGAAGGGCCTCCTGGCGTACTTGAAGATGGCGGTGCTGCCGTCGGTGAAGGTGAGGCGCTCGACGCCGGACATGGACCAGACGCGCACTTCCTCACGCGAGGCGCAGGTTTGGCCGGCGAGGATCAGCAGGTTGTCCAGGAGTTCGGCGTTGAGGGTCGTGTCCATGAAGGGCTCTCCAGTGCGGTGGTGGCGTCCGGGGCGGGCGAGAAGTGCCTGCTCACCCCGGAGCCTGGTGTGCGGTGTGCTGCTACGCGGTGGGGCTGACACGGTGGGCGTAGACCTGCTCGATCCAGCCGGCCTTGAAGGCCGCGAGGTCGTCGCGGAAGGCGCTCATCGACGCACCGTAGGGCGCGACGACGCCGCCGGACTGGTCCGGCACGGACTGGCAGCCGTGCACGAGCCGGCCGCCGAGGGCGGCGTGGGCCTTGATGGACTCCATGCGGCGGTGCTCGTTGAACCAGCCGCCGTGGTAGACCTCGTCCAGCATCCCGCCCATCTCGTCGTCCAGGTCGAAGACGACCGCGGTGGCGGCCGGGAAGAACCAGCACGGGCCGACGTTGGAGATGTGCCCGTCCAGCTCGACCTTGTTCAGTGCCATCAGCGTGGCCGCCTCGCGCAGCATCCGCTGGTGCTCGGCGGTGATCTGCGGCAGGCCGAGGTCGGCGAGGTGCTCGTCGCGGAACAGGTAGGCGTACACCTCGTAGGCGGTGGCCAGCACGCGGGCGGCGTCCGAGGTGGACTCGCCGTGGGACTTGATGAAGTCCAGGGCGAGCTGCTCGACCGCGCTCTCGGTGGTCTCCTCCACGTCCAGGAGCTGGGACTTGACCAGCTCCCAGTCGGCGACGAGCCAGGTGTTGGACTCGAAGCGGAAGAAGTACTCGGCCGGGTCGATCGTGATGCGCCGGCCGTCGACCTGGATGCCCGGCAGTCGGCTCCAGCGCTCGTCGAACGCCTGGGGCAGCTCGACCGTGATGGCCGTGGTGTCGATGGTGGTCACCGTGTCTCCGTCTCTGATCGGCCGGGTTCGGGCATGCCTGAACCCGGAGCGGGCGTACGGAACTTCAGGGCGCCGCCCGGCCGAAGGGGGAGCCTGGTCACGGTGTCGGACCGGGCCGGGCGGCTGATATTCAGTGAACACGTCGTCACGCACAGTCGGTACGGTGAGAGGCAGTCGAAGCGGTATACGCGGTTTACAGCACCGGAGCGGAGGCGATCGTGGCAGCACAGAAGGGCCCCAACGCCCGCCTGCGTGAGGCCATCGAAGCGACCGGCTGCACGTACGAGGTCCTGGCGAAGGACATCCGGCGTATCGCGGCGGAGAACGGGGAGATGCTCCAGACCAACAAGTCGGCTGTCTCCCATTGGGTGAACGGCAACCGCCAGCCCACAGGCCGGACCGCCCGGTACCTCGCCGAGGCACTGTCCCGACGAGCAGGCCGCACGGTCACCGAGACGGAGATCGGTCTCCGCGGAGGCGAGGCACCGACCGAGCAGACTGATCCCGTCCTCGCCGCGACCGACCTGGGCCGTGCCGACGTCGACCGCCGACGCTTCCTGACCGTGGCCGCCTTCACCGCAGCCGGCGTCGCCATGCCCCTTTCGTACGACCACGAAGCCACAGCGCGCATGCTTCGAGCCCGCACGGGCAGCTCCCTGGTCGGTACGGAGGATGTGGAGGTCGTAAGCCAGATCACCGCTGCATTCAGTGCTGCCGATGAGCGTCTTGGTGGCGGCCATGGGCTCACCACCGTCACCGCGTATCTCGCCGACACCGCTGCCCCCATGCTCCGCGGACGGTTCCCGAACGAAGCCTTACGTCAGGCAGCCTTCGGAGCGGTCGCAGAACTCGCCTACCTCGCAGGCTGGAAGCACCACGACCTCGGCCAGGAAGGTGCCGCCCAGCGCTACTACCAGGTCGGCTACCAACTCGCCTGCGAAGCCGACCCGCACGGCCATGCCGCCTGGATGATGCGTGCCCTCGCCCACCAGGCACTGAGCCTCAAGCAACCCCACCACTGCGTCGACCTCGTCGAGGGCGCACTGACCCGCGGCTTGGGCCACGTCGACGGCCAGACAGAGGCGCTGCTCCACATCACTCATGCCCGCGCGTACGCCGCCGTGGGCGAGAAGCCCGCAGCCGCCCGCGCCCTGCTCGCCGCCGAGGATGCCCTCCTGCGCGATGATGGCCCCCAGCCCAGCTACTCCCGCGTCAGCGGCCCGGCCGCCGGCACCGTGGCCAGCCACACCGCCCGCACGCTGACCGACCTAGCCGATCACGTCGGCACCGAGCAGCAGCACCGAGACGCCCTGGTCCGCTGGGACCTGCAGAAGTACAAACGGGTCCACGCGCTCACCTACGCCGACCTGGGCGACAGCCTTGCGGCACAGGCCCGCGCCGACGAGGCCGTCGCCGCCTGGTCCCAGGCCCTATCTCTCATGGAGGGCATGACCTCGGACCGCACCCGCAAGGCGATCACCTCACTCCGCTCCACCCTCGCCGTCTACCAGCGCCGCAGGGTGCCCGGGGCGGCCGAACTGGCCCGCCGCACACGCGAAGCACTGGCCTAAGCTGCCCACCAACCGGCCGACGAAGGGACACAACCGTGGCTCAGCCGACAACCGACGACCAGCCCAAAGCCCTCAAGCCCGCCCTCGAATCCATGACCCTGCTGGTCGCCGCCGTCATCGTCCACGACAAGGCCACCAACCGCGTCGTCCTCCTCCAGCGCAGCCAGAACGCCAAGTTCGCCCAGGGCATGTGGGACCTGCCGGTCGGCAAGAGCGAACCCGGTGAGCCGATTACCGAGACCGCCGTACGCGAGCTGTACGAGGAGACCGGCCTGAACGTGAAGCCGGAGGCCCTGAAGGTCGCCCACGTCATCCATGGCGCTTGGGGCGTCGAAGCTCCCAACGGCTTCCTCACGGTGGTCTTCGCCGCGCACGACTGGACCGGCGAACCGGAGAACCGCGAACCTAGCAAGCACGCTCAGGTCTGCTGGGTCGATGCCGATGCCATCCCGGAGGAGTTCGTGGACACCACCGCGAGCGCCCTCCACCGCTATCTCACCGGTGGCCCTCAGGTATCGCTGGATGGGTGGAAGTAGGGATCAGCACGGCGGCAGCGTGGCCTGAGCGGCCGGAGCGTCGAACGACGGGATGCGCGCTTCCTTCTGCTGGCCGGGGTCACGGTGCACTGAGCGCCACCAGATCAGCCCAGACGCGTTTGCCCCAAGGCAACCGGTCGACGCCCCAGGACTGCGCAAGGGCATCGACGATGCCGAGACCTCGCCCGCCGACCTCCTCAGGGGCAGGGGACTTCAGGAAGGGGAGAACACGGCTCCTGTCGAATACAGCGATCTGCACCGCTCGCTCGCCGGTACGTCTTACCGTCACCCGCATCGCAGCCGCCCGAGCGTGCTGGACTGCGTTGGCAACCAACTCCGCCGTGACGACCTCCGCGTCAGGCGCCAGCTCCTGCAGTTCCCACGCCTCGACGGCGCCCCTCACGAGCCGGCGGGCCAGCGGGGCAGACTCCATGGCACGCGGCAACACTTCCGTCCGTACCTTGGCGCTGTTCGAGACGTTGAGGGTCCGGGCCATCACGACGCCCCGCCCAATGCCCATCGCTCCTGGCCGGAGCGCGCAAGTTGATCGACGAGATCCGGTGTGCACAAGGCGGCCGGGGAATCCATCGGAACTGCCCAGTAGGACCGCCCGTCCTCATACGTCGTGCGCCTGACGGACGGCACCCCCAACAGCGTGCGCGGCGCCCGGCACTCGGTGCTCTGGTCCCTCCACTGGCGTGCCGTGCTCGGCGGCACAAGGGCGTAGTAGCGGCTCAGGCCGCTCGACGCGAAAACCGGACCGCCTTCGAGCGCTTTCGTCAGGAATGCGTCGACGTCAACGGGTTCCTCGCCGCCAGCCGCTGCGTAGACGAAGAAACCTGGGATGCGGATGGCGGTGAACAGGACACCGCAGCGCAGCAGGACCTCCATGCCTTCCTGCCACTCCTTGCGCGCGACCGCGACATCCGGCGCAGCACACAGGAGCCAGTGCTCCGCAGCGAGCGCACGTTCAGCGCCCGTCGTGACGTGAGGCTGCATCCCGCCTGCACAGGACCGCAGAGCCGACTGTCTTAACACCGTCGGGTCAACAGCATGCGGAACGGGACCCATGAGTGACCGCCTCCCTCTAGGCTCATTCAGGAACGGTCTCAACGGTAGAAATCCGCGCTCGGTGAAGCTTCCCCTTGATCGTGGACACCTGGAGACTGGGACCTGAGGTTCCAGAGGAAGTAGCACCAGGTGGGAAGCAAGTACACGAAGCGGTACACCGAGGAGTTCAAGCGAGACGCGATTGCGCTCGTGGATTCCTCGGGCAAGACGGTCACTGCGGTTGCCCGGGAGCTCGGCATCAGCTCGGAGTCCCTGCGCGGCTGGTACCGCCGGGCCAAGGCGAACCGGGGCGAGGGCAAGCCCGGTGAGCTGACCAGCGCCGAGCGCGAGGAACTCAAGCGGCTGCGCAAGGAGGTCCGCGAACAGCAGCAGACGATCGAGATCCTGAAAAAAGCGACCGCCTTCTTCGTGAAGGAAAACGACCGGTGAGCGAGCTGTACCGGTTGATCCATGCGGAGAAGGCGACTTACCCGATCGTCCTGCTGTGCCGGGTGCTGAAGGTCGCCCGCTCCTCCTACTACGCCTGGCGCGAGGGCGAGGTCGCCCGCCGCGCTCGGCGGACCGCCGATGACGCGCTCGCGCACGAGATCACCGTGCTGCACATCGCCTCCCGCAAGACTTACGGTGTCCCGCGCATCCACGCCGAACTGCGCCGCCTGGGCCGACAGGTGAACCGCAAGCGTGTCGCCCGTGTGATGCGTGAGCGCGACATCCGCGGCGTCAGCCGGCGCAGGCGGCGTTCGCTGACCCGGCCGGATGCGAAGGCGAAGCCGGCCCCGGACCTGATCGGCCGTGATTTCCATGCCGAGCGTCCCGGGATCAAGCTGGTGGGCGACATCACTTACCTGCCCACCGCCGAGGGCTGGCTCTACCTCGCCTGCTGGCTGGACCCGGCCACCCGCGAGGTCGTCGGCTACGCGATGGCCGACCACCACCGCGCCGAGCTCGTCGTCGATGCACTCGACATGGCCCACGGCCGGGGCGGGCTGGAGCCCGGCTGCGTGATCCACAGCGATCGCGGCGGCGAATATACGTCAGCCCAGTTCCGGGACCGAATACGAGAGTTGGGTCTGCGGCAGAGCTGCGGACGCACCGGTTCATGCTTCGACAACGCCGCCGCGGAGAGCTTCTGGGCCCTGCTCAAAGAAGAGATCGGAACCCTCATCTGGCCCGATCGGGCCACCGCCCGTGCGGAGGTCTTCAACTTCATCGAGACCTTCTACAACCGCCGCCGCCTGCGCAAGCACAAGACCTTCGGCTACCTCACCCCGGCCGAGACCAGGCAGCGGCATCAGCACGCCCTCGCGGCATAACGATCACGTGTCCGAGATCACGGGGAAACTTCACGGAACCTGAACTGACCGCGAGTACAGGTGGTTTACTGCGAGCCTCCAAGAATGGACTTCCCATGCGGCCAAGCCCACGACAAACCCTGACCGGCACTACGGGAACGGCCCCACGCCCCCGAGCGGGCATCATCTCGGGCTATGTCTTCCGGGTGATAAGGGAGCAGCAGGGCTACACGCAGGACGAAGCCGCCGAGCACTTGAAGGTGTCCCAGGACACCATCGCCGGGTGGGAAACCGGCCGGCGCCCGCTCACCGCCGTGCCCGTGGGACAGATGCTCGTGCACCGCCACCGGCTGATGCAGATGGGCACCCCGCCCGCCCTTTTGCAGGCACTGGAACGCGCGCTGGAGGCCGACGTTCTGCTTGCGAGCGTGCTCGACGAGGACACCCCTGCCGAGGAGAGCCCACTCGGTGCGATGGTCATGCAGCGGGAACTGGCCGAGGTACTGGTGTGGCCCCTAAACGGCGTCCCGCCGCAACCCCTCCGGGACCTTCCCGCACCGCCTCGCCCGCGCCGCGGCCCGTCCGCGTCCGGGCCAGAGCTCAGCCACACTGAACGACAGAGGTTCTTCACGCAGATGCGCCGTGCAGCAGAGCAGGCACGCGGTAGCGAACAGTTTCTGCTGCGCCGCCAGGCCCTCTACCTATCGGGGTACGACCACGAGGCGGACACGGCGGACTGGCTCGCGCACCAGCAGCGCACAGAGCGGCCGAACGACTGGCTCACCGGCTGGCTCAACTCCCGCTCCGTCGCGGCAGTCGCCGCACGGCATGGCGACCGAGACCGCATGGCCTACTTCATCGACACCGCGCTCATAGACGACGATGCCGGCGAGAGAGCGAATCTGAACTACTGGGCGTACTGGATCGGAGAGACCAGGCAGCTCGAGCTCTCCGACGACTTCATGGCCAACCGCACACCCTGGCCGTGGCCAGGTAACAAACTCCTCACCCACCTCGTCCAGGGCATCGCGCCCGAACACGGCTACGTGGATCTCAACATCCACAGCGTGTGGTCGCTGCTTCAGGTGCGCCCCAACCTGCTGCGATCAGGTGCGGCGGCCCAGGCCCTACGCGACCGACTCCCGATCATGTTGGATAGCGGTGAACTCTCGTCGCGAGCGCGACGGGAACTGCAGAGCATCCGGTACGCGATCCGCCTCGCCGAGGCGTGAGAGGAGCCCGACGGTGTCCGAGGACCTGAGCGCGGTTGCGCGTTTCCTGTACGAGGCAGGGACGCTGAAGAACACCGCACGCACCGGGTGGTGGATGGCCGGCGTACAGCACCCCGAGTCGGTCGCTGAGCACTCGTGGCGCACCGCCCTCATCGCAACGATCATCGCGAAACTGGAGGGCGCCGATCCCGCCCGGGCCTCGTTCCTCGCGGTGTGGCACGACTCGCAGGAGACACGCACTGGGGACGTGAACCACCTCGGCAAGAAGTACGCCGGGGAGGCCGACCCCCGCGACGTCACCGCCGACCAGGTCGCCGGCATGCCCGACATCCTGGCCCAGGCCGTGAAGGACCTCATCGAAGAGTACGAGGCGAAGGAGAGCCCGGAAGCAATCTGCGCTCGCGACGCCGACAAGCTGGAATGCATGATCCAGGGCATCGAGTACAAAGCCCAAGGCTACAAGAACGCCCAGCGATGGATCGACAACAGCCGCGGCCGGATCACCACCAAGAGCGGCCAGGCGCTCGCTGACGCGGTTCTGGAGACGGGCTCGCTGGACTGGCTCCGCACGGCGCTCGGCGAGAAGGAGAGCTGAGGTCAGTTGTACCCCCGCCGCTTTAAGCTCGACCCCGAACGGCATAGCGGAGTGCGTGACTATCAAGGGTCTTCCACGTGGCTAGCGTCCGCACGGTCGGGGCGGCGGTACTCGGCCAACGGGATCACGTGCGGGAGATACGCGGGGACGCGGGCGACCTTCTCGGTGTGCGGGTACAGCGGCGGGAAGGAGAGTTGCGCGGTCAGCGCGTTCTCGACGCCCGCGGGGACTTGGCGGTAGATCTCGTCGAGTTCCGTGCCAGTGCCGGTGGCGATCGGAGTGAACCGGGAGGTGAGCGTTCCCGCGGCGCGGGCCGGTGTCACGGTCAGCGTGAAGTCCCCACGTTCCAGGGTGGACAGGCTGTCGGCGTGCAGGCGCGCATTTCCATAGCGGCGCCTCGTGC
The DNA here is from genome assembly GCF_042891825.1 of Streptomyces sp. NPDC001852. NCBI lineage: Bacteria > Bacillati > Actinomycetota > Actinomycetes > Kitasatosporales > Streptomycetaceae > Streptomyces > Streptomyces sp. NPDC001852. The sequence continues at coordinate 40,295 of NZ_JBIATN010000035.1, forward strand.
CCGGCCGATGCCTCGCCGGCCAGGTGGTCGATCAGGTCGTCGGTGAGGACGATCTCCCTGCTGCCGTCGGCCATTGCCTGCCAGGCCAGCAGCCGCTCGTCGCGCTCGGAGACCACCGGTGGCGGCGCGTTCATACGGCTGCCGGGGTACTCGGCCGGGTAGCCGAGCCCGAACGCCGGGTCGAGGACCTCCTTGCCGGACACTGCTCATTCCGCGTTCCCTCCAGCCGGGTGGGCCGAGACGCCAAAGGCCGGCGCCCCGACGAAGAGCCTCACCGGGGGCAGTCGGCTCCGGTACGCCGTCAGCTCGCCGTTCGTCCGTCCGGCGGCGCGCGAAGAGGCGGAGGCGCGGCGTTACCGCCGCGCCTCACGCGGGGCGAGGCTGATCGGTCCAGTGCCTACCGGAAACGAGAAGCGGCGATGGACGCGGTGGACGAAGAGCGCCTCTGCAGGCGGACACCAGTACGGCGTCATTGAGTGATGTCGACGATCACGTAATTCCGCGATCGTCCACAGCGGAGTTCCTAAGCTTCGCCATCCCCGCCGCGTAGGGATGACAGGACCAGGCGCCCGTACCGTGTGGTGAGGGCTCCGGCTGTGGCGGCTACCGACAGTGTCAGTGCGATGAGCAGGTCTGCCACGGAGTTGTCGCCGAGGACTTGCAGGATGCTGAGGGCCGTGCCGAGTGGCAGGCCGAGGATGGTGAGGACGCCGAGGGCCGCGCTGATCTGCTGGCTCTCCTGGGTTTGTACGAGTCTGCTGTAGTCGGCTGCTTCGGCGAGGATTTCGTGGAAGCGTGCAGGGAGCCGGTGTTGGTTCTGGAAGGCGAGCAGCAGGTCGTTCGCTGGTCCGTGTGCGGTGAGGTGTTGGCGCCAGTAGGTGCTGCGAAAGACAGCGATGTTTCTCTCTAGTGCGCCGACCTGGCGTGCGAGCTGTGTTGAGTTGAACACCTCGGAGAGTTCGTCGGTGAGCTCGTCGATGTGATCGCGCTGGAGTGCGCCGAGGAGCAGGGCGTCGAGGTAGACGGTGCGGGAGTGAAGGGCGGCGAATTCGAAGAAGTCGCTGGCGCCGGTGTCGGTTCGGTGGCCGAGGAAGGCTGCGCCTTGGCGTAGGACGAGGGCGCTCCAGTCTGCCGAGATCCTGACGGCTTCCTTGAGCTGTTCACCAGCCGTCTCTGGGGGCAGGGGGAAGTCCTCGGGGGTGGAGCGTGATGCCAGTTGCCACAGCCAGCGGTCGGCGCTCGCTGGCAGTGCCCCTTCCGGGCCGGAGCGGAGGGCGGGGGTCTGCTGGGACGATGGGGTCATGAAGGCGATGGTGTAGGGCCTGGCTATGGCAAAGGGTGCGCCAGGGTCACGGACGTCGGCGATGCCGGCGAGAAGCCCGGCTGGGTCGAGGAGTTCTGTGAGCGGGTCCGGGGTCGGCCGGCGGCCGGCCAGAGCGCGAAGTACGGGTAGCAGCGGTCGTTCCACGCTCAAGTGCAGGACGGCAAGGGCGTGTTCTGGGTTGCGGGCTGTGGCGGCGCGGAGGAGTTCCATGCCCAGCAGGTGCAGCCCGTCCTGCTTGATGTCCAGGGGTAGGTGCCAGCGACGTGGCCGCCCGGGTGCCCCGTAGAGTGCGCGGGCAGAGGCAGCGGCGAAGTAGGTGGACCGGGTGCGGGCGTCGGTGCGGCGGCTGCCCAGCTCGAAGGGGAAGGGGCCTTCGGACCAGTTGGGGACATGTAACAGCCGTACGGGCAGGATGACCGTCAGTTCCTGGCGAGCACCCGTGACATTCTCGAGCAGCGGAACTCGGTAGGCGGTCACCGGTAGTACTCGGCCGGGTCTGGCTGGTCGAGGCGAATGACGAACTCGGCCCGGTCGGGGCTTTCGACACTGACATGGAAGCGGACGGGTTCGCCCGTGCGGATGGTCCGGAACCCCTCGGTCACAATCTGCCGGTAGTCGAACGTGTAGTACCGCTCGTCCTCGTCATCCCGGACGACATAGGAGCCGAGCGCACCGCTCACCCCACCGCCACTGGGACGCCTGTCCACGATGGTCCCGTTACGCGGCCCACCACCGCTCATGCCGTCGTCTCCTCTGTCTCGGACGTGTCGAGGTCCTGCACGCACCGGAAGCCGACCGCATTGCTTCCGCCACGCTTGCGGTAGATGCCCTTGCTGCTGGTCTGCACTGCCCGCATCGGATTGTCGTAGCTGCCACCGCAGATGACGGCCTCACCGGGGTCATCCAGGCTGGTGGATGTCCATTCCCAGCAGTTGCCCACCATGTCGATGAGCCCGAACGGGGAGCGGTTACCCGGTCGTTCATCGATGCGTGTCGCCCCGGCACGCCGAACAGCGTCGCCTGCAAAGTCCCGGTACCACGCCTGATACGTCACCACCGGACGACCGACCCAGGTGTCCGCGCAGTTGATACGGGTACTGTCGGGAGCGTCACCCCAGGGAAAAAGGCGCCCGTCGCTGCCACGTGCCGCGGCCTCCCACTCGAGGGACGTCGGCAGACGCTTGCCCTCGAACGCCGCGAAGGCGAACGCACTCCACCAGCTGACGCACACGGCAGGGTGGGCGTCGTAGCGAGGATTCTCGTAGTAGTCGGACCGCCGCAGCCGGTCCGTCCAGGGACGGTGTGTGACGCCGGCCGGCTGCTCGGGATGGTCCCAGGGCGAGGTGCCGTCCGCGTTGAGAGCGTTGAGGAAGCGACGGTAGCGCGCGACGGTCACGGCGTGCCGGTCGAAGCGTACGGGACGTTCGACACGACGGATCAGCAGCCGCTCGGCCGGCCCGACCAGGTACGCCCCGGCGGGCAGCACACAGTCGTCAGTCTCCGGAGCGCCTGGCATGCTGGCGAGGAAGGCGCGCACCTGCTCGGTCAGGAAGGCACCGCGGGGAAGGTCGGCTGCCACGTCCCGGTTCGCCGGCTCGGCCAGAAACCGGGCAGCCAGCAGTTCCTGGTATGCCGTGTGGACGAACGCGACGTGATCGGGCCCGGCGGGCCGCAGCAGCGGCGCGAGGACACAGGCGTCCAGGTCGAGGCGTCCGTCCTTGAAGGCGTCAGCCCCCATCTGCCGGTGTATGTCGAGGAGGGAGAAAACGGTGCGATCGGTGAGGAAGGCATGTCCGAACGCGGCGGGCAGCCGCCGCTCCAGATCGGGCTTTCCCCGCTCGGCCAGTGTCCGCGTGATGTGCGTACCGAGGATGTCCGCGAGCGGCTTACCCACGGGAAGGTTCAGCGCTGCGGTGAGGCGCTTCTCGAGAGGGGTTGCCTCGGGTTCAGCCAGGCGTACGACGTGGAAGTGAGGCACGCGGGACGGGTCGAGGCCGTTGGCGTACATCTGCTCGACCAGCTGCTCGGAGCGGCCCGCACCACTGTCCAGCAGCTGACGTACCTGGGGAGAGTCCGCGAGGAAGGACACCCGTGAACTCATCACCACGGCCGATTCGGCGGACAGGACGGCTGCGAGATCGGTGAAGAGCCGCAGGAAGCCTGCAGCGCTCGGTTCATCGACGCCCTCGTCTACGGCATCGAGCACACACAGCGCGGTCCCGGAACGGATGAGGTAGAGAAAGAGGTCGTAGGCGCGCGAGCGGTCCGACATCATCGCCGGCGCCAGAAGACGGGCCGCGTACTCCGAGAAAGGCTCGTCCTTCGGTTTGAGACCCAGGTCGAAGTAGAAGCGGAAGCGGCGGACCTCCGGATTGACAGCCAATGAGCGCAACAGCGTGCTCTTGCCGCTCCCCGGTCGACCAGTGACCAGGACGTTCGCGCTGCCACACGCCAAGCGGGTGACCAGCTCCGCCGCGTCACCGGACTGCTCCATATGCGACTCACCGGTGCGCGTGTCGACGGTCAGCGCCGCCGCGACGACAGCCGCCCGTGGCTCCGCCGGGTTGTCGGCATAGGTGAGACCGGCCAGGTGGGTGTCGAGATTGACGATGGTGTCGACGAAGCCGTTGTACCGCACGACCCGGAAATCCAGACCCAGTATCTGGTGCAGGGCGCCGGACTCCGCGCCACCGTCGTCGTCCAGGACGACGAACCGCGTGAACTTGGGCAACCGAGTGCGAAGCAGCTCCCCGCCCCTGGAGGCAAGGACGGTACTCAGATCGTCGGCGTCCCTGGAGAGCATCAGCTCCACGTACTCCAGCCGCATCCCCGACTCACGGCAGAACAGCTGGTACACGGTGTCCGGGCTGAGCACGAATCGCTTCGCCTGCCGGTATCCGAGGGTGACGTACAACCCGGCAAGGAACTCGCAGCGGCGTGCCACCTCGGGCGCCACGTCAGGCTCGCCGCCGAGCAGCGCCGCGCTCCCGGTGTCGGTGAACCACACGAGCACGTCGACGAGCCTGCGGACCGCCAGGAGACCGTCCTCGTCGCTGATGTCGTACCCGTCGTGTGTGGACCGGTTACGCAGCCGTCGAATGTCGTCAAGTGCATCCAGGACCGTGCTGCTGCGAATGTACGGACGGCATCGCTTGACCAGGTCGTTCAGCGCCTTCGTCGAGGGATCGCCCTCGAGGTCGTGATGACGCCACAGCTCCTTGAGAAGCTTCTCGGTCAGTTTCCCGACCAGGGCAACCGCGTTCTCCGGATAGCCGTCATTGAGAGACCGTAACGGCCGCTCCAGATCAAGCCCCAGCCGGTCAGCGATCCGCGAGTGGTCGTCGAGTTCACTCCGCAGGCGCCGCAGCCGCTCGTCGACCATCGTGCTCACACGGACTCCCCACGTCGCCGTCCGAGGACGAACGCGAACCGGTCCGGAAACACCAGCACAGGCTCCGGATGAGCGATGCGCATCTCTTCGATGCCCTTCTCGATCTCGCTGTCACTGAACGTGGCGAGCAGGGACATGTAGCGGGCGCGCACCATACCGAGGTACTTGTCCCGCTCGATGCGCAGCTCATGCTCGACGTAGCTGAGACTGGCCTCCAGCCCAGCCGCACGCAGATGTCCCTCGATGACGGCCGGGTCCGGCTGCAACTCCTCGAAGCGCGCAAGGGCCGCCCTGAACAGCGGGTACTGGATAGTGGCCGGGAGCATCACCACCAGCAGCCGACCTCCGGGCGCCAGCCGGCCGACCAGGCCACGAAGCGTGTGTGCCGGATCGGCCACGTGATGCACCGACTCTTTCAGCCACATCGCATCGAGCCGCTCGTACGGCAGACGAATACGCCCTTCCGCGATGTCCTCGGCGGACGCAACGATCGGTGTCAGATCTGCCGGAGGCGGGGAGCCGAGCTGACCGAGCATGGCCTCGGACGGGTCTACGCACAGAATCGGATGACGAGGCCGGAGCTGGTTCGCCACTTCTCTGGCGAACAGTCCCGTCCCGGAGCCGACGTCGGCGATCCGGTCTGTAGGCGCGAGCCGCAGCGCCTCGGCGATCCGGCCGGACATCCAGGGAACATAGTGCGGACCGTAGATCCAATGCTCGTCGTACTCGGCTGCCAGCTCCTCGTAGTGCCCTCGCACGTCGCGCCGTTCCACGATCCCCCTCGGTGCCCCTCGTGTGTCGCCGGTTGTGCCGCACAAGGCACCGGACAGGCTATCGCGCGTGGTTGTGCGGCAACAGTCTGTAATTCGCCGGTCGTCGGGCCCGGTACGGCGGAGGCCGATGGCCCTCAAGTGACGGGAGACCTCGGGAGGGTGTTCGCGGGTGTGGTGATCGCCGCGATGGTCTGTGCGGGATGTGTGGGGTGGTCTTTCAGCGCGCATCGGTGATCGGGAAGAGTCCTTACGGGACTTCTGTGCCTCCGCCGACCGCACCCTCCGCGCCAGCTCCCGGACAGGTCACTGGAACACCGCAGCCTGCGGTTTCGGCGCGATGATAGGTTCGAACACACCTGGTCCGCCGCGGCCACCGCCACCAGCCCATCCAGACCGCCCTCTCACCCGAGCCCGAGCCCACCAGGCACCGGCATGACCAAGGACATCATCGCGCTCACCGAGAAGACGCCCGCCCCCGCGACGCTGCTCGCCGCCTTGCGCACCGGCGGCTCCGACCTGGGGATCTCGGGCGGGTCTCTTGTCTGGACATATCGCCTGACCTGGTTGGATGACGTATGGGCAAGCCTCGCCCTCGCGTTGAATCCGACACGCCGAAGAGGTCACCGGCTACCGATCCCAGAATGTTCACTGATCGGTTCAAGGCGCCTTTGGCTTGAAGCGTGTGGATGCTGCAACAACTGATCTGATAGGGATGAATGTCCTGTTGTCAGTGGCGCGTGCGATGCTGAGCAGCACTGATGGAACGTATCTGCAATAGAACACGGGGGTTGACGTGACGGGGTGGGACATCAGTCCCAGCGGGGTTGAGTCCATTCTGTCGTTGGTGGGTCTTGCGGCCGACGACTTGAGCAAGGACATCAAGGGCTACGGGACGAGTGTCCAGGACGCCGCGGAGTCCGCCGGCACAATCAGCGGCCCGTACTGCGGTGGTCCGCCGGCGGGGCCGGTGGGTGCCGCGGTTGCGAACTTCGTCTCCGACACCGAGAGCTCGATCAAGTTCATGGCGGCCCGTATCAAGAAGACGATGGACGGGACGGTCAAGGCGACCGGTGCGTACATCGACGGTGACCTGGCGATGGCCGCCCGGGCCCAGCGTGACGCTGCCAAGGTGCCCACCTCGGCCGAGCTTCGGGCCGTGGGCGAGCAGACGAAGCACCACGGGGGCGGGGCATAGTGGACATGATCGAGCCGGGTGGGATACCCCAGTACACCGGCGACTTCAGCACGTTGTCCAAAGCAGTCACGTCGCTGCGTAAACACGCGATCGGCATCCGTCACGCCGGCCAGGACGTCCACTCACGCTTCCAGGCAACGGCCGCGTACTACCAGGCGCCGGAGGCGGACCAACTCCTGTCCTCCACCCAGCCGGTGATGGACACGGCGGACGAGTTCGCCGGCCACATCGAGTCCCTCGCCAACGCCCTGGACACCTTCGTCAGCGAAGCAAAGCCGTACGCGGACCGCCTGAAGCATCTGAAGGAGAAGGCGATCGCCTTCGTCGACAGCGTCCAAGGCGACGACGGCTGGACCAAGGACCAGCACAAGGTCGACGAGCACCAAGCACTCATGCACGGCGTGGCGGAAGCCGTCGTGGGCTTTCAGAAGGCAGAGCACAACGCGGCGGTCAAGATCGGCGCCATCAGCCCGGCGCTGTGCCGCCCCGTCGGCGACGAGGGCAGCACCTACGGCATCAGCGTCGAAAAGCTCGAGTCCATGCCCGACCTGCCGTGGGGCACTCCCGTTGCCCGCACCTACGACCGCTGGAGCATGGACTGGTGGGGCCACGGCATCAAGAGCTGGGCGTGGGACGGCATCGTCAAAGACAGCCTCTGGGGCGGCTTCGTCGGCCTGGGCACCTTCGAGGACAACCTCCTGGGCGTCAACGGCTCCGACGCACAGCACCAGACCTGGGACGGCCTCAAACGCACCATCGTCGGCGCCTACGCCTACGGCATGGACGAGGTCGGCCTGGGCAATCACCTCTCGGACTGGCAGCGGGACAGCAAGGCGTACGCCAAGGAGTTCGGCAAGCAGTTCATCGCCTACGACGAGTGGCACAAGGACCCCGGCCGCGCCCACGCCGTCACCAGCTTCAACCTCCTCACCCTGGTCGGGGGTGCCGGCGGGGCGCTCGCCAGGCTGGGCAAGGGAGCCAAATTCGTGGAAGCCGCCAGCACCGTGGCCAAGGTCGGAGATGCCCTGGATCCGATCTCCGGCGCCGCGAAGGCAGCGAGAGCCCTGTCAGACCTGCCCAAGGTCTCCAAGGTACTGACCAACGTCAGCGAACACCTGCGACTGCCAAAGACAAGGTTCCCCGACGGCGCCCTGGACGACCTCAGCAACCGCTACAGGGTCGACAAGAACGGCCGGCTCATTCCGATCAACGCCGATGGCACGCCCAACTTTGCCGAGGCTCCGCACGAGCCTGCCGCGGGTGATCGCGTGTCTCCCGCCGGGCCGGCTGATCGAGAACTCGCTGGCGTCGGAGGCCGCGCACCCGAACCCACCGTCCGAGGGGGTGATCACCTGTCACCACATGTCAGCCATGAGACCGGGGGTAGTGGAGGCGACAGGCTGCACGGGTCAGGAGGTGGCTCGGCAGCAGGCGAAGCCGGAAGCGTCGGCGGAGGCGCAGACCATCCTGGCACGACAAGCCATGGGCACGGTGAGGGATCCTCTCACGGTGGAACCGGCCATCACGGTGAGGCGTCGTCGGGCCACGTGCCGCCGGAGTCGCCACACGGCGATGCGCATCACGGTGAAGCGCCGGTGGCTGACGGCCACAACACGGCGGAGGGTGGGGGACCAGCGCACAGCCACATACCGGGTATCGATCGCGCGCGGTACGGCACGAGAGACGGGGAATATGCTCAGGCCCATACGGGACCGATCAGGCCGGAGCAAGAAGCGGGAGTCCTCGACGAGCTCAAGCACGCGAAAATGAATTCCCGCGATCAGGAGGCTGTGATCCACTCCTTGCGAAAGGACCCCTATGGAGCAGGTGTCGCCGAGCTCATCAATCGGGGCCATCTCCGCGGGTCAGAAAATTACAAGGGAATCCTGGACATGTGCAAGAAAGGACCCACCAGAAGGGACCCGAAGGAAAGTATGGTCCCCGCGGCCTACATGGCGTTGAGGTACGCCACGGAGCTTCAAGACCGCGGGTTCACTCACCTGGGGTTCGAGCTCGGTGACAACACCACTACGTATGACATCGACGTCTACACGCGACATCCTGATGGCACGATGGATTACGGATATCAGCTCAAGGACGTCGACAACATCGACGGCATCAAGAAGGCAGCCCGAAAGTCGGCAAGCCAGCTAGATTACCCCATGAGTCATCGAGTCGCTATTCTTGACGTACACGCCTCGATGGGGGACCTTACGCCGCGGATGTTCGAGGAAGTGGTACGTTTCTCACGCAGGTCCAACGCAACGTATCTCCTCCGTTTTGAGGATGGCGCTATCACGTACCCGCCCGACGGCCCTGTCTTCCCATAAGGATTAGTCATGTCGACCCTGATGCGCGCACCGCGCCCCTGCGGCTCTTGGTTCTGGGATCTCAGCGACGTCCATGAGCCGGGACTGCCATCAGCACTGAGCATTGCGGCACGCATGGCCGATGTGCTGAAGAAATTCGATCTGCTCACCCCCGTGAGACTCGAATACGGCTGGTATGTACTCGATGCTGGGTCCACAGGCGTGACTAGCAGCCTAATCATCGCCACAACGCCATTGAATGACCCGAAGCTGCCCGAAAGGGTAATGGGAAGCCGGCCCTTCGCGTTCCCCGACGCCGAAGTGGACGACTTGAAGGTTGTCGGTTCCGGCTCATGGATCACTGCGGAGGGGGCAGCCCGCACGGAGCCGCGGCTGATTGAACTGGCTGTCTCGCCAGACCCCCTCGGCCCGACAGCCGAAGTCGCCGTGCACCACGACGTCTGGAGTTGGTTCGACTTCTCAGGCCGTCCGCATCCCGAGATCTACAACCGAAACGCTCCTCGGCTCGCCGACGCATTGCGTGAACTGACCGCTGTGCTCGGCGTGGGGCCCGAAGCGGGTGACGCTACGTATTTCGGTCATGCCGTCGAATACGGCATCTCGACACCTGATGCCTATGACGACGGCCTCGGCCCCAATCTGACAGACAAGCTTTAACCGCCGAATACGCCACATCCACCCGACACCGGATCGACGCAGGAGTCGCGGTCCCGCAGAACCGCGGTTCAGAAAGCAACACATGCCCCAGGACGTCATCGCCCTCACCCCGCAGATGCCGGACATCAAGACGCTGCTGGCCGCACTGCACGCCGGCGGCCCCGACCTGCGCGTGAACCAGGCAGCTGGAGGAGCCGTCGCCCAGTTGTGCACGGACGACGGTCAGCTCCTGGTCTCCGTGGAGGCCCCCCGCTACCTGCAAGTGCCGGGCGAGACAGAGCGGCTGCTGGGCCCCGGTGTTCGGACAGGAGAGCCGGTGTGGTGGACCGAGGTGCGGGCAACCAACAGCGTCGCGGAAGCCAGGCGGCTCGCCGGCTCTGTCGCGGGGCGGCTGACAACGCTGCTCGGCGGCACCACATGGCCGCCTGAAGCCGCCCATACCGACGTCGTGGCCGTCCGGGCCACAGGCGGGGCGGTGGTCTCGTCCACTGACGTGGACGTACTGGCCGATGTGGATGTGCAGACTGACAACAGCGTCGTCGTCATCTACGACCGCCCGGTCGTTGCCGCCACGACATGGCTGACCGAGGCAGTGCGAACGGCCGCACAGAGCCGTCGCGAGCTGTATCTCGTCACGTCCCCCAATACCCGGCTGAGCCTGCCCACCTGTACCGTGCTGGAGCGCATACCCGCGCGCTGGGTCGTACGCCACCCCGAGCACGGCTACTACGACGGCCTCTCCGGAGCCGTACTGCGCTGGCACGACGGACGCTTCACAACGGCTGCCGACAACGGCCGCCGGATCGCGGACGCCTTCCAACCCCCGCTCGGCAAGGGCGGTGACCGGCAGTTGCTGCTGTCCATCCGCACCATCCACCCCGCCCACGAGCACGTGATACTCGGTGGCGCTCTGGAGGACGCCTGGCAGACCCTCACCGGATCGCCACCGGCCGGATGGGCCACCGCCGAGCCCATCAACGTCCCTTGGCTGCCCTGGCAACTGACCGACCTGGCCCGCGCCCGCGCCCGCCAGTCCCAGCCCACCTGGGCCGTCGCCATAGGCAGCCCCGACCGCCCCGCGATCGCCGCCTTTCGCATCGCTCACACGCGAGAGGGCGTTGAGGAACACATCACCCTGGCTCTCGGCTATGCCGCCGGCGAAAGAGTACCGATCGAGCTGCTGCCCCAGTTCGCCGAGTCCCTCACGGCAAAGCACAACCTCGCCACCATGATCAGCGAAGTGCGTGCAGCGCGAGCGGACCTGACCACTCCGGCCCACTACGAACCACCGCCGATTCCGGTCTCTCTCACTCTCGGCCCCGACACAGTGGCCGAACTCGGCATCACCCATGCCCGCAACGCCCTGCCGGACAACGCCCCCACCCAACTGGGCCCGGCCGCTCGCCCCGCCCTGCACTATCCGCTCAGCGACGGCACCGACCCCGCCGCCTGGCAACGCCTGCGACACATCAACGAGCACCTCGAGCGCGGAAGCAGGGCGGCTGCACGGCCCTCCTGAATTCGCCCTGCACACGGCCGGGCAATCCACTTCCTCTGCGCGGGGTTGTAGCTGTGAGCCACGGTTGGCCTCCACCGGTGTACCGTGCACCACACCGATCACCATTGGGCGGCCGCCCCTGGGTAACCACAGGCATCAAACGCAGATCCCTACAGGAACTCACCCTCACCGAGAAGGCCCTGAACCGTGCCCCGGCCGCGGCGCGGGCACCGGTCGAGCGCGGCGTCGCTCGCCTGAAGCCCTGGCGGATCTTTCGCAGATCCCGGTGCAGTCCCAACCGCATGACGTCAATCGCCAAGGCCATCCTCACCCTGGAGCGGCAAGCTGAAGAAGCTCAATGATCTCGGCATCGTTCGCTCAGGGATGGAACGGCCGGAGAATCCCAAGGCGTTGCAGCTCCACGATGTGCTCCGCCACGCGTCGCGGTGCTTCGCCGCCGGTCACCAGCACGCCCGCTTCGATGTTGCGCTGGGCGGCGGACTCGGTGAGGTTGGCGCTGCCGAGGAAGAGTGTGCGGCGGTCGGCGACGGCGAGCTTGGCGTGCTGGCGACGGCGCCCCTGCTGGGCCGGGTCCCGGGCCCAGGACCACAGCCGCAGTCCGGGTACGGAGGCGAACGCCTCGGCGGGCTCCTTCCCGGAAAGGAGTCCGCCGGCACCGGTCAGGGTCTCGACGACGACATGTGTCCGCACTCCCCTGCCCGCCGCTTCGGTCAAGGCGCGGGTCAGGGCCGGATACGGACGAGCCGCGTACGTCATGGCCAGCAGTTCGTGCCGAGCCCCGTTGATGACCTCGACCAGTACCTGGGCGGTGGCGCGGACGGGCACGGTCGGTGTCGAGGGGCCACTCCACACCGTGCGGACGCGGACCGTGTCCCGGGCCTGCCGGCCGGGTGAAGCCGATCAGTGCCCATGCCTCGCGCAGCCGCTCGACCTGCCTGATGTCGGCGAAGAGCTTGCCGCGGGACGACGGAGAAGCCTTTGACCTGCTCGTTTCGCGGGACGACGTCGACGTCGATGCCCAGGGCGGCGCCGTGCTGATGGAGGGCTGGGCGGCCCAGCAGCACACCCCCTTCCTCAACTCGGAGGGCATGAGGAAGCGACATGCACAAGGTCCCCAACCGGGCATATCGCTTGATCGAGCGAGGCACGTCCTCGGCCCCATCACCCTCTACGCCCGTGGCCACCAAGACCCCGTCGGCACCGACCTGCGGTATCTTGGCCAGGGGTACTATTACACCGAACTCGTGCAACGGCAGACTCGGCGGCGGCCTCGAACGCGGGCTGGCTCACGGCAGCAGGCCGACCGGTGTCAGCCCCGAGGCGCAGAACGGGGAGGCGCTTGGAGCCTACCGGGCGATGTGGCGACAGCGAAGTTGCATTCAATGCAGCATGGCGTGGATTCTGCTCCCGGCCTGGGAAACGCGGGAACCGCCGGAAGCTGCGGATCATGGTCCTCGACCTCCCGGTGTCGCCAGTTCGGTGAGTATCGGTTCCCTGGAGCGGCCTGGGCAAGAAGACCACGCGTCGAATCCCGAGCGTGTTCGCGATCTCGTCAGACGGGTGTTGCGTGCGCGGCGGTGCTCGTACAGGAGCCAGGCAACATGCTCGACGAGCTCATGCGGGGGCGAGGCCGTCCGCCACTCGCCGTCATTCCGTAGAATCGACAACCTCCAGGTCATCTGTTCGACCTCTGCGCAGCGGGCGAGGATATCGGCCGCCGCCTTGTCGTCGGAGGCAAGGTTGCCCCAAGGCCGGGTAGTTAACGTTTCCGCAGGTCACGCAAGGGGGTCGTTTTCCTGCGTGATGGCCGCGTAGCGCCCTGTTCGGACCCTCTTGATCATTCCTTTCTCGGTCCAGCGGGCGAGTTGTCGGTAGGTGGCGACGAGGGTGACGTCGCCGAGGAGCTCGGCAATCTCCCGTGAGCGCCATAGCCGTTGGGGTTCTGCCTGCAGGATGGCCAGGACACGTGTCATGCGGGTGCTGGTCTGGCCAGGGCCGACGTACTGGGGGACCGTGGTCGTAGGCAGTGCGGGCTCCGGCACCGGCGGCGGCAAGAGCGTAATCGCGGTTGAGGTCACGGCCGTGCTGGCATCAGGGCGGCCGTCCAGTTTCCTTTCCGCGTAACGGGAGATGGGGGACTTCACCTTGCGAGTGCTGACGCGGGCCCGCCGTGCGGGCGACAGCGCCGACAGGAGTCGCCGGCCGATCTCTCCGATGCCCTGCTCGAAGATGCCGTCCGCACCTACCAGTAGGTCACGGGCTGTTTGGAGGGCGATGGTGAAACCGCAGCGGTCGGGATCGGTGCCCGGCTGGGACTCCGCCGCCTGGACCATGGTGCGGCGCAGGAGCTGATAGAGGGTGAGCAGGGCCCACATCTCCTGCTCGACGCCCACCGGGTCGTGCGAGCGCAGGACGCGTCCGTGCAGGATGGTGTGGCGCAGCGCGTAGTAGGCGCTCTCGTGCTCCCAGCGCTCGTGATACAGGTGCACGGGGCGATCGGCGGGGTAACGGCGAGCGTCCAGGAGCGTGGTCACCAGGCGGTAGGAGCCCTCGAAGGTACTGCCATCGGTGCAGGTGATACTCACCTGGGCTTCGATGATCCGCACCGGGACGCCACCGATGACCGAGAGGTAGGAGGAGTCGCCGAGCGGCTTCAGGACCGGTGGGCGGCGGCGCCGGCGGATGCGGCCCAGGAGCTGTGCGCCGGTGGCGTGCACGGCTGTGAGGAAGTCGTTGCTGTCGAAGCCCCGGTCCCACAGCACCAGCATCTCGGGGTTCAGATGGTGCATCAGCCTGGTGGCGTAGGAGGTCTCGCCCTCCCGGGTGGGGCCGAAGACCGCTGCGATCACGGCCCGGGTGCCGGTCTCGACCAGCGTCATCAGCTCGACCTGGGGATACCCGCCATGCGGGCACCGCCCCAGCCACCCCCGGTTGCGCTCGCTGTCCGGCACCTTGATCGAGCTGCAGCCGTCGAATGACACCGTCCGGTACGGACCGAACCGCACCCCCGACGTGGTCGGCCGGGCCAACGGCCCGGCCAGCACCTCGAACAACGCCCGCACCGGCGTGCTGCCGAGCCTTCGGCGCAGGTCACGGAGCGCCTTCGTGCTCGGGCGGACAACCGCAGTCCCCGGCAGGCCGGCCGTCAGTTTCGCCCACACAAGCCTATAGCCGACCTCGGGGAAGAGACACATCGCCAGCAGGAAGTAGACCCCGACCCGCGAGGGAAGATCCCGCAGCCGGCGCTGCACGGTCCGTGTCTCCGACAAGACCGCATCGACCAGCTCGAACGGCACGATCGGCGTCAGCTCTCCCAGATGCCCAGGAGCGAACCGACCCCCAGCCACGGTGACCGTTCGGGTGATGGTCGCCAGCGGCGGTGGCAGGACACAATGCTCGGGCAACGGAGCTCCTTCGGGAACAAGCTGTCTTGGACGATTGCCTGTACCAACGAGCTCCGTTGCTCCATGTCAGGACTTTCTCAACTCCCTTGCGTGACCTGCGGAAACGTTAACTACCCGGCCTTGAAGGTTGCCCTCACCATCGATGGCTGTGCCGCCCAGCACGACGGCGTCGCCGTGAGGATAGAAGCACAGCAGGTCCGGCGAATGGCTGGTGTCCTCGGAGAAGAACTCGGTCAGCCCCGGGTTGGTGACGACGACGTGCTGGCCGCGGATGGGCCGGAGTTCAGGATCCGGCACCAGGTCGCGAGCACCGAGGCCAGAACAGTTGACGATCGCCGAAGCCGGAGCGGCATCCGCGAGCGAGGCCAGCCGACGCCGCTCGACCGCTCCCCCGGCTGCGCGGAGCCGGCGCAGGAGGTAATCCAGATAGGTGGGCATGTCGATCAGCGGCACGGTAAACCGGTAGCCCGCCGTGAACCCGGCCGGGAGTTCAGCAGGCTCGCACGGCCGGAAACCCGGCAAAGTCATGGCCCAGTCCGGCGCGGTCTCGGCCGTGCGGGACGCTTCGATGCCGCTGGTGAGCCGAACGCCCGTCGCCGGCTCCTCCGCCAGCTCGCGAAAGACCTCCAGCGACCGTTGTCCCCACAGGTCGACCTTGTCCTTCGGCTCGACCAGGTAGGGCCCCCACATCGCCCCGGCCGCCAGCGACGTGGCACCGGGCACCTGCTCGGCCATCACGCGCACCGAAGCTCCAGCCTCGGCGAGAACGGCCCCGGCGGTGAGCCCAGACACTCCAGCCCCGACAACAACAACGCGCTCCCTTGCGGTCATGAACCTGACCCTAACCACCGGGTGACGTCGAGAGCGTGGGATGAGTTGCGCCAACTCGTAATCGATTGTGTCCAAGTTTGACGACGAGCCGCCGGTGTCCGCGAACCCCATCGTGTAGTCGGTCGTCATCTCCCGCTCCGCCGTCCGAAGCGGCCCAGGAACTCGTCATCTCGACGCCGCTCCGCTGCGGTTTCGCGTATGACACTCTCGGTCTCCACAGCTCGGGCTGTTGATCTACGAGTGCAGCCTGTCGACGAGGTTCTCGACCGTGTCGCTCGGTCTCTCCGGGTGCGTTTCCTCCAGGAAACGCCGGTGCGCAAGCGCCGCTCGGTAGGAGCCCGAACAAGCCGCGATACCTGGGTCCGTGCCGAGCGGCGCTCGCTCGGCAAGATCACAGTCAGGCCAGTCTGCCGACTCAGCGTCGGCCTTCGCCTTCGTCCTCGTCACTGAGAGTATGGGCGGGTGAGTGCTGACACGTTGGGGCGATGGGTGGCGGACCGCCCCGAAGATGTGGCCGCGGTGTTCGCCAAGGCGGACTTCCCGTGGTGGATCGCCGGCGGATACGCGATCGAGTTCGCTGTCGGCCGTGAACTGCGCCCGCACGGCGATCTCGACGTCCTCGTCCTCCGCCGCGACCAGGCCCTCGTACGGAATCTCCTGGTCGACTGGGACCTGTACGTGGCGGACCCGCCCGGCCAGGGGGAGCTGCGGCCGTGGCGTCCCGGAGAGGTCCTTCAGCCGCCGCTCCACGACATCTGGTGCCGCCGCACGCCGGTGGCGCCCTGGTCCATCCAGCTCATGCTGGACGAGGCCGAGGGCACCCCGTGGGTCTCGCGGCGCCACTCCGCGATCCGGCTCCCTATCGACAGACTCGGGCGGACGAGCGAGCCGGGTATCCCATATCTCGCGCCCGAGGTGCAGCTCTTCTACAAGGCGAAGGCGACACGGGAGAAGGACGAGACCGACTTCCAAGCGGTACTGCCGCTGCTGGACGCTCCGGCACGCGCCTGGCTGACTGGGCGCGATCAAGGTGATCGCGCCCAGTCACCCCTGGCTTCGCAGACTCCAGCCGGTCAGCCGAACGTGAGCAGCGGAACGTCGTAGAGGTCGGGGTTGCGAGGCCGGGTCATCGTCGGCGATGTGACCTCCACGATCAGCAGCTCGCTGAGGAACTGGGCCTCGGCGCTGAGGAGGTGGCTCGTCCTGCCGTCGGCCGACTGGGCCTTCAGGCCGGCGGAGACGTGGATGTGCGGGAGTATTTCGCCGGTGGCGGGGTCGTGGGCGAGGGTGCCCGCGCCGAACGCCTCGACGTTGGTGACGTACGTCTTCGCCCAGACTGGCGCGTCCGGGTCCGCCAGCCTCTCACAGGCGCCTACGATCTCGGCCTCCGCGAAGGCTCCGATGAACGAGGGGATGTAGCCCTGTCGTACGCCGTTGTCCCGGCAGAAGGTGGACAGTGCCTCGAAGAAGTCCTCTCCGTGGTCGAAGGTGACGCCGAAGGTACGGCCTACGGTCAGCTCGTGAGCGCGCATGTGCGGGTGTCTCCTGAAGAGGCGGGATCAGCGGGCGCAGGCGGTGGTGAAGGTCTCGCGGACCGCCGCCCCGTCGGCTCCCTGAGTGAGCAGAGCGTGCAGCAGGAGTCGTGTCTGGTACGGGCTCAGGTCTCCGGCGCCGATCCGGCAACCGCCACCGCAGGGGTGGGCCATGCGGCGGTGCACCGGCTCTGAGGCGAACCTCGCGCAAGGCTGACCACGGCGCTTCGACGCGTTCTGTTCTCGATTCGTGTGGCGCGGCCGCATGTGCCAGCGGCCGCGCCTCACCTGGCTCAGTAGGCGATGACGAGCCGCACGGAAGGCCGGTTGATCACGGCTCCGTCGGCGAGGTCGCTGTCCGGTGTGTCCGCGGGGTATGCGGTGACCACGGGTTCGGCGGTCCGGTCCGGGCTCCAGGAGCGGATCTGCGTGCAGATCCGCTCGGCGAGATCGGCGCCGGCCGGGCCGTAGCCGACGGCTCCCAGCCGGAACCGGGGTTCGGCCCCCGTGTCTTCGGCGGTCCGTTCCAGAGTGAGGTACGCGATCGAGTCGCCCTCGACGAGGGCGGGGCTCAGAGCAGGCGAGGCGGGACGGTGGAGGCCCGCCTCCACCGCCGCGGGCTTCGCGGTGATGCGGCAGGTCGCTCGCTCGGTAGCGCTCAGACGCAGCCAGACGCCGTCGAACGACTCAACGGGGCCGACTGTCGCATCGGTCCAGACGATCGACTTCGGTTGGGTGAGGGCGTTGCGCAGGCGTTCCGGGGTGATGGACTGGTCCTCGTCCCAGTAGAGCCTGACGAGCCGGTTGTCGTCGATGTAGTCGTTCCGCTCGCCGTCCTGGCCGATCACCGGGAGGAAGCCGCACAGCTTCACGGAGTCGGACCGCATCCGGTCCTTCTCGCGCTGGAACGCCACGGACCTGGACAGCCCGCGCCATCGCAGCGGGACAACGAGGCGTCCGCCGACGGCGAGCTGGTCCCACCAGGCACCGGGAAGGTCCCACATGCCGACCGTGGCGATCATCCGGTCGTAAAGGCCGAACTCCGGGGCGCAGAGGGCGCCGTCCCTGGTGACCACGCGAACGTCTCCGCATCCGTTCGCGTCCAGCATCCGGCGGGCGTAGGCGGTCACGTCGGGGTCGATGTCGCACGTGGTGACCTGTCCCGACGTGCCGGTGAGGTGCTTGAGCAGGGCGGCGTTGTAGCCGGTGCCAGCCCCGATCTCGAAGACGTTGTCGCCTTCGCGGACCGCGAGTTGGACCAGCATGAAGTGCACGACGTCAGGCTGGGAGGCGCAGCTCAGCGGGAGCGCGTCCTCGTCGGGGTTCTCTTTGATGGTCACGCTCTTGTTGGCGTACGCCTCTTCGAGGGGCACGTCGAGGAGGAAGGCGTGGCGGGGTACGGCCCGCATGGCGGTTTCCACGCGTGGGTCGCGGAGGCCGGCGACGTCGGCCGCCAGGATGTCGTCGACCAGGCGGTTGCGCAGGTCCTCTGGGGCGGCGCCGGTGGTGGTGTTCATCGCGTCCTTCCGGAAGGTGCCCGGCCATGGGTACGGCAGGGGCAGATCGTACTCATTTGTTCTGGTGCTCGGTTGTGGTTTGCGGCGTCATCCCGTCAGGAGCAGGCAGCGGTCCCATGCCGCGGTGAGCGTCGTGTTGACGAGGTCGGTGAGACGGACCAGGTGGATGCCTGCCGTGCCGTCCATCAGGCCGACGCCCTCCGGTAGTCCGCTGTGGTCCAGGTGCTCGTTGAGCCGGGCGTGCAGGCGGGGCAGATGTGTCGCGAGTTCATCGTCCATGGCATTGGCGGCGGCGCGGGAGACGGTCCGTATGAGTCCCGCCCAGCCGTGGCAAAGGGATGCGTCGGTGAGCTGGGCGAGCTGCTGGTCGTCGGCCAGGCATCCGGCCAGGGCCTGCTCGGCCTGGCGTTGCCGGTCACGGTCACCGAGGGCGAGGCCGGCGAGTTGTTGGGCGCGGGCGATGCCGGGAGTGCCGTAGCACCAAGACGGGCGTCTCGGTCCTCGGAGCTGGGGTTCGCCGCGTCGGTGTTCGGCTCTGGTGATCAGGTCCGGCCACCAGGCGCGCGAGCCGGTGCCGGTGCGCCACCGGTCGAGCCAGTCGCAGATCCGGATGATGGCTTGCGTCTGTCCGGGCACCGCGTGGCCGTGGCGCAGGGCCATGGCCAGCAGCGCCAGCGGTCCCGCGATGCCATGGGCGAGGCCGAAGTTGCCGTGTCCGCCGGGCCATCGTGGCGACGGTCGTAGATCGGGGCTGTCGCTGGTCCACCAGCCGGGCAGGGGTTGCGCGCCGATGGTGATCGGTTCGGTCAGTCGCACAAGGTAGGCGAGGGTGTCTCGCAGTTCCGTCCTGTGGCCACGGTGCAGGTGGTACGTGCCCAGGCCGGTCAGTCCGCTGATGAGGTCGTACTCGCCCAGGGTGGGCAAAGCGCCGCGGTCGAGGCGGGCATGTGCCCGCTTGAGTCGGTGGCCCGTGACGTCGGCGAGGTGCGTGTCCAAGGTCGTCAGGACACGCGCGGCGGTGCTCGTCTGCGTGAAGCTGAGGACGTAGGCGACAGCTGGGGCGCCCTCGTACAGGCCGCATGCTTCGGGGGTGGCCTGGATCGGTCCCTTGACCATGGCGGCGGCCCACGGCCGGAGCGCGTCCCGGTCCTCTTGGCCGGCACGGGCTCTGACGGCATGCAGCAGGGCGACTCCCGCTGCCCCGGAGTACAGCGACTGGCCCCAGCCGGGCCTGGTGGGTGTGAGCGGTGCGTCGTGGTTCATCAGCGGCTCTCCCCCGGCCAGGCAGCCCTCGCGACGGCGGACTGACGGGCCAGGCGCCGGCAGATCCGCTCGTCCCCCTGATCCAGACCACGCAGGCGGTTGTGGTGCATGTGCAGCAGGGACTCGAGGACGGCGTCGAGGTTCATGCTCTCGGCGAGGCGCTCGCGGTACAACGCCAGGGCCACGGCGCGGCGGTGCCACGCGTGGGCGAGCGCGTCGCCCCAGCCGCGGGCCCGGGGCGTTGAGCGGCGGACGAGTTCGATGGCCTGGTCGCTGACGTCTCGCTCGACGCGGGCCGGAGGCGCGGTGCGGTTCGCCAGCCACCGCATGCCCTCGTCGGGACCGAGCAGGCCGCAGGCGATATCCACCATCCCCACGGCGGCCAGCGCGCGTCCGTCGATGCCGGTGACTCCCAGACCCTGCAGGGCAGCGATGGTGTAGGCCGAGTCGGCCGTGAACACCGACTCGACACCGCGCAGGGCCGCGCCAATGCCGTAGCGGCCGATCTCCGGGGTGTACGTGTCGAACACGAGCCTGCTGCTGAGCCCCTCGCGGCGCAGCCTTGCGGCCCATCGGGCGACGAGCTCGGTGTAGGTGGCGTGCTGACCGGGGCTTCGGGTGCGGATGCGCAGGCGCAGGTGGTCGGGGTCGTGGGGGGTGCGGTAGCGGACGAACCACCACTCGGGTGCGTCCGGAAGCCGAGCTGTAAGCCGCGTGAGGTGGGTGCCGATCAGCTCCTCGAACTGGTCGGGGTGGCTGTAGATCTTGGCGTTCAGCCAAGGGGCCTGTACCGAACCCGGTACGGGTCCGAGTGTGCTGTTAGTGAGCACCGGGAGGACGCCGGAGAGCGGGTCGGGAGTCGGCGGGCGAGTGCTGGTCATCGGCAGGGCGATCTCGTGGACGTGGCCGCCGATCCAGCCGTAGCTCTCCTCGGCAGGCGCTTCGGTGAGCACGGCATGGCCTTCCCGGTCCAGGTGGGCGCGCAAGACGGCGGCGTTGGCGGGCACGTCGAGTTGTAGCCGCCGTGTCCGGTCGTCCTCGCGCAGCTCGACGGCACCCCGGCAGTGCCACTGTTTCCTCCACCGGCCGAGGGCTTCCGCCCACTCCCGCGTGTCCGCGCCGCGGCCCGGCAAAGCGTCGGCCGTCAGGTTCCAGCGGCTGGGAGAGAGGATCACGCGACCGTAGCGGACGCGTGGCAGGAACGGCAGCCGTGCGCCGTGTGGGCCCCAGTCGAAGCTGGTCCAGGCAGGGCCGAAGGCGCGGGTCAGATGGGCGAGGAAGCGGGCCAGGGGCGGTGGTTGCTTGTCCAGGGCCATGGCGTGGAAGACCTGCGGGTCTACCACGCGGCGGTGGGAGATGCTGACCAGGTACAGGCGGGTGTGCGTTGCCGTGATCGCGAGGTCTTTGATGTCGATGAGCGTGGAGGCGGTGTCGTTGGGGCTGCGGTGCTCGCCCAACGGGATCACGTGCGGGAGATACGCGGGGACGCGGGCGACGTTCTCTGTGTGCGGGTAGAGGGGCGGGAAGGAGAGTTGGGCGGTCAGAGCGTTCTCGACGCCCGCGGGGACTTGGCGGTAGATGTCAGCGAGTCCCGTGCCGGTGGCGACCGCGGTGAAGCGGGACGTGAACGTTCCCGCCGCGCGGGCCGGCGTCACGATGAGCGTGAAGTCCCCGCGCTCCAGGGCGGATAGGCTGTCGGCGTGCAGGCGCGCGCACATCTCCACGTGGGGCGGCGCCTCCTGCCCGGTCGATGCCTCGCCGCCCAGGCGGTCGATCAGGTCGTTGGTGAGGACGATTTCCCTGCTGCCGTCGACAAGTGCTTGGCAGGCCAGTGCCAGCAGTCGCTCGTCGCGCTCGCAGATCGCCGGTGGCGGGGCGGTCATGCGGCTACCGGGATACTCGGCCGGGTAGCCCAGACCGGACGCCGGGTCGATGACCTCCTTCACCGGTACCAGCGTGCCGGTGCCGTACCGCTCCCAGAACGCGACCTGGTACTCCTTCCACACGCCCTGGCCCGTCGGTCGGCGCGTCAACCGCAGCAGCACGTCGGCCGCCCTCTCCATCTCGTGCGCGACGCTCTCGGGGATCCGCACCTCGGCGTCCAGGAGCAGGTCGACGGCCAGCGGGCTCCGGCCCGCGTCGGAGAGTCCACGCAGCCGGGTCGTGAGTTTCTCCCGAGCCGGTCCTTGAGCGCTCTCCGGACACCGGTTGTGCTCGTGCTCGGCGTGTCGTACCGCTTCCAACTTGTGCAGCACCTCTGCGGCCTGAGGCACCGTGGCGGCGCCCACGCCGTGCAGCCGCTCGATCAGGTGGGAGAGCGGATCTGTGTCGGTCATCGGCGCGCGTAGGTTGGTGATCAGGAACTTCTCGCGCACCAGCGAGTCGAGCAATGCGCCGATGGTCTGTGGCTCGGTACGGGGGAAGAAGGCGGCTAACTGCTCGACAAGGGCGCCGAAGCGAACCGGGTCGCGCGCGAGCTCCTCGATCAAGCGGACCGCGCTGGTGCGCCGGGCGGTGGCTCCCATCGGTCCGCCGTGCGGGACGTGCAGTCGGCTACCGCGACGCACGGCGAGGTTGTTCAGGACCACGTCCAAGCGCTCCAGCAGCGCCGAGCACGCCTCCAGGCGGACGATGACGTCGTCCAGCCACTCGGTGTCCACCCGCGCCACGGCCCGGTGTGAGTCGCCCCATCGCACGTACGGCGTGTAACCCAGGCCGAGCGGGGCCACCCCCGCAAAGAGCCCGAACGGGGTCGGTCGCCCGGCGGCACGCAGCATGTAGCGGACGGTGGCCATGGCCGCACGCCGGACCTGCTTGGGGCGCGCCGGCTGCCCAGTGCAGATGGCGTCGACCCGCGTGGCAAGATCGCCGCTTGCGTGCCGAACGGCATCGGCGAAGCGCGCATCAGCCCACGCCTGCTTCAACCACCTGCCGCACGCCTCCGTGTCGGACGGTTCGGGCCACCATCCCGGCAGACTCGTTGGCGGCATCGCGGCGGCCCGAAGCAGTGCCGCGCCTGCGTGCCGGTAGATCTTTCCGTCGCTTCCCATCCCCTGCCTCCGCCATCAGCGCTGTGAACGGGGGGGCCGGGAGCAGCAGCGCCCCCGACCCCGTGCCCGAGCGGTCGTTAGACAGCGCTCGCACAGGACGATGCGCAGGTCGACGCGCAACCGTCGCCGGTACCGCACGCCTTCGGCAGCCGGTCGGCGCCGACCTCTGTGACGATGGTCAGGTCGATGTCGAACGGGTCGGCGGGCACCTCGGGGACGCCTGTCGCGACGGGTGCCTCGGTGGTGGCCGTCGTGACCGGGCTGAGCGTGGTTGCAGTCATTGCATTTCCTCTTCCTGTCGGAGGGATTCGGACGGTTCGTCGTGCTGCCCGGCTGATGTGCGGCATCGCCGCACCTCAGCCGTGGTCCAGCGTGCGCACCCTGCGGTGCGCCCCCTCTCCGGCTGACCGGACTCCGTGGGGGACGGGGATTCGGAGCATCCGGAGAGGGGAGCCGAGGACACGGATCGGAGCTACCGGAGCTGGCCCGCGAAGAGCGTGGTCATTGCGGTGCCGGTCACCAGGACGGGCAAGAACAGCACCTGGAAGGCGTCGAAGCCGAACCGGGCGAGGTATTTCGCCGGATGGTGCAGCATCCAGGCAACCTGGCCCAGCAACTGCCGGAGAGTCCGTTGCCGCATGGTGGTCATCACGCCGCCAGCCTCCGTGAGTCCGCAGAGCCGACAGCAACGACGACCGTCCACGGCGTCGAGAGCAACGCCCCTATCCGGGCCTGCCGTGCCGCCGGAGGGTTCCACCTGTCCCCCTCGAGACCACCCAACATCACGAGCAGGGAAGGTCACGATCCCGGCCGCCCTCCCCTGCTCGACCGCAGCCAGAGCGTTGTGCCAGCCTTCGCACAAGGCGCGGCTCTCTAACGGTGCCGCCCGGTCGACGTACGTCTCGACTGCATCGCAGCCGGCGCCGGCGACGTACCGCCGTCCGCCGGCCTCGCTGTGGTCGGTGACCTCACCGTGCGACGCGGGGAGGCAGGCGTACAGCGCCAGGCTGCCATGGGGCACCTGGTGTGATGCCGTCCGCCTCACACTGCTCATTCCGCTTTCCCTCCAGCCGGGTTGGGCCGAGCCGCCAACGGTCGGCGCCTCGATGAAGAGCCTGGCCGGGGGTAGTCGGCGGCGGTACGCCGTCAGCACGCCGTTCGTCCGCCGTCCGGCAGGGCGCGAAGAGGCGGAGGCGCGGCGTACCGCCGCGCCTCACTCATGGCGAGGCTGATCGGTCCAGTGCTACGGAAAAGAGAAGCGGCGATGGACGCGGTGGACGAACAGCGCCTCTGCAGGCAGACACCAGTACGGCGTCATTGGGTGAAGCTGGCCGACTGCGCCGAGCCTTCGGGCTTCGCGCGCAGGCACGTACGCGAGGTCCTAGAGGGATGTGCCTCGCCAGAGCGGGTCGACGACGCCGTTCTGGTCGCCTCGGAGCTCGTGGGCAACGCGCTCAGGCACACAGCCAGCGGTCCGGACTGCATGTGCGTGGAGGTCTACCGGGACGCGGCGGTGCTGCGGGTCCACGATGCGGGACGGGATGTGTCCAGGGTCAGGGCACGGTCCGCGGAGATGTCGCAGGATGAGCTGACGGATAGTGGTCTCGGGCTGCTACTCGTCGGGGAGTTGGCCTCGGCGTGGTCGGTTTGGCCGACCGCGATCGGCAAGGAAGTAGTCGTAGTTCTCGCCCTGGACTCCGGTGAGCTATCCGAGCGGGACGTTCTTGCGTACATCCCAGCGGTACGTCCGCCCGTCACGACGGAGCTCCACCAACTGGACGGCACGTACGGAGAGTTCGACGATTGGAAGAGCGCGGAGCTCTGAGACCGCCTTCACGACGGGGGCGGCGGGGCGCTGGCGGTTGTTGTACGCGAGGCTCAGGTGCGGCCGGAAAGCGGACGTCGGCTTCTTCGGCGCCAGTCCGACGCCGTTCCCTGCCTTGGCCAGCGCGTGGTGCAGCCGGAGCAGGGGTTCCCAGGGGCCGAGGGACAGGCGGACGGCGCCTCGGGATCCGGCCAGCGGCATGGCGCGTACGGAGAACGCGGAGGGCAGCAGTGCCTCGGCGTCCCGGGCCAGGCTGTCCAGTTGGCCGGGGGTGACGACGTCCGGCGTTCCCACTCGGGCGAGGGTGATGTGCAGTCCGTCCGTCGGCACCGGATCGAGGCCGAGGGGCGCCAGCTCCTCCTGGCAGCGCCCGGCGAGATCCGCGAGCAACTGATCATCTGGGAAGGTCAGCATCCAGTAGTACGCCCGGCTGCCGTCCGACCAGCCGGGGCGTGCCCAGTGGTCGGTCATCTCGTCGAGTGCGCTGAACGCCGCCCAGTCGTGGGCCGCGGTGACCGCCGGGTCGTGCGTGTCCGCGGGGGGCTCGGCGGGGAACGCGGCGGGATCGGCACTGAGCAGGGGCACCCGACGTACTCCTTCGGCTACACACTGCCCCGGCGTTACGACGACACCGACGGCGCCTACGACGCGGATGACGCCATGGCCAGGGCTGCTGGCTGCGAGCTCCAGGTCCGGAACTCGTCGCCATAATCGCGTACCGCCGGGTGATCACGCCACGGCCCGGCCTGCTCATGCAGGTCGCGGGAGCGCTGGTAGACGGAGCTGATCGGGGTGTCTCCGCACAGCCGCAGGGCCTCGCGGCCCAGCACCATCGCCTGATCGATGTCGGGTGTGCGCTGCTGCAGCAGCGCGGTGGCGACGTCCAAGCGTACGAGCGAACGGCTCCAGGAGGAGCTGGAGTGCTCCACGAGATCGTCGATGTGCTCGGCGTCGCGCAGGACCTGCGCCGTATTGCGCAGGGCCACGTGTGACGTGACGGCGTTGGCCAGCGTACGGGCCCGTCCGTACGGCTCGAAGGAGATGCAAGGGGTCAGCCCGACGGGTACCTCGTGGAGGTCGGAGAGATGGAGTGCCTGTCCGAGGACCTGTTCGACGGCGCGCCAGTCGCCGGTCTTGCCGAGGGCCCGGGCCCGGCCATTGGCGAGCAGGCGGATGGACTGGGCGTGGCGCGGGACTCGCTCGACGGCCGCGGCGGCGCAGGCGTCCGCCTCCCCGTACCGGCCGGCGTAGTAGAGGCTGAAGGAGAGGGTGCCGCATGCCCAGAGCTCGGTGTCCAGGTCGCCGATCTCACGGCTGAGATCGCGGGCTTCGGTGCAGTACGCCTCCGAGAGCGCGAAGTCCCCCGTGTTCACCGCCATGTAGCCGAGCAGACCAGAAGCGCGGGCGGCGAGGCGGAAGAGCTCCCGGCGCACACGAGGGGGCTGACGGCCGTCGAGGAGGGTGTGAGCGAGCTGCCACGCCTGGCGGGCCTGGGGGCGGAGGACGTACGGCCCGTCTTGTTCGTACCGACTGGTGCTGCCCTCCAAGGAGGTATCGAGGAAGGCGAGCGTTGCCTCGTCGGCGTTGCTGGCCGTCAGCTGCCGGGTCCGGGTGACGATGTCCAGCGGGTTCTCATCACCCTCGCGCGGCGGAGGAGGACTCGGGGCTGGCCGGCATGTGGGCGGCTCCTCGGAGCGGTCGTGCGCGGAGTCGCCGTCGTATGCAGTGGAGAACAGCTCGGACACGGGTCTGCCCAGCATGTGTTCCAGCACCCGGCAGGCGTCAGGGCGGGGCAGAGTAAGCAGCTCCCCGCCGTACCAGCGGTCGAACTGGCGTGGCGAGACCTGGAGGGACGCCAGGCGGGGGTCGCGGTCGAGTTTCGCCAACCGGGCGGCGGCCCGCTCGTACTGGGCGGCGAAAGCCTCGTGCGTCGTCAGGTGCCGTTGCTGGAGCAGCTGCCGGAGCAGCGTTGTCCGTGGCATGGCCCACCCTCCCGGTGCGGCGTGCGGGACCGACGCGGAGGCGCGTGCCGGTGGCGGGGTGGTGGCGATGCGTCGCCCATCGGTCGGCTGCGGCGCACGCCTCTACGGACGCGCGCCGTGACTCCTGACAGCATGCAGACGCAGCCACCAACTAGGCAATATGTCTTGCGAAGTTGACCCGTATGGGTTGTACAGGCGTCGCCGGTACGGAGAGACTCCTGGCATGGCCTTGAAGAGAAGCCTGGTCCCGCAGTCGGTGTACCGACGACAGCTCGCGGCACGGCTGAAGGAACTGCGCGATGCGACCGGGCTCACCCTCACCGAGGTCGCCGACCAATTGGAGGTCAACCAGGGGTCACTGAGCCGGATCGAGAACGGCGAACGTGGTACGACGCCGGTCCTCGTCCGGGCGCTGCTGGACCTGTACGGCGTCGACGACGAGGACCGGCGCGCCGACGTGCTCGACCTCGTACGAGCGGACAAGGAGCAGCAGAAGCCCTGGTGGAGGAAGTACTCGACGGTGCTCAGCCCGACCCGCTACGACGGCTACCTCGCTCTGGAGGCCGGCGCCACGCACCTCGCCAACTACCAGCCGATGCTCGTGCCGGGGCTGCTCCAGACCGAGGACTATGCCCGCGCCGTGATTTCCCAGATGAGGAAGGACCTGTCCCCACCGCAGGTCGAGTCCCTGGTCAGGGTCCGCATGGAGCGGCAGAAAAGCCGCCTGGGCGGTGAGGCCCCCGCCAGGCTCTGTGCGATCCTCGATGAAGCCGTGCTGCGAAGGACCGTCGGCTCGGTCGAAGTGATGCGCGACCAGATGCGGAAGCTCGTGGAGGCGAGCGAGCTGCCAAATATCACCGTGCAGCTGCTGCCGTTCTCACTCGGAGCGCATCCCGGGCTGTATGGGCCGTTCGTCATCCTGACCTTCCCGGCCCCCACGCCAGACCTGGTGTGGCTGGAGAACCCCAAGAACTCCGTGTACCTCGAGTCCCCAGCCGACGTGGACAACTACACGGACATCTTCCACCAGCTGAGGGGCACTGCCCTCGAACCGCCTGAGACCCGCACCCGCATCGAACGCATCAGCAAGGAGCTCTAAGTGAGCACACCCCGCACGATCATCCAGTCGCCAGCCGCCGACCTCACCGACGCGCAGTGGCGCAAGAGCTCGTATAGCGGGGGTGCGAACGACTGCGTGGAGATCGCCGACTTGGGAGACCGTGTCGCGGTGCGCGACTCCAAGGACATCGGCCGTCGGCCGTTGCTCTTCTCGAAGAGAGCGATGCGCGCGGTGGTGAGCGGAGTCGCCTGTGCGGCGATCGGTCAGCGCTGCGGCTAACAAGAATCCTGGGCCGTGGCGAGGAAACCGTGATGGGCGGTCGCCGTAGGCGTATACGTCTCGGGTCTGAACGACGGGGGGGCGCTACGGGAAGCGGGCGGCCCCTGTCGGTGGCCGAAGAGATTCCCGGACGCACGTCGCTCATGGCCTGCGCGATGCGAGGGCGCACCTCGTCGAAGTCTTGGGCGAAGGCCCGGGAGCGGACCCCTCAAATGGGATGATCGCGTTCGGCGTCACGTAAGCGGTTCGGAAAGGGGCTGGAACGATGCTCAAGGATTCCTCATTACGGGGCTACTTGTTGGAGGAGTCGTTGGCTTGGCTGCTGCGCTCCAGCGGTTACCGGCTGCTCGTCCACGAGGACCAGGATCCGGTCGAGCTGGTCAGTGACGGCGACACCCTCCGGGTCAAGGGACGGGGTGCGGTCCACCAGGTCGATGTGCTCGGGGAGTTCGCGTTCACGCCGGCGTTCTCCATGCCGGTACGGCTGTTTCTGGAGGCCAAGTACTACCAGAGTCGCTGCGGGCTGGAGGTCGTGCGCAATGCCCACGGCGTAGTGCACGACGTGAACGAGAACTTCATGACGGGCACGGCAACCAGGCCCAGGCAGCGGTACAAGTACTCGTACGCCCTGTTCTCGGCGAGCGGTTTCACGGCGGACGCACAGAGGTACGCGCTCGCCCATCAGATCTCGCTGGTGGATCTGTCCGGCGCGTCCTTCGCGTGGTTGCTCGGCCACATCGGCACCACCGCGCAGAGCCTGTACAAGGCACAGCAGTACCTGCCTGGGACGAGTTCCTTTCCGGTGAACTGGATGCGTACCGAACTGCGACGCAGGCTTCAGACGTCTCCGCTGCATCTATTGCCGCAACCCGCGGCGCCCGAAGGGAAGTTCGTCCAGATGGCCGCCACCGCGCTGGCCGAGTTCGCTGACGCCCTGCGTGGTCGCAGCGGTGTGGAGCTGCTCCTCGGTTTCCCGTCTGCGCCGTTCATTCTTCCGCTCGCCACGGACGACCACGAGCGGTTCCTGGAGTACGCGGAGGCGAGGCCGGACCACGCCGTGCGGATCAGGCGGCGTGGGATGGGCAGCGCGGCGGAATGGACGCTGGCCCCTGCGGATGCCGTCGGCGCGTACGAGCTGGCGTTCAAGCTCCCCGAGCACATCGAGGAGTGGATCAGTGATGTCGAGGGGAAGGAGCGCCGCCGCACCGCCGAGGTCAAGGAGCAGTTCCTGTCCACGATCACGCTGTATCGCATGAACGGTGCGGGCGTGCGCGCCTATCAGTTGCGCTATGAGGCGAGTTCCTTCTCCCAGGCCGGCGCTGTAGTCACGCCGTGACCGCCGCGACACGACCGGTGGGCAGGTACGGGCTCGGTGTGCCATGCCAGCTGATCAGCAGCGCGTCACGGGCGCGGGTGGTGGCGACGAACAGCAGGGAGCGCGCCTTGCGCTGTTCGCGTTCGTAGCGGGCCGGGTCCTCGGTGCGGTAGCGCTCAATGACGCTGGTGCGCGGGATGATGCCGTCGCTGGCGCCGATGATGGCGAGCCGTTGGTATTCGAGGCCCTTGAAGCGGTGCATGGTGCCCACGTGGACCTCACCATCGCCCTTGGGGCCCTCCTTGGTCAGTTCGGCGCAGGTGATGCCCGCTTTGGCCTCCAGATGGTACATGGTCTGGCTGACCATCTCCCGATCGGCGACGCACACCGCGATACGGCCGCTGGGGTCGACAGGAGCGCCGCCTTCGTCGGTGGACAGCTCTCCCCGCCACGTGCGCAAGGTGGCCGCGAGGCCTGCCAGTTCGTCCTCCCAGGTGTCGTAGCGGACGAACCCGGGCTGGGGTCCGTGGAGGACGGAGCGGTAGCCGGCGAGGGTGTCGGTGCCGTCATCGAGGTCGTCGTAGACGACCTTCTCGTCCTTGCTCCTGGGGTTCTTGGGGTCCACGACCCGCAGGGCCTCAGCGAGGATCTCCCTCGTGGTCCGGTAGCTCAAGGTGAGCCGGGAGGAGCGGCCCCGGATGTGGATGCCGAGAGCGCCGAGGGCGACCTGATGGTCATAGATACGCTGGTGAGTGTCGCCGGCGATGAACAGGTCGTCGGGAAGGTCGGGGTCGGCCATGGCACGCAGCATCTTCCAGTGCGCGGGGCGCAGGTCCTGGGCTTCGTCGACGACGATGTGCCGGTAGCGGTAGCCGAGGTAGCGCATGCCGGAACTGTTGTCGCGGTGAATGAGGTCCTTGCCGCCGATCTCTTCCTTGTAGGCACGCCTGCCCCTGATTTTCGCGGCGCGTTCGATCTCGAAGCGGGCGGCGCGCTCCGCGGCCTGGCCCCAGGTTTCCACACCCATCTTGTCGAGGCGGGCGGTGAACTGCTCGATCAGCTTCCAGATGTGGGCGCGCTCCGGGCGGGTCAGCGCCCGGACTCGGCCGGCCCGGCGGGCCTTGAAGTAGTCGGAGCGGGTGGGTACGGACTGGCCGAGGATGACCTGCTCCCACTCCTCCACGAGGAACTCCGCCTCGAAGCGCCGGTCGTCGAGTTCGGTCAGCAGCTGGCGCATCTCGTTCACTGCCACCTGGTCGTAGACGCGCTGCCTGCCCCGTCCGGGGGCGGTGTTCTCGCCGAGAACACGGGCCGCGAGCTGGTCGATGTGGGCGATGTCCACGCGTGCCAGCAGGTCGGGCTCGACCAGAGAGGCGAGCCTGAGACGCAGGTCGGTGGTGAGGTTCTTGGTGAAGGTCGTCAGCAGGATGGGTTTGTTGTGGCCCGGGGGCAGCTGCTCGGCGAGGTGCTTGACGCGGTGCAGGGCGACGATGGTCTTGCCGGTGCCGGGTCCGCCAGAGACGCGGGCTGGGCCGTTGTAGTGGCGGTGGACGATGCGTTCCTGGGTGGGGTGCAGGAAGACCTTCCAGGCGCGGAAGTCGCCCTCCTCGATGGCGGCGCGTACGGCGTCGTCGACGGTGGTGACCTTCGTGCGGGAGAGGGCGGCCGCGAAGTCGTCAAGGTCCGGCTCCTGTTCGAGCTTGACCGGTGCAGTGATCTCCTTGCGCACCTCGTCGACGCTCATGCCGGCGGCGAGACCGTACAGGACGTCCTTCGACAGCAGGGGGGCGCCTTCGAGGAGCTGGTCGAGTTCGGTGCTCGTGGTGACGGCGAGCGCCAGATCGATCAGCTGCTCGGCGACGCCCAGGGCGCGCAGCCCGGCGGCGTCGTAAGCGGCCAGCAAAGGCGGCTCGGCAGGCTCCGGTTCGGCGGCGGGCTCGGGTACGGGCTTGACCGGGCGCGTCTCCGGCTCGGGTTCGGCCGGAGTGAGTGTGATGCCCGCGCGGCGCAGGGCGCTGTCGCCGACGACAGCCAGGTCGACGAACTCGATCTCGCCGGTGACCCGGTTGACGGCGACCTGAAGCTCTTCGTAGACATCCTTGCGGTGACGGACGGCGATAACCAGCCAGCTCTCGGTGCCATCCGCGTCGACGCCGGTCCGGGCCAGCAGGGCCCGGTAGTCCTGGGAGACGCGGGCGGACCAGATGCGGGAGTCACCCTTCAGCTTCTTCTTCCGCAGCCCGTGGAGTTCGGGGTTCTCGCGGAAGTGGTGACAGAAGTTGTAGAAGTCCGACTTCACCGAACGGTCGAGCTTGTAGAGCTCCTGTTCGGCCTTCCGGTACAGGCTGAGCCGGGCCGTCATCGGGGAGTGCCTTCTTCCATGTCGTTCGTGTCGGGAAGCTCCACCAGGAGCTCCTCGAGGTGGTCGAGCCATTCGGCCGCGGTGCGGACCGTCCAGCCGTCCTCGGCGTAGGCGGTGTCGCGCCGGTGTGCCTCGTCGTCGTCCTCGCCGTCAGGGGCCGCCACGACGGCGATCTTGACGCCGTGGGTGTGCCAGGCGAAGTCGGCCTGCCAGCGGCTGGTGCCGAGTTCGTGGCCGAAGACGGGCGCCTTCTTGCCGCGCTCGGCCAGGATCTCGGCGAGGCGGAGCAGATCGGGTGCCTCGTCGGGGTCGTCGCGCAGGATCTCCAGGATCTCCCGGTCCCAGGCGGCGTCGCGCAGCAGCTGGGCCGCGGCGACCTCGGCCGCCGAGTCGTGGTCCGGGTCGGGGTCGACGGGCTTGACCGCGGCTGCCGGTACCTCGGGGACGACGGGGGCGGGTGCGCCGATGAGGGAGGCGAGTTCGCCGAGCCCGCCGCAGACCTGCAGGACCTCGACCTCGAACCGGGCGGCTGAACTTCCGGCCAATTGGACACCGTCACCGCCGTTCCCGATCAGGAACTGGGTGAGGTTGCTCCAGTAGAGCCAGGCCCGCCAACGCTGCCTGTGCTCGTCCGTGTCAAGGACGGTGTCGCTGTCTTCGAGGACGGTGAGGGCTGTCCACTTCAGGTTCTCTGGATCGGCGGCGTCGAGGGCGAACACGATCGGCAGCCCGGAGGCGTCCGCGCTGCGGAAGACGTGTACCGGGCCGATGCCGACAGAGTCCGGCACGACCGGCTTGTCGTCGCGCTCGGCGGCGCTGAAGGCAGCCAGTTCGCCTCGCAGGGCCGCGACCAGCTCGCGGCGGCTGCCCGTCGCGGCGACCGGGATCGTGCCCGGCTGGGCAGTGAGCCCGGTGACAAGGGCGCGGGCCCGGCGGGCCCACTGCTCGGGGTCCGGGTCGCGCAGATAGGCGATGAGCGTGTCGATGGGATTGACGAAGATCACGCGAGCAAAGTCAGCGCGCTGCCCGCCGTACTGGTCGTACGCCGCCTTGGCCTGCTCCTGGGCCGGGCCCCCGTACGGCGGCCAGACCGGCTTGGTGCGGCCGGCGTGCTGCAGCTCGAAGAGGTCGATGTCCGCCCAGGTGATCTGGAAAACGATCTGTCCCTCGGCTCGCAGCCGAGTGCGCTTGGCCGCGTCGGCGGCGATCTCGTTGTGCTCGCGGCTGGCGTGGAACCGGTAGCCCTCCAGGTAGACCTTGACGCTCCGCTTGGGGCCGTCGACGCGGGTGAAGGTGAAGTCGCTGACCGTGCCGTGCAGTCGCTGCTGGGCGGTGAGCCGCCAGTGGGCTCCGGCGCCCTTGTCGAAGGTGAGGTGTCCGCTCGCGTGGCCCTGGATCTCCTCGAGGGTAGCGTCGTCGGTCGCCTTCTCCCAGGCGCGCAGGGCGGCCAGGAAGCGGGCCTCCAGTTCGGACTCGACCTGGGCGTCGAGGCCGACGAGGCCGGTGTGCTCGACCTCCTCGGTGTCCCAGCCGTCCGAGCCGTCCTCCTTGAACAGCAACGTCTCCAGGAGGGTCAGGACGGCCTGGCGGGAGACCACGTCCTGAAAGGGCTCCGGGGTGTAGCGGTGCAGGCAGCGGTGGCAGGCCCGGCGCCGCTCCTCGGCGCAGGGGCACTCCTTGAGCAGCTCGTACGCCTTGAGCAGGGTGTCCCGGAAGGCGTCCGGCTTGGTGAGCCGGTCCAGGTAGCCGGTGCCGCCGGGCAGGGCGTCGTACAGCACCAGGAACCAGCGGCGCTCCCCGCTCGCGGTGTCCGGCATGGAGGCCACGGTGGTGGCGAGGTGCTGCGGATCGCCGCCGAAATGCCGGTCCACGCCAAGCCTCAGCGCGGCCCGGAAGGAGTGCACCTTGGCGTCCACGTCCGCGGTCGCGGCTGGGATGAGGACCCGCAGTGCCTCGGTGCGCAGCTGGTGGGCAAGCAGCACCGGTTCCTCGCGGGCGTCGGTCTTCTTGCCGCGGCGCAGCGGGCACCAGGGGCGGTGGTGCTTGAGCCGGCCGCTGCGTACGGCCGCCGAGTCCAGCTCGTCGGTGTGGTGGTCGAAGACCGGCTGCCCGTCGGCACTGGCCGCACCGCACGCGGTGCACACGTGGAACGGGTTGAGGCGTACGCGGTGACCGGCGAAGTCGTCGCGGGCCGGGGCATCGTAGCGGACGGGCCCGACGTTGATGCGCCGGATCATGGCGCTGCGGCAGTAGTCGACGCCGAACGTCTGGGTGGTGTGCCGCCACGAGGAGTCCGGCTCGATCTCCTCGACGGGGATGTCGACCGCGTCCACGGCCATGTATGTACGGCGGTCGCGGTCGTCCTTGTCGTCGCGGATGCGGGCGTCCTCACGCTTGTCGCGCGAGGTGACCGTGGAGGGCTCGACGACCTGGAACAGGCACGAACCGTCGTCTGCGATGTGGGCGGTCTTGCAGCGCGGGCACGGGGAGCGGTCCTCGGCCGCGTTCTCGGTGCGGACGTAGCCGCAGCCGGGGCAGACTCGCCAGGTCCGCCACTCCTGCTGTCCACCGGTGGCGATCTCGATTCCGCTGACCTGGTGCTTGTAGCCGTTGACGTAGAAGGTGTTGCCGGGGGCCAGTTCCTCCAGGGCTATCCGCCGGGGCCGCTCGTAGTCGTAGGTGTCGGCGGTGTATTTCGTCGGGTCGGTCTCGCTCTCGCCGTACAGGGTCGCCGACAGCACGGTCGTCGTGTCGATGAGCGCGTAGTTGGGCAGCAGGCCCAGGTCGCACAGCGCGGTCTGGGCCGGGGTGTCGCCCAGGGTCATCAAGTGGCGGCTGACGCCTCGCCGTTCGGCGTCAAGTTCGGCCTTCTGCCGGGCCTGGTCGGGGTCGGATTCGTGCAGTTCGCCATGGGCCTCATCGATCTCCTTCAGTCGGGCCCGCAGCGCGTCCTGGGCACGGAACCACTCCCGCTCGGCCTCCTCGACCTTGCCGCGCAGTCCGGCGGTGGCGTACTCGGTCAGGTCGGCCTTCGCCTGGTCGCTGACACCGGTGGGGAACAACTCCAAGAACCCGCCGACCAGTTCCTCGCCCTGGGCGAGGGCCAGCTCGACCAGATCGACCAGGTAGCCCGACGGCCCGAAGAGCCGGGGCGCCTTGTGCGGAAGGGCCGGCAGCGGCCTGCCGTCCGCGCGCAGGAGGCATCCGGCGGCGGCGAGGTCCAGCAGGTGGGCCAAGTACTGGCGGCGCAGGATCTCGACCGCCGACAGGTAGCAGCCCGGCGGCACGATCGCGCCCGCGATCAGCTCCTTGGGGCGCTCCAGGAAGTACAGGTCACGGCGCCTGCGGTTCGGGATGGTCAGCAGGAAGGCGTTGCCGGTACGGCGTCCGGCCCGCCCCGCCTGCTGCGCGTACGAGGCGGGGCGGCGCGGCAGCGCGGCGAGGACCACCGCCGACAGGTCGCCGATGTCGATGCCCATCTCCAGCGTCGGCGTGCAGGACAGCACGTTGGGGTCCTTGAAGCCGTCGCGCTGCTTGAAGGCGTTCTCCACCTTCTCGCGCTGCGGGCGGGTGAGCATGCCGGTGTGCTCGGCGGTGACCACCTGATAGGTGCCCGCCTTGCGGTACAGGCGCCGGTAGTAGTCCTTGGTGTAGTCGCGGTCGCGGTGATGCACCCCCAGCCCCTCCGGTCGGTCACCGGCGACCAGCCGGCCCCTGCGGCACCGGTACGACGGGCAGGGCTGCTCATGCCACTGGTCGAGCAGCGAGGGGTGGACGGTCTGTTCCCAGAAGCACACCGGGCAGCGCACGTAGGCGTGACGCACCTGCTCGTCGTCCAGGAGCTGCGCCTCGATGTTGCCCGGCTTGAGCCCGTACACGCGCAACGAGGTGTCCCGCGGGGTGCGCACCGACAGCAGTCCCAGCGCGGCCAGTTCGGGCAGCAGCCGGTTCCAGAAGTCCGGAGCCAGCTCCCGCGGAAGTTCCAGGCAGCGCCCTGCCCATCGCTCGTACCAGGACAGGCGCCCGGTGGCGAAGTCGAACTCGCTGCCGTTCTTCGGCCCGTTCAGCAGGAACACCGGGGCTGCGACCCGTTTGGGGAAGGCGCGCATGCCTGGCGCCCGTCGGCCCCAGATGAAGTACCGGCTGGTGCCCGCCTCGTCCACGTACTTGTCGAGCCACTGGTGGGCCACCGCGCCCCGGGTGCGCAGCCGCTCCAAGAAGACCCGCACGAACGCCAGGTAGCGGGCGTGGTCCTGCGGAACCAACGGCACGCGGTCGCTGACGCACTCCTCGTGGACCCTGCGGACCAGGGTCACGACCGCGTCCGGATCCTCGATGCGCACCTGTGCGGCGGCGGTCCGGGTCAGCTCCAGGGTGCGGCCATTACGGGAGCGGAAGCCGAACTCCATCAGCGCCTCGAAGGCGAGGCGCTGTCCGATCAGCCGCCACACCGGCAGGCTGCCGCCGCGCCCCTGCCCGGACAGCAGCTTCTCCACGCCCTTGTAGACGTGCAGGTCCGGCGGCACCACGGCGGCCAGAGTCTCCTTGTCCGTGGTGGCCTCGACGACGTTCGCTATCAGGTCGTTGAGCGCTGTCGGCTCCTCGTGGCGCAGATGCTCGGCAAGCAGGGCGCGCAGCGAGAAGGTGTACGAGCGGTTGGCGACGAACCCGGCCCGGTGTGCGGCATCCTGCACCGAGTCGTTGAACATCAGGGTCTTGTCCTCGTGCAGCTCCTTGTCGAGCTCGCCGCCCGTGAACAGCTGCGTGATGGACGCCGCGGCCATAGCGGCCGACCCGGTACCCAGGAAACGGATGGCGTTGCGCTCGCCACACGCCGGGCACCAGTCCTCGCGGGCGGCGGTGTTCGCCACCGTGCCGCCGAAATGCACCAGGACGAATGCCGAGTCGCGGGCCGTCAGCCGCGGTTCCTTGGTGTCCTTGTCGTAGTCGTTGAGGGGATCGGGCAGCCGCAGCCGCTTGCGCGACCCGTCGAGAACCATCAGGGTCCCGCCCGCACCCTGCCCCGCCGTACCGCCGCCACGGCCGCCGGGCGCCATGGGGGTCGCGCCGGAGCCCTCCCGGGCCTGCTGGTCGGTCGCCGCGATCAGGTTCCGCACCCGGGCCTTGTCCTGCCCCAGCGAGGCCCGCCGGATCTTGAAGGTGTCGAACTGGACGTCGTGGTCGTCGCTCTCGGGCGAGAACACCGCCCACCCCGACCGCCCACAGTCACGGCAGTACACGGCTGGCAAGAACAAGTTGGCGCTCTGCCCGGAAGTGGCCGTCGTCACCGGCACGGGACGCTCCCCGTCGGTGGCACTCGCGTCCTCCAGCCCCGCGACGTCCCAGCGAAACTCCGCCTTCGGCCACGGCAGGACACCACGCAGCAGCCGGGACACCGACCGGGCCCACTGGTGCACCTCGACGTGCACGAACGGCCGCGGCTCCCCCGGCGGCGACTTCGGATCACGGGCGTACGACAGCAGCGCCACGAACCGGGCCAGCGCCTCGGCCGCCTTCTCCGGCTGCCGGGCCACCGCCTCCGACCAGCCGGCCGCGCCCGCCCGCCACATGATGTCCAGCACCTCGGCGCCGGTCTTCACCTCGCCGTCCAGCGCCTGCATCACCGCACGCGTGAACAGATGCCGCCGCAGGTTCTCGCCCAGCAGGAACGGGTCCTTGTCACGGACTCCGGTCACGGCCTCGATGAGGTCGAGCAGTGCCTCCTCGCCGCCGGAGGCGGGATCGGGCAGCGCGAGCAACTCGTCCGGGGTCGGCAGCCCCTGCATCTTCATGTCCCGCAGCGGGATGAACTCCTCGACGGGCAGCCGGTTCTCCCCGACAATCGACTCCGGCGTGAACTCGGTGCCGAAGACGTGCGTCGCCACCTCCAGCAACTGCGCCACGCCGTCCTCGTCGGTGCCCGAGGCGAGCGTCGCCGAGGTCGCCACCGGGCAGATACGGCCCAGCGGACGCCCCTTCTCCGACGCCCCCACCGCGGACGCCAGCCGCCGCAGCAGCATCGCCACGTCCGTGCCCTGCGCACCGTCGTACGTGTGGAACTCGTCCACCACGACGTACCGGATGTCCGACTCCCGCCACAGCGGAGCGTCGTCCTCACGCTGCAGCAGCAGGTCCAGCATCTTGTAGTTGGTGATCAAGATGTCCGGGGGCGACAACTGCATGTCGCTGCGCCGGGTGCGCACCTTCTCGTACTGCGTCACCGCCCGGTCACCGATGTACAGCCCGGCCCACAACTTGCCGAGTTCCGCCTTGTGCTGCGTGAGCAGGTCGTTGATGCGCTGGGCCTGGTCGGTGGCGAGGGCGTTCATCGGGTACAGGAAGACGGCCTTGATCCCGGTCTTCCCCGCCTCCCGTTCGCGGCGGCAGTGGTCGAGCACCGGATAGAGGAAGGACTCCGTCTTGCCCGAGCCGGTACCGGTGGTGACGAGGGTCGGCTGCGGGGTGTGCCCGTTGGCCGACGTCAGCCGGGCGAAAGCGACGGCCTGGTGGGCGTACGGTGTGAATCCCTCGCGTTGCCATTCCAGGTGCTCGCGCCAGCCGTCGTCAGCGGTGGAGAAGGGCGTACGGATCCGCAGGTACGGCCCCCGGAACATCCCGGAGCTTTCGTCCCCGAGGAACCGGTGCAGGGCCTCCCGGGCACCCTCGTCACTGAGCGCGTATGTCGTCGACAGGTACTGCAGCAGGCTCTCTTTGAGCCCGCGCGCCTGGAGGGTGGGCCTCACTGCTCAGGTACCTCCTGCCTGACCGGGTCCCAGTCGCCGTTGGCGATCGCCTCGTCGAGCCGCTGCTTGAAGTGGGCGTGCGCTTCGCGCATTTCAACCTCGCGCTTGGCCTGGTAGAAGGGGGCGCGGTAACCCTCGGGGACGGGGGTCTTGTCGTCCGGTTCACGGCCCTGTTCGACGGCGGCGCGGTACGGCTCGAAGTCCTTCCAGGAGTCCTTCGTCTGGCGCTGGCCGATCGTGCGAGCGTTTCCGGCGATCTTCCATCCGTCGGCGTCGAACCAGGTCACGGCCTCGTACTTCTGCAGTACGGGGAAACGGCCCCGGTACGCGGCGATGAGCGCGTCCGCGTCCATGCCCAGCCATACCGCGACGAGGGCGTCGATCTCCACGAGGGCGGAGCGGCGGGCGCGTTCCGTGCGGAGGGGGGTGTCGGGGCGCCAGTCGGGAGTGACGTCGTTGAGGGGTTGGAGGCCTGGCCAGTCGCGGGCCCAGGGTTCGGCGGTGGGCCAGATGGGGTCGTAGAGGTCCCTCCAGAGGTCGGCGTAGGCGGTGGTGAGGCAGTTGAGACGGAGGGTGCGGAGGAGGAGGGCGGGCGCTAGGGGATGAGTGGGGGTAGGGGCTGGCAGGGCGCTGGCTCGGCCGACGTCAAGGTGTCCTGTGCCGGTTACCCGCAGCAAGTAGTCGACGGGAAGCGAGGCCCACATTCCGGCCACAAGAGCAGTCACGTGGATATTCAGCACCCAGGCACTTCGAACAACGTTCGTGTGTGCTGCGCCAGGCGGGACAAGCGCGGGATAAAGGCTACGCTCAGTGTTCGGTGCAATCATCTCGCGCCATGCGAGCCGGGGGAACACGACGAACCGCCGCTTGGCCCGCTCCACCAGCGCGGCATCGATCTTCTCGGCCGTGACCTGCTCTTCCGGGATCCGGTCATCGTGCGCGATCTTGCGCCGGGTGCGAGCGATCTCCTTCTCGCTCGACCGCAGCCGCGCAAGAGCACCGTGGTCGATCCACCGATCCTGCTCACGCAGGTATGCCTGGTTCCTGCCCGGCATCCGCACGTATTCGGTGTCGGGTACGAAGTCCGGTGCCAGAGCGACGAGATCAGCCCCGTACGGATCATTGCTGTTGGCGTCATGCCGCTTGAACACGGGCGTTGCGACACTGATCTGGGTGCCCTTAAGGATCACCCGGCGCCACCGGTCCGGTTGGTACTCCTGCCCCGTATCAGGGTCAGGCCGGTTGTAGTCGATCAGGTTGTCCTTCTTGGCGCCGCTCTCGTGATACCCCGGCGAAATCTGCGGCTCGAACGCCCCCAGCCGCACCGGATAATCCGCCAGCGCCTCGATGGCCGCCGCTTCCGCCGTACTCACCGGGAACAGCATCCGAGCCTGCTCCACCGGCTGGTCGGTCTCGTCCAACAGCCGCTGCCACACTGCAAGTTGCTCAGTATCCACCCGCACAACCCGCGCCAGATGCGGCCGCTCGTCGAACTCCCCGTTCCGATACCGAACCCCCGGCACCTCACCGGAACCGTCGTGTTTGCCGGAGTTCCGCAACGCGTCCGCCGAGACCAGCCAGGAGAGGTGATCGAAGCCGATCTCCCCCGGCTGCCCATAGACGTGCACACCGAAGTGGGCGGTGTGGCCAACCGGCTCCGGGAAGAAACGCTGGCCCGCGTTGACGAAGTCCCCATGAATCCGCAGCCGCCGATAGGACGCCTCCCGAAGCGCCCCCTCCTTGTCCCCGGTGAAGTGCGTATCCGGATGCACCATGCCCGCAGTCCCGACCCCCGACATGTGCGCCCACACCTGGGACATGAACGCCCGGTACAGATCCGGCTGCGTCCCCGTCAGCAACGGGTACATCTGCGGCGACCCGAACACCGCGACCTGCCCACAGACGTTCATCAGCTCACCCAGCACATACCGCCGGGCCTTCTCCTTGCCCAGCACCTCCTCACGCCGCCGTTCCTTGTCCGCCGTCGACGCCTTCGTCTCCAGCTCGAACCACGGCTCGTGCTCCGCCAGCACCGCGGACTCGTTCCATCGCGGACGCACCCACGGCGGATTGCCCACCTGCAGGTCGAAGCCCCCGCTCTCCGCGAAGACGAGGGCGAACTCCAGCTCCCAGTGCAGGAAGCCCTGTTCCTCGGCGATGTCCCCGACCACCCGCAGCCACGGGAACCGGTCTTCGGGATTGCCGGCGTCCATGCCCATGAAGCCGGGAAGCGTCTCCTCGAAGCCCTTGAGATCGTCAAGGCTCTGGAAACTGTCCACCAGCGTGCCGTCCGGTACGTCCGCCCTGCCGAGCATCGCCTCCAGGAACTCCAGCCAGTCCTCGAGGTCCTTGAGCGGAACGACAGGCCGCCGCTCCGGCGTCTTCGGCTTGGCCGGACCCGTCTTCGCCGTCCTCTTCGGGGCGATCTCCTTCACCTCGACGAGCCCGTCCTCGTCCTGGAGCTGATCGAAGGAGCTCTGCTCGGGCCCCATGGCGAACAACGCCGACACCTCGACGAACCGCGGCGCAGCACTCGGCTCAGGTGCTTCCGCCACCGCCGGGGCCGCCGTAACCGCCTCTTCGGGCTCCGCCTCCGGCTCCCCCGTCAGTGGTACTCCCGCCACCTCGCTCAGCCGCTCCGCCCCGCTGACGTCGACCTGAGCCGCGTACTCCCCGTCCGTCCCGTCCAGCAGCCCGGCCTTCTCGGCGGGCCAGAACCACAGCGCGCACCACGCGTCCATGACCTTCTTCAGCCGCCAGTACGGGGTGTCGACGGCGTTGAACAGGTCCTCCAGGACCTTCTCCTTCGGTACCGCCTGATCGGGGTGGCGTAGGAAGGCGTATTCGGGGTCGTTCGGGTCCGCCTGCCACACGTCGATGCGGCGGGCGATCTCCCGCTCGGAGAGTTCCATGCGCTTGACGACGGCCGACCACAGGAACTCGACGCGCCGGGCGGCGTCCCGCAGCCGCGTGTACTGCGAGGTCGCCTCTGTCTTCGGCTTCCCGGTGCGGGGGTTAAGGGCGACCGTGCCGTCCTTGTTGAGGTGCGCCGTGCTGCGCTTGGGACGCTGGAGGATGCCCTTCTTCCAGGCGCCGAGCCGCTCGACGTCGGCCTTGGCGAGGTCCTTGGCCTCCTTGGAACCGGCGACCGCTGCCCACCCCGGGCACGGCAGCAGGAACTGGTGGACCGCGCCGTCGGGCAGCGGCTGTGGCTCGCCGTCCTTCAGGAACGGCAGCGAAGTCGGTGCGAGGGCGCCCTTCGCCTTCAGCCACGCCTTGTCCGCACTCGACACGTCGTCGCCGGCGAAGACCGCACGGCGGGCGCCGATGAGGGAATTGCCGCGGCGCAGGTGCAGGCCGAACCAGGGCGCGCGCATGCCGGGGTGCATGGTGTTGAGCCACAGCGACACCTCGGCCAGTTCGACGCCGGTGGCGTTGAGGTCGACGCCGTAGGCGTTGTGCAGGGCGACGTACGCCTTGACCTTCTGCTTCTCGGTGAGTGCGGCGTCCGCGGGGATGGTGATGCCGAGTTCTTCCTGGCGGCGGCGCAGGTACTCGTCGGCGACCTGGTTGATGGCCTCGTTGAGGAACGCGCCGGAGCCGAGCGCCGGTTCGCATATCCGGTACTTCAGCAGGTCGGCGGCCCGGGTCCTGATGACGTTGCCGTCGGCGTCCTTTTCCTGGTCGAGGCGGTTCTTGAGCGTCAGTTCGACCGTGACCTCGGTCAGGGACTGGGGGGTGTAGTACGAGGCCGTGGTCTCGCGGTCCCGGCCCGCGAGCCGGTAGACGAAGGAGCCCTTCTCGTACCGCTTCACGCCGCGCAGGCCCTTGCGGGCGTCGTCCTCGTCGTACTGGACGAGCGTCCTGTCCGGGTACTGGTCCTGCTTGCGTGAGGGGATCAGCCAGGAGCCCTGCTCGGGGTCGCCGCCGCGGGCCACCTCGCACAGCTCCTCCTCGGCGATGATGCCGGTGTAGGACATCAACCCCTCATAGACAGCGCCGAGTTGGTTGATACCGAGGTTGCGGTAGGAGATGAAGCCGCCGCGCTCGCCGCGTCGGCCCCTCTTCATGGTGAGCAGGCGCAGCACCTCGTGCAGGGCCTCGTTGCGCAGGCGCAGGTCGAGCCAGCGGGGGGCCTCGTCCTCGTCGCTGCGCGGGTCGAGGACGCCGCGGCCGATGAGGCGGATGGCGCCGGGTTCGAAGAGTTCACTGCGGAGGGGTTCGAAGCGCAGGCCGCGGTCCTCGCTGCGGCGGGCCTTCTTGGCCTTGCGGGTCTCCTCGTCGTCACCCGGCTGGTCGTCGTCGGGTTCGGTGCCGTAAGGGCGGTGGCCGTAGTTGACCTTGTTGAAGAGGACGCTGAGGGATTCGTAGAGGTGAAAGCCGTTGCGTGCCTCTTCCTCGACGAGCTCCTCATCGCGCTCGACGAGTTCGCGCAGCCGGGCCATGGAGTAGCCGGCCTCGTAGGAGCCGTCGTCGGCAGGGAGGATGCCCAGTTCGGGGCGGGCCTCGGCGTAGAGCAGGAACAGGATGCGGTACAGGTAGCGCAGCGCCTCGCGGGTGAGTTCGCGGGGGAAGGGGATCCTGGGGTCCTCGATCTCGGCCGGGGTGACGTTGTTCTTCGGGTCGGCCATCTGGTGCAGGACTTCGTTGGCGATGATCTCGACCGAGCGTTGCAGGCCCTGGCGCAGTTCGGTGGAGACGCCCGCCGCGTTGTCACCGGAGGACTTCAGCAGGGCATCGATGGGGCGGCTGGTGTCGTTCTCGCCGGGACGCAGCATGTCCAGGCTGAACAGGGCGGCGATGGTGGCGAGTTCGCCGAGCTGGGCGCGGTCGTTGCGCTCGAGGGCGGTGTCGAGGTTGACGGCGAGGTAGCGGCCCTCGCTCCAGGCGTGGCGGTCGGCGAGCACGAGGACGCCGCCGCACAGCAGCAGCACGAAGCGGGGGTGCGGGCCGCCCGCTTCGCCGAGTTCGCTCTGGAAGAGCCAGGAGGCGAGTGCGGCCCCCGTCTCGTACGACTCGCTGGCACCGGCGCGGAAGGGTGTGAGGAGGCGTCCGGCGGCGTTCGCGTCGAGGGCGGCGTCGTTGTCCGCGGCCCAGCCGCAGTCGAGGGCGACGATGCCGTGGCCGTGGTAGGCGACGGCTACGACGTGGTCGCGGCCGGCGCGGTGGACGGCGAGTTCGGCCAGTGAGGTGTCGTAGCCGAGGGCGCGCAGGACGGTCTGGTGCCATTCCGCGAGGCGCTTGGCCCACTCGGGGTCGTTGTGCGTGTTCAGGCGGGCTTCGTCGTCGGCGTCGGCCTGCGTGGTTCTGACGAAGTAGCCGCGCAGTTCCTCGGCAAGGTAGGGGGTGCGCAGGGTGCGTAGCAGTTCGCGCGGGGTTCTGCGAGGGTCGTTCTCGTCGCCCTCGCGCAGCGCCCAGGTGGCGAACAGGCCCTTCTTCAGGTCGGTGCCGAGCTGTTCGGCGAAGTAGTGCGCGGAGAGGTACTCGCCGCGGTTGGCGAAGGAGTCGAAGTCGGTGCTCACTGCTCGGCGCCTCCCTCGGCGGCGGTACGGGTGTGGTCGGCGGGTTCGAGGACGGCCAGCAGCCGCAGCATCGGTTCGCCGGCCGTCTGCAGGGACGTGACGAGTTTCAGGCGCCGCTTGGCCGTCCGGTCCAGCTCGGCCTCGTTCGGTCGGGCGCTGGCGAACAGCGCTTCCTGCCGCCATACGGCCACCCGGTCACGATGGGGCTTGAGGGTGGCCTCGATCCGCTCGCGGTATTCGGCCTCCAGCACGCCGAGGTGCTGTGCGGCGGCGTCGATCGCCGCGGGCACGAGTGCGCCCAGGCCGGGGAGGTCCCGGGGCTCCGCACGGCCCGGCATGCCGGGCCCGACGCCGTATGCACGCAGTACCTCGTCGGTCAGGGCCGTGACGACCGGGGCGCCGGGCAGGCCGGAGACGGCCATCCACTCGACGACGGTGGGCT
Organism: Streptomyces sp. NPDC001852; assembly: GCF_042891825.1. Lineage (NCBI taxonomy): Bacteria > Bacillati > Actinomycetota > Actinomycetes > Kitasatosporales > Streptomycetaceae > Streptomyces > Streptomyces sp. NPDC001852. The sequence goes on from NZ_JBIATN010000035.1 coordinate 84,611, forward strand.
TGCCAAGTGCGTTGGAGTAGATGCCCTGGACCAGATAGGTCGGGCTGTCGACGGTGGCGGCAAGCACGGGGGCCTTGTGTCGGCCGATCTCTACCAGCACCTTGTCGGTGAGCCAGTCCAGGACGGGGTGGACGTCGGTGATGTAGGAGACGTTGGGCCACTGGGAGTCGCCGGTCTCCCGCGCGGCCTTGAGCCGCCGGGCGGCGAGTTCCTTGGAGAAGGTGACGCGCATCCGTGCCGGCCGGTCCTTGCCCGGCAGGATCTCCTGCTCGTCCAGGTACGACTTGGGCAGCGCCTTGAGCCGGTACAGCAGGTCCCGCGGTGGTTCGAAGGCGATGGTGCCGTCGTCGTCGCGGCGCAGTGACAGCATGTTCTCCGGGTTGGGGCGGCAGACCTGCTTCAGCGCCTCCTCGAAGTAGTCGGCCGTGGACGCGAAGAGCCGGGGCACCACCGCGCGGGCGACCTGCGGCTGATCGTGCACGGCGCCCACCTGTCCGAGGATGCCGGCGAGGAACGCGGGCCCGGTCTGCTGGGACTGCTTGATGGACTCCTCGACCGTGCGGCCCGCGATCAGGTCCTGGGTGAGGCGGCTCTCCTCCTCCTTGGCCCGGTACAGGCCGGTGACCGCCTCGGCCGATCCCTCGATCCGGTGGGCCTCCTCCTCGCGCGCGAGGAGCTTCTCGCCCACCAGGCGGTCGTCCAGCGTGCGGGGCTCTCCGGTCGTCTCGTCCGTGCGCCATGGGACGTCGCTGGTGAGGATCAGCGCGCGGAACTCGGGCCGGTGTGTCTGGCCGTAGCGGTCGATACGGCCGTTGCGCTGCTCGATACGGATCAGGGACCACGGCAGGTCGTAGTGGACCAGACGGTGGCACTGCTGATGGAGGTTGACGCCCTCGGAGGCGACGTCGCCGGTGAACAGGATGCGCACGGGATCGTCACGCAGCCCGAACTTCTCGACGATGTCCTGCTGTTCCTGATCGGTGGTGGCTTCGCCGTGCATGACCTGCACCGCTCCGCCGAAGGCCAGCCAGGGCTTCTTCTCGTCCTTCTTCCCCTCCGCGCCGGCGGTGCGCGGGAAGCCGAGGGCCGCCGGTACGGTCTCGGCGAGCCATCGCAGGGTGGGGATACTCTCGGAAAACACCACCACCCGGGTCTCGGAGCCGGGCCCGACCCCCATGGCCCGCAGCTCGTCCACCAGCGCCATGAGCTTGGCGGAGTCCTGGTCCTCGATCTGCTCGGCGAGCTGCCGCAGGTCGACCAGGGCAGCCCGCTCGGCCTTGCGAGCCGCCTCGCGGACGGCCGGATCCTCCGGGCGGGTGCGCCGCTTGTCGCCATCGTCGGCCTTGTCCGGCGGCGGGTTGTCCAGGTTGCCGATCCTGGTCTTGATCGTCTCCAGCAGGGCCTTGTGCGAGGACAGGAACGACTTCAGGAGCCGGTACGGAACGAGCTGGTGCCGACTCGCCGAGGGCGCGGACGGATCGGCGGGGATCCAGCGCGTGGCCAGCTCGGTGAAGACCGCGAGTTCCTTGTCGGTGGCCGGAACGTGGATCGGCCGAGACGGGCCACGGTCGGCCCAGGCGTTGTCCTTGAGCGACTCCCGTACTTCCGGCGAGGTCTTCGTACGCCGGATGTAGAGGTGCTTGAGGTCGTCCACCTCGTACTGGGACGGATTGGCGATCGCCGCCTCGTCGAGCATCCTGATCAGCTCGGCGAACGACACAGCGTCGCCGTTGTGCGGGGTGGCCGAGGCCAGGACCAACGCGTCCGTCCTTCGGGCCAGCAGCCGGGCCAGCGCGTTGTTCTTCGTGCCGCGGTTGACCAGGTTGTGCGACTCGTCGATGACGACGGCGTCCCAGTCCGTGTGCTCCAGGTGGTGCGCGTACACGTCGCTCTTCAGCGTGTCCACGGAGATGATCACGCGTTTGAAGTACGCGAACGGATTGCGGCCCCCGGGGATGTCCCGCTGCACCCGCTGGATACCGGTCGAGTCCAGCCGCACCAGCGGGATCCCGAACCGGGTCCACAGCTCCCGCTGGAACTGCTCCAGGACATGCTGCGGTGTCACAACCAGGATCCGCTCGCCCCGCCCGCGCCGGATCAGTTCCGCGAGCAGCACCCCGATCTCCAGGGTCTTGCCGAGGCCCACGACATCCGCGATGAGGATCCGCGGCTGCGGGTTCTTCATCGACAGTGCCAGCTCGGCCGGCCGTAGCTGGTGGACCTGCTGGTCCATGAGGAAGCCGTCCGCCAGCGCGAGCCCGTGCTCAGTCTGCGGAAGGAACGTCTTCCGTACGATCGCTTCGAGGAAGAGCCGGGACCGACGGTGGTTGGGCGAGTCGTCCGGCACCAGTTCCGTCTCGCGCGGATCAAGTTTCTGTACGACGTCCAACCGGTCGTAGAAGACTGCCTCTATACCACGGACGAACGGCGAGATGCCCGTGACCTCCACCATCCAGCCGTCACGGGTCCACTCGCACTTTCGCACGAGCCACAGGTCTTCACGGATCAGAACCTGTGCCCCCGGAGCGTAACCGCCCGACGACGGCCGCTGGCGCTGCGATGACGCGACCTCGGCTTCGCGGGCATCCTGCACTACATCGCTCCGACCGCCCACGGCTTCTGTCCCGACGCCCAACGTCCGCTCCACTCCTTACCCACGGCCCGCCGCACGCGGGGCCTACGCAGCCCCGTCCCGGTATGGCCGTCCCCAAGTTTCTCACCAGCCACTGACACCGTCGGTCACAGGGCGGCATCAACCGCATACTGCGAGCGCAGCTCCTCGGCCACTCGCTTCGACGCCGGCGGCCGACCACGGGCGGGCCGAGGCTTTGGCCCTGCCTCCGGGCGTACGGCAGGCTCGCCGGGCACGGGGGCCGAGCCGTCCTCCTGATCCGCCTCGTCGTTCCCCTCGTCCGCCCTGACCACGTCACCTTCGCGGCGCCCGTCGAGCGGCGAGTCGCCGCCACCGGCCTCTTCGAGCCTGACCTGGTCCTCGAGCAACCTCTCGAACGACGGTGACAGCGGCCCCTCGGCCGTGTCCGGCGCATCGCCCTCGACCGTCCTCGCGATCAGCGCCAGCCGAGCGTCCGCCGGGCTCAACCCGGCTTTCTTCAGCAGGTCCGTGCACATCCGCGCGACGGCGTCGAGCTTCGGCCGGTCCTCGGGTTCGTGCGCGAGCATCGACGCGATGAGCGGCCGCAGCCCCTCCGGTACCCCTCTCAGATCCGGACCGATGGCGGGATTCGCGACCTGCATGGCGACCGCCTCCCACGCCACACCGTCATACGGGTAGTGGTGGGCCGCCGCATACAGCAGCACCGTGCCCAGCGCGTACACATCCGCTGCCGGTGTCACCTTCGGATGCCCGCTCGCCTGCTCTGGCGGCATGCACCGCACCGTGCCGATGATCATGCCGCTGTGCGACAGGGACTCCTGCGCGGCATCCATGAAGGCACCAAGCCCGAAGTCGATGATCATGGGGCCGTCCTTCCCCATCATGACGTTCTGGGGCTTGAGGTCCCGATGCACAAGGTCCGCCGCGTGCACTGCCTCCAGCCCCTCGGCCAGCAAGGCACCGAGGCTGGCGACCAGCGGCACCGGCAGGACACCGCCCTGATCCACACAGGCCAGCAGGGTACGGCCAGCCACGTACTCCATGGCCAGCCAGGGCCGGTCGGCAAACGGATCGGCCTCGAGGAACCGCGCCACCCTGTTCGTGCCGACCACCGTCCGCGCGATCAGCGCTTCCTTCTCGAACCGCGCCCTGGTGAGGGGGTCGAGCTTGTCGCTGCGGATCAGCTTCACGGCCACCGGAGCCCCGCCCGGCGTGTACGCGAGGTACACCTCCCCCATACCACCCGAGCCCAGCTCCTTGGCCACCGTGTAACGGCCAATCCGCTCGGGCATCCCCGCCATCTACCGCTCCGAACTCCTCAACCATCCCCGCACGCCCACCAGCCAGGACACGGGGGCGCCGATCAAGCCTAGTCGTTCCCGCTCCGGGGTTGTGAAGGTTCTGCTGACTTCGCCTGCCGCCTGCGGAAGCGGCGCTCTGATCGAACGGGGATTGCCAAACCATCGGATACCACCGCAGGGGACAGAGACGCACTCCGCATCGCGGGCGCTGCAAAGCAGGCGGCTGGACCGCTCGTGGAGCTGGTGGCTCGCGATCAGGCGGATGCGGGAAGCTGAGAAGGATAGGGAACCTGCCGCGAATGGCCCGTAGAATCCGCGCAGTTGAACGGAATTCTTCACGCCTTGGGGGGCAAGTGCGCGCATGGATGGTACGGGCTGGCAGCGAGGGCGAACGTGAGGAACCCGCGCTGAGTGAGGCCATCGTCGCCGCGGGCTGGACGGAGCTCGTCGACGACCTCACGGATGTCGCCGACCGGGAGCAATTGCGCGCCTTGGTGGAGGCCACGTATCCGGACTACAGCCCCCGCGTCATCGGAAACTGGGTGGGACAGCTGTGGCGGTTCCGTCACGAGATGAGCATCGGGGACCTGGTTGTCATGCCGCGCCGGTCTCGGCAGCTGGCGCTCGGCGTGATCACCAGTGAGTACGTCTTCCGCCACGGCGCCGAGCCCGGACTGCAGCACACCCGGCAGGTGAAGTGGGAGCGCACCGGCCTGGAGCGCCGTGCCGTACAGCAGGATCTTCTCGACAGCATGGGGTCACTGCTGACCATTTTCGAACTGCGCCGGTACGACGCTGCCCGCCGCGTTGCCGCCCTCCTGAACAACGGAAAGGACCCGGGCAGCAGGGAGTCGGGACCGGAGAGCCGCACCTTCTCCTCCTGGGCCAAACTCCTGGAAGCCGCAATAGAAGCCCCAGCCGATCAGCCGCTGGCCATCACGACACGTAGGCTCATCGAGGCCTGGGGCCTCACACGCCGGAGTTCGGCGAGCGTCGACCAGATCGAGGCAGACCTGGCAGACAAGGGACTGACCGCCCGTCCTCCGATCAACACCGGGAGCATTGACAGCCTCGTTACCCTGCTGCGTATCGGCGCGGAACCGGGCCCCGACCAGCCTTTGCTGACTGATGCAGACGTCCCCGATGAAACGGTCGAGCAGGCGCCGCTCACCTACCGCATCAATCATCTTGCCTCGGCCACCGGAGGCGTGGTGTCCGTGAGCCCGAGTGACACACCGCGCAAGGCCATCACTGCGATGGTCTACCACGACTACTCTCAGCTGCCAGTGCTGGACGATTCCGGACGGTTGTGCGGAGTCGTCACATGGGAATCCATCGGCCGCGCTCGCGTCTCCGGCAGTCCTCTCACGCTGGCCGACATCGCCACTCCCGATCCCCTCAACCTGCTCGACCAGGCGGAACTCCTCCCCTGGGTCTCCCAGATCCAGCAGCGCGGGTATGCCTTTGTCCACGACAGCCAGCACAAGATCATCGGCATCGTCACCGCATCCGACCTCAGCTTCCAATTCGGCGTTCGCGTCCAGCCCTTCGTCCTGCTCGAAGAGTTGGAGCAGCGTCTGCGACGTCTGATCAACCAGGCTTTGATGCGCGGCACCCTGACGCTCGCCCAGATCCATTCAAAACTCCTGCCGCACCGCAGAAAGAGAGTTCATGCCGCAGACGACCTCACCCTGGGCGAGTACCCCCACGTGCTCGAGCCGACAGAACACTGGGAAGCGCTGGACTGGGACGTCGATCAAAGCCTCGTCGTCGACTCGCTGAACGAATGCACGGAGTTCCGGAACAGGCTCATGCACTTCAGCCCGGACCCCCTCCCGGACAGCGAACTCGCTCCGGTTCGCGGTTTGCTCGAAGTGCTCCGGGCGCTGGACCCGACCGCCTGATGACGACTTCGCAGGACCTGCTTTGAAGAGCGGGTCCTGGACGCTGGCCGGAGTCATCACCGCCGACAGCAACCAAGAGTGACCTGACCCGGGCAAATCCCCAGGTCAACGCAATGAAAACGGACGAGCCCGCTGTCGCCGAAATCAGTCTGAGCCCGGGCAGACCAACGGATTAAGCAGCCAGTCACCTTGCCCCAAACAGTGATCAACCGGCGCAGGGCGGCAAAACCGAAGTGCAACATCTCTATACGGAATGTGTCAGCACCGACGAGTCACCTGGCCCGGCGCCCGGCAGCGCATGCCTCAGCCCACAGCCGAGCCGTACTCAAGTACGGCCACCCCCCAGAAGATCCACGTGGCCCTCCCCGACAAGCCACCCAACGTGACGGAGTCCGTCGCAGCCGCCCTCCTGGAGCTCCTTCGCGCCGTGATCGCCGAGCCAGGGCGGCAGCACCTCGATCCCGAAGACGCCTAAGCAGGGATGGACGCGGCTGGCTCTTCTTGCCCAATCGAGGTACGACAGACCGCCACATAACACCCGCAACGCGATACACGCCATACACCCCGGGGGTCTGACCGCACGTGATCCGTTTCGCCTTCGCCGGACGCTGTTCCACCGAGGACCTTCAAGATCCCGAAGCCTCCAGGAACTGGCAGCTCACCCGCGCCCGAGCCCGATCGAGCCCGCCGGGGGCCAGATCGTCAGCGAGTACTTCGACGTCGGCCACAGCCGCTCCCTGCCCTGGCAGCGCCGGCCCCGCGCCAACGAACTCCTCCAAGCCCTCCGCAACCCGAACCGGGGCTTCGACGCCGTCGTCATCGGAGAGCCACAGCGCACGTTCTACGGCAACCAGTTCGGCAACACCTTCCCCGTCTTCGTCCACTTCCGCATCCCCCTGTGGGTCCCGGAAGTCGGCGGACCCATCGACCCGGACAACGAAGCCCACGACCTCGTCATGTCCGTCTTCGGCGGCATGAGCAAAGGCGAACGCAACCGCATCAAGATCCGAGTGCGGACCGCCATGGGCTCCCAGGCACAGCTTCAGGGCCGCTATCTCGGCGGGAGACCGCCCTACGGCTACCGGATCGCCGACGCAGGCCCCCCAACCCGCCCAAGGCCGCCGCCGGCCAGCGCATCCACAAACTCGAGCCCGACCCCGCCGCCGCACCCGTCGTGCAGCGGATCTTCACTATGTACGTGGAGGGCGTGAGCTACAGCGCCATCGCCGCCCAGCTCACCCGGGAAGGCATCCCCTGTCCCTCCGCCCACGACGCCACCCGCAATCCGCACCGCAAGAACACCGCATGGCAGCAGGGCGCCGTACGCGCCATCCTCCTCAACCCCCGCTACACCGGCCACGAGGTCTGGAACAAGCAACGCAAGGAAGAACGCCTCCTCGACGTCGACGACGTCACCCTCGGCCACCGCACCCACATGACCCACAACCCGCCCGACGAGTGGATCCACTCCAACGAACCCGCCCACGAAGCGATCATCAGCCCCGATCTCTTCAATGCCGCCCTCACCGTGCGCACACAGCGCGCCCGCAACCAGGGGCCGCAGGAGCGCGCCGGCAAGCAGGGCGGGCGCCCCTACGTCTGCGCGGCCGGGTCCGGTGCAGCCTGTGCGGGCGCAAAATACAGCCCGCCACCATCCGCAGCCGCGTCTACTACCGCTGCGAGTTCAAAGAGGAAGAAGCCGCCCTCTATCCCGACCTCACCCGCGCACCGTCTACCTGCGCGAAGACATCGTGTGCCAGGCCCTGGACCGGTGGATCGCCCGGGCCTTCGCTCCGGACCGTCTCTCCGCCACCATCGAAGCGCTCACCCACGCCAGCGCCGCGGCAAGCGCCGCAGAGCCCCGGACCCCCGAGCAGGCCCAAGCACGCCAGGCGATCAAGGAGTGCGAGCTGCGGCTCGCCCGCTACCAGGCGGCCCTCGATGCCGGAGCCGACCCCGCCGTCGTCAGCCAGTGGATCAACGAGGCCCAGCGGGACAACGACGCGGCGCAGAAGAAGCTCGACGCGCACCCCGCCGCCCCCGTTATCTTCTTCGCGGTCCTGCAAGAGGGCCGCTGGCCTCCGGGCCCGGCATGACTGTTCCCCCCTGTCGAAGGGATGACCTGGGGGGTG